>NZ_JBFBFA010000155.1:0-1030 GCF_040683915.1 Kitasatospora sp. NPDC093102 | reverse complement strand
CCAGGTGGTGAGGCTGGTGGTGGGGTCTTGTTGGTGGAGCCAGGTGAGGTATTCGCGGTAGGGGGTGGTGGGGGGGAGGGTGTGGGTGTTGCTGTTGGTGGTGTAGAGGGTGAGGAGTTCGCGGACCATGAGGGGCATGGACCAGCCGTCGAGGAGGATGTGGTGGTTGGTGATGAGGAGGTGGTGGGTGGTGGGGGTGGTGTGGATGAGGGTGTAGCGGATGAGTGGGGGGTTGGTGGGGTTGAAGCGGTGGTGGCGTTCCTGGTTGGTGATGTGGGTGAGTTGGGTGGTTTGTTGGGTGGGGGTGAGGTGGGTGAGGTCTATTTCGTTGAAGGGGAGGTGGGTGGTGGTGGGGATGATTTGGATGGGGGGGTTGTTGGGGCGGGTGTGGAAGGCGGCTTTGAGGTTGGGGTGGCGGCTGAGGAGGGTGCTGGCGGCGGTGCGCAGGCGGTCGGTGTCGAGGTGGCCTTCGAGGTGGAGGGTGAGTTGGGTGGTGTAGACGTCGGGGCCGTCGGTGTCGTAGAGGGCGTGGAAGAGCAGGCCCTCCTGCAACGGCGACAACGGCAGGATGTCAGCGATACCGGGCTTCTTCATCACAGGCTCCACTCGGACTCAAGCTCATCGATTTCGTCCTGGCTCAGGGAGACCAGGGAGAGGTCTGACGGGGTGTAGCCGCCGGCCCCGGGCGTCCGGGTGTGCCGGACCAGGCCCTCCAGGGCCTCGAACCACAACTCCGCGAGCTCCCGCACCTCCTGTTCCTGGAGCAGGGCGCCGGGGTACGACCAGGTGGCGGTCAACTGGGCCTCCCCATCGGGAAGATCGTGCGTCACGGCGTTCAGCGAAATGCTGTGGGGCATCGGCATCCCCTCGTTCGCCGTGGCGTCCAGGACCTCGGACTCCGGTGCCCGTTCCCAGTCACCGCTCTGTGCCGTGCTGAACCGGCCGAGGTAGTTGAAGCCGAGCTGGGGGGTGGGTTGGTCGGCGAGGGTGGGGGCGGTGGTGGGGTTGAGGTAGCGGAGGAGTCCGTAGC
>NZ_JBFBFA010000154.1:0-1038 GCF_040683915.1 Kitasatospora sp. NPDC093102 | reverse complement strand
AGAAGGTGTTGTCTTTCGGCACGTGACCGGTGGGTTTCCGCTGGTCAGGCATGAACTCCGTGGTGTCGAGGAAGAGTCGGGCCGTCGCGTTCGTCCGGGATGACACGGAGGTGGTCGGTGGCGTCGGTCATGGGCTTGCTGGAGGCTCGGGAGACGGCTGCGCGGGTGCGGGTCGACGAGCTCCGTGTGAAGGCCGATCGGGTTCTTGCCGAACTGGCCGAGGCGGAAGCAGTGTTGGAGCGGCGGGCCATCGCCCTCGCCGAGTTGGCCGAGGCCTTGGCCGCGCCGGAGCCGGAGCCGGAGGAACCGCTGCGGCCGGTGCCGGTGCCGGCGGTGGTGAAGGTCCCGGTGGCGGGGGCGGTGGTGCCCGTCTGGCGGGAGGGCCTGACCACGGAGGCGCTCGCGCCGGACTACCGACGGTTGGTGGGCATGCTGGAGGCGGAGGCGGGCGGGGCGGGGCTGCGGGCCCAGGAGTTGGCCTCTCGACTGGGCCTGGAGCGGGTCCCGGCGAAGGTCGAGGGTGTGCGGTCGAAGGCGAAGCGGCTGGTGGAGCGGGGTTGGCTGACCGAGGAGCGGCCCGGGGTGTTCACGCCGCGGCGGGCAAACGGGTGACCTTCTGGTCCCGGTGGCGGGCGAGGCGGCGTCCCATGAGCATGGTCATGGACCACAGGGTGACGGCCTCGCTGCTGGCAGGCAGCGTCTCGTAATCCCGGGCCAGCCGTCGCGAGCGCATCAGCCAGCTCAGTGTGCGCTCCACCACCCATCGTCTCGGCAGCACCACGAAGCCGCTCATGTCGTCGCTGCGTTTGACGATCTCCAGGGTGAGCTGGAGTGTCTCGCGGGCCCAGTCGACCAGGCGGCCGGTGTAAGCGCCGTCGGCCCACACCAGGCGGAGCTTCCGATAGCGGGCGCGGAGGTATTTCAGCATGCCGCAGGCAGCGTCGCGGTCGGTGGTGTCGGCGGGGGTGACCAGCACCATCAACAGCAGGCCAAGCGTGTCCACGATGACGTGCCGCTTGCGACCGTTGATCAATTTTC
>NZ_JBFBFA010000153.1:0-1051 GCF_040683915.1 Kitasatospora sp. NPDC093102 | reverse complement strand
AAAACTCACCGCCGTCGGGCGTGGTGAACCGCACCCGCCACACCCCGTCCGTATGCCGCAGCACACCCGTCAGATCCTGCTCGCCGAAACTCCCCTGCTTGGACGGCGGGATGACGATCGTCAGGCCGTGGCAGTGGATCGTGGTGGCCCCGGCGTGGACGGTGAAGGGGTGGTCGGGGATCCGGCGGTGGAACCGCGTCACCGCACCCGCCTCCCCACCCGTCGGCAGACCCTCACCCACGGGCCCCGCCGCGATCGCGTCAGCCGACGCCGGCATCACGGTGTCAGCGGGCCGGCCGGCGTCACCGGTGTGGTGCGCGGGCGGCTCCGCGCCTCGTGGGCCCGGCGGGAGCGGCACGGTCCCGGATACGGTGTCCGTCATCGCCGCGGTGGCGTCAGGACCGCTGCCCGCGCCGCGGGCGCGGGCGTGGGCAAGGTCCCGGGCGCGGTCGGCCGCCTCGGCCAGGGCGACCGCGTGGAAGTCGGTGTCCACGGGGAACGCGTCCGCACCCTCGAGCAGCGTGTGCAGGGCATGACGGTAGACACCGGCCACGGCCAGCACATCCGGGTCCTCCCCGAACACCGTCCCCGGCGGCAGCCGCAACCTCGCCTCCTCCAACAGGCCGACCGCACGGACGATCTCCTCACCCCCGAAACCGTCCCCCAACCCCCCACCGGGCAACGGCTCCTCAGTCTCCCCGCCCACCGGCCCGCTCTCGCCCATCACTCCGGAACCGGGGATCGGATCCACCAAGGGGAGGACCCCGACGGGCGGCACCTCCCCGCCCTCCCCGTCCAGTTCCATCCGCACCCCGACCGGCTCAACGACCGGCTCAACGGCCGGCGCATCGACCACAGCCCCGGGCGTGTGGGTGGCGGCCGGGTCCTCCGACGCAAGACCCTCCGTCTCACCGTCCTCCGCGGCCGGGGGCCCGGCGTGCCTCGCACCGGAATCCGGCCGGCCGGCGGCCGCTCCCGCCGGGTTTGTTTCCGGGCCGCTCCCGCCGGCCGCCACGTCACCGGCCGGTGGGCGCGATGCTGCCGCGTCCGG
>NZ_JBFBFA010000152.1:0-1065 GCF_040683915.1 Kitasatospora sp. NPDC093102 | reverse complement strand
GAAGTCCGCCTGCTCACCGACGCCGAACTCCACCAGATCCTCGACGAGTTCAACGACACCACCGTCGACTACGCCGACGACACCACCATCCACCGTCTCTTCGAGGAGCAGGCCGCCCGCACCCCCGACGCCCCGGCCGTCGTCCACCACGACACGACCCTCACCTACCGGCAGCTGAACGAGCGGGCCAACCGCCTCGCCCACCACCTCATCGACCAGGGCGTCACCACCGACACCCTCGTCGCGATCTGCCTCGACCGCGGCGTCGACATGATCACGGCGCTCCTCGCCGTCCTCAAGGCCGGCGGTGCCTACGTCCCCCTGGACCCCGACACCCCCGCCACCCGGCTTGCGTTCATGCTGGAGGAGAGCGCGACCCCGCTCGTCCTCACCCACTCCCGGCTGGTGCCACGCCTGGCGCACACCGGAACCCCGCTCGTCCCGCTCGACGAGCTGTCCCTCGACGACCGGCCGGTCACGGATCCGGTCATGCCGACCGGCGCCCGCGACCTCGCGTACGTCATCTACACGTCCGGCTCCACCGGCACCCCCAAGGGCGTTCAGATCGAGCACCGCTCCATCTGCCGCCTGCTGATCAACAACTGGTTCAACACGATCACCGCCGGCGACGCCGTCTCGCAGACCTGCAACTACTGCTTCGACGTCTTCACCTACGAGTGCTGGGGCGCCCTCATCACCGGCGCGACCCTCGCCGTCGTGGACAAGGAGGAGCTGGCCGACTCCGACGCGCTGGCCGCCGCCTTCCGCCGCGACCGTGTGACGGTCGCCTGGCTCACGGCCCCGCTGTTCAACCAGCACCTGGTCGAGCGCCCGGATCTGGTGGCCGGGATGAAGACGGTGCTGTACGGCGGTGAGGCCGTGGACCGCTCCGTCGCGGACGCCCTGATGTCAGGGCCGTACGCCCCGGGCACCCTGATCAACGGATACGGCCCCACAGAGGCGACCGTCTTCGCCACCTGCCTCGTGGTGGACGAGGACCGGCCGGACACGACGTCGATGCCGATCGGCCGCCCAATCTCCAACACCGGCAACCTGGTGGTGGAC
>NZ_JBFBFA010000151.1:0-1104 GCF_040683915.1 Kitasatospora sp. NPDC093102 | reverse complement strand
TGAGGTGACCCCCGCGGTGTGGACACACCTGAGAATGGATCTCGTTGGTCCAGGAAGGTGAAGATCCACGTGGGACGTCCCTCGAAGTACAGTCCGGAGTTCAGAGCGGATGCGGTCGCGTTGTGGCGGGCATCGGCGGGCAGGCGGTCGTTCAAGGCGGTCGCCGACGACTTGAACGTCAACCACGAGACGTTGCGTGCGTGGGTGCGTGAGGCCGATGGGGCGGGCACCCCGGGTGGCGGGCCGCAGGCCGAGAGCGCGGAGGTGGAACTGGCTCGGCTGCGCGCAGAGAACGCGCGTCTTCTCAAGGCGGAGAAGGAATGGCAGCTGGAACGCGAGATCCTGCGCCGGGCAGCCGCCTATTTTGCCAAGGAGATGAAGTGACGTCCCGCCGCTGGGACTTCATCTCCGACAACGCCGACGAGTTCGGCGTCCAGCGGCTTTGTCGGGTGCTGGAGGTCTCCCGCTCGGGCTACTACCGATGGCAGGCCGGCGCCGAGGCCCGCGCCGAGCGCCGACTTGAGGAGGAGGCCCTGGTTGCCGAGATCCGCGAGATCCACGCCGAGCACAAGGAGACCTACGGGGCCCGGCGGGTCCACGCCGAGCTTCGCGGCTTCGGGCACACGGTCAACCGCAAGCGGGTGGCGAGGCTGATGCGCGAGCGTCACATCGTCGGCCGCCACCTGCGGCGCCGCAAGCGCACCACGGTCCCGGACCTGGTCGCGCCGCCCGCCCCGGACCTGATCGGCCGGGACTTCACCGCCGCCGGACTCGATCAACGCTGGTGCGGCGACATTACCTACATCCAGGTCGGCAGCAGCTGGCTCTACCTGGCCTCGGTCATCGACATGTGCTCGCGGCGGGTGGTCGGCTGGTCCATGGCCCCACACATGCGCGCCGAGCTGGTCATCGACGCTCTGGAGGCCGCCGTGGCCGCCCGGGGCGGGAACGTGACCGGGGTGATCTTCCACTCGGACCGCGGCTCGCAATACACCTCGGCCGCGTTCGCCGAGGTCTGCGACCGGCACGGGATCCGCAGGAGCATGGGCCGGGTCGGCTCGAGCTACGACAACGCTCTGGCCGAGAGCCTGTGGCAAGGACTGA
>NZ_JBFBFA010000150.1:0-1133 GCF_040683915.1 Kitasatospora sp. NPDC093102 | reverse complement strand
ACACCACGGCGGCCACCGGCGGGACCGGCGAGAACGAAGACACCCCCCGCATCACCCCCGAGGACCTCACCGGGACCATCCACCTCCTCGACCTCTACCCCCCCACCACCACAAGCCCCGCCCCCGACACCCCCCGGCCCACGTCCCCGACCCGGACCACTGACACCCACCCCGAGGCGGACCATGTGCCGGAGGAGCACGCCGAGGAGTCGCCGAGTCCCATGCTCCCGGCAGGGCCAGACGAGTGGGACACCTGGAACCTCGACGAGCTGTTCCCCGAGGCCGGAGTTCTGGAGACCCTGGCGGTGCCTGCGGGGACGAGTGAGGGCGAGGACGGCCCCGAGATCACCCGCGAGGATCTGGAGGAGATGGACCTCCTGATCTCCGCCTATCCGGCACCGGCACCAGTACCACCGACCGTCACCGTCGAGAGCTCGGCACCTCCAGCGGTGCTGGAGGACACCGCAACCAACAGCACAACAGGCTTCGCCGACGAGGTGACGATCCCCGAAGGCGGCTTTTCCCCCGCAGCGGCTCCGTCCCCCCTGTACTACCCCGACAGCCCACCCGCCCACGACGACGCCGAGCCGACCAGCACCACCAAGAACACTCTCGCCACGGACGAGACCATGGACGTCACCATGGACACCGCCACCACACACGAACCCTCCATCCCGCCACCGTCCGCTTCCGCCGGCCCCGCCCCCGACATCGGCCCAGCACCGGGCACCCCCCTCCACCACGCCGACCCGTTCGACCTCGCCTTCTACGACGTCGCCGAAGACCTGCCCGCCGTCCCGACCATCACCGAGCTCGCCGACAGGGAACTGGACCGCCTGCTCGACCTGCACCACGACCCCGACGCCGAGTGGCAGGGACGGCAGACCGACGGCACCTACCCTGCGGAAAGCGGCACCGGTTTCGCCGCCGACGTCGTGGTCCCCGGCATCACACACCCCCTCAACACCCTCGACACCGCCGACACATCCGACACCGAGATGACCGACGCCGACCCCTACCCGCCCTACACCGGCACACCCCCTCCCGCACCGCGCACACCCACCACAACGTCCCCGCGCACCATGACACTTCCTCTGACCGACCTCCCAGAGCCGGGCGTGTAACGAATTAGG
>NZ_JBFBFA010000149.1:0-1139 GCF_040683915.1 Kitasatospora sp. NPDC093102 | reverse complement strand
ACCTCCGCCGCGAACGGAGCGATCTTCGCCTCGGCCAGCGAACGCACCGCCTCACGGAGCATCCCGTGCTCCTCGGAGATGCGGAAGAGATCGAACTCCTGGCTCATGATCGCCACTCCTGTTTCACGACGGTACTCAGTACCCTTCATTATGCATGCGCGCGGCAAAAAGGGAACTCAGTGCCTTCCCTTGACGGCACTGAGTTCCCTATCCTTTTCGTGCCGAACTTCTGCCGAACTTCTGCCGAACGAGCCGGTCCGAGCGCAGGGAGATGACAGCGTGGTCCACTCAGCCATCGATGCCGACACCCGCAGCACGACGCTGTACTTCCAGCGCTGCGCGTGGTGCAACAACCCGACCTTCCAGCGGCTGCTCTGCCCCACCTGCGGCTCCACCGACCTCAGGCTGGAGCCCAGCGAGGGCACCGGCGTGGTGCGGCGCTGCGCGGTCGAGCAGGCCCGCACGCCGCTGGTCCGTCAGAAGTCCCTGATCCGCATGGCGGAGGGCTTCGACGTCTGGTGCATCGTGGACGGGATGCGCAGCACCGTCCCGGTCGGCACCCGCGTACGGCTGCTCTCCTCCCCCGACTCCGACCAGCCGGAGCTGCGGCTGCTGCCGATGGAGGAGCCACCGTCGCCGCCGGACACCGAGCCGCGCCCGCTGCCGCCCGCCCAGGGCGGCTTCACCCGGCACCTCGCGGCCTTCGTCGCGGAGTGAGTCGCGGAGTGAGTCACGGAGTGAGTCACGGAGCCGACCGCGCAGCGATCGGGACGGGCGGCACGACCCGGCGCCGCCGGGAAACGACGGAGGGCGTGGCACCGAGTACCACTCGGCGCCACGCCCTCCACTGCACTCGGGGGATCAGGCCTTGCGGGCCTTCACCTCGGCGGTGAGCTGCGGCAGCACCTCGAAGAGGTCGCCGACCACGCCGTAGTCGGCGAGCTCGAAGATCGGGGCCTCGGGGTCCTTGTTGACGGCCACGATGGTCTTCGAGGTCTGCATGCCGGCCCGGTGCTGGATGGCGCCGGAGATGCCGTTGGCCACGTAGAGCTGCGGGGAGACCTGCTTGCCGGTCTGGCCGACCTGGCTGCTGTGCGGGTACCAGCCGGCGTCCACGGCGGCGCGCGAGGCGCCGACGG
>NZ_JBFBFA010000148.1:0-1155 GCF_040683915.1 Kitasatospora sp. NPDC093102 | reverse complement strand
GGACTGTACTTCGAGGGACGTCCCACGTGGATCTTCACCTTCCTGGACCAACGAGATCCATTCTCAGGTGTGTCCACACCGCGGGGGTCACCTCATTCATCCTGTTCTTCGATAACGACGCCGTCCTGCCGGATCCTGACACCGTCGCCCGGCTCGCTGCCGAGTTCGATCGACACCCTGATTCCGCCTATGTCCAGCCGCGGATCGTCGATCCCGTCAGTGGGACCACGCTCGGCCGGTGGGTTCCGCGCCTGCGGTCGAAGGATGCGGTTACGCCGGGGGCTGTCACGGTGATGGCCGAAGGGATCGTGCTCGTTCGCCGGGCCGATTTCGAGGCCGTAGGCGGCTGGCCTGGGCACTTTCTTCTGTTCCACGAGGGCGTGTGGCTCTCGTGGCACCTGTGGGATCTGGGCCGGATCGGCTGGTACGCGGCGGACGTTCAGGTGCACCACCCGGCGACGAATCCGGCCCGTCATAAGCCCTACTACCGGATGGTGGCGCGCAACCGTGTCTGGGTCGCCTACCGACTCTTGCCAGTCCCTCTCATTCCGGTCTACCTCGTCAACTGGGTGGTCATCAGCGTCTGGAGGTTCCGGTCCTCAGGGAATCTCGGTGTCTGGTTCAGGGGCCTGGCCGAGGGTCTGCGCGGCGGCCACGGCGAGCGGCGGCCGATGAGTTGGCGGACGGTGTGGCGCCTGACTCGGGCTGGCCGCCCTCCGATCATCTGAGGCGGCTGTTCTCACTACCTCGGCGGGGCCGGATCGGGCTGACAGTGGTCGCCTGGCCCCGCGCGAGTTGCTGGCGAAGGGCTTCGTTGTCGTGATGGAGAGCGGCAATGGCGGTGGCGGCAGCAGCGAGCTTTTTCGTCAAGAGGGTGCACTCCTGCGTTTTGGCGGCCAGGCGTCGCTTGAGCTCGGCGATGGCGGCGTCGCGCTTGGCCTCGCCCGGGATGGTTTTGCCGTGGGCGGCGATGTGGGCATCCCATTCGGCCATCACGGCGTGGGCGCGGTTCATGGTGGCGCGGCTGACCTGGGCCTCCTTGTAGAGGTTCTCCTTGGTCAGGAGCCGTTGTTGTACCGAGTGGTTCGCTTGGCGTTCGAACGAGGGTTCCCGGTCGAGTGATCCTGCGGCAACCCGGGCATGAAGACAGGGTCC
>NZ_JBFBFA010000147.1:0-1182 GCF_040683915.1 Kitasatospora sp. NPDC093102 | reverse complement strand
CGCATGAGTTTCCTGAGTCAACCCCTATGCCGCCAGCGCCGTCTCGGGAGTCGTTTTGATCTTGTTGTTGGCTTGGTGGGTGGCGGGGTCGTAGGGGGTGCCGTCGCGTCGGCAGGCCCAGATCACTCGCAGCCAGGCGCGGGCGAGGATGCGGACGGCGTGGGGGTGTCGCTTCTTGCGGCCTCGGGCGTCGGTGTAGATCTTCGCGGCCCAGTCGCTGCCGTGCCGGCTGTTGTCGGCGAAGGTGGTGATCGCGACGCGGGCACGGCGGTTGGTCGCGTAGCGGAAGGTCACGCTGTGGGATTTGCCGGAGGCGCGGGTGACCGGGACGACGCCGGTCTCGGCGATGAACTGCTCGCAGGTCTCGGCGCGTTCGAGGATCGGGCCGATCTCGCCGATGATCTGGCCGAGGTTGATCCTGCCGATCCGTGGCATCGCGGCCAGCAGCGGCGCCAAGGGGTGTGCGTCGACGGCGTCGGCGATCTCCTGGTCGAGGGCGCGGATGGTCGCCCGTATGGCGCGCACGAGCTGGACCTGGACGCGGATCAGGGTCGCCACGGTGTCCTCGCCGAGGCGGGAGGCGGCCGTGGGGGCGGTGCGCAGGCGCTCGATCAGCTCCTTGCCGGTGCGGCGGCCGGTGTAGCGGCGCCGCTTGCACCAGGCCTCCAACTTGGCCGGGGTGAGCTTGGCGGCGGCCTGCGGGGTCGGGTAGCGGTCGAGGAACTCCAGGGCGATGTCGCTGTCGCGGCCGGCGAAGATCGCCTTGCCGCCGGGCCACAGCTGGTCGAGCTGGGCGTCGAGCTGGTTGACGGCGGCGACCTTGGCCTCGACGTGGTCGGCGCGCTGACGGGTCAGGGCCTGCAGTTCCAGGGTCCTGGGATCGGTCGGGGTGATGCGCCGCAGCTGGTGACCGTCGGTACGCAGGTAGTCGGCGAGCTTGTGGCTGTCCCCGGCGTCGGTCTTGGCACGCGATGCGCCCCAGCGCGGGCGCATCGCGTGGAAGGCGTTCGGGTGCACCGGCACGACCGGGTGGCCGGCGACCAGCAGCCGGTCCACGACCAGGCCGCGGGTGGTCTCGATCGCCACCGGCAGGTCGGCCGGGTCGCCGTGCCGGCGAAGCCGTGCCAGCGTCGCCTCGATGCCCTGCTCGCTGTGTGCGAGTTCCCAACGGTCCACTCGGGT
>NZ_JBFBFA010000146.1:0-1248 GCF_040683915.1 Kitasatospora sp. NPDC093102 | reverse complement strand
GGTGGGGGGAAGCCGGCACGGAGGGGGTGTCTGTGGTGGCTGCTCCTTGTTGTGGTCCCGGTGGGTGTTGTGGTCCTGGTGAGTGCAGCACGGACGGGAGAGCCAGGCACAGGGCTGCTGCGGTGCAGGCCGCGGTCGCGCCGAGGGCGTGCCGGCGGCGGCGCTGGTCGGCGCGTCGGCGGATCTCCGCAGCGGGCAGGGTCGGTGCGGGCATCTGCGTGCCGAGCAGCCGCAGCCGGTTGGCGAGGTTGTCGTGGATGGGGTCAGACACGGAGTTTTCCTTCCTCGCTGGTCGGGGTCTGGTCGGCGAGTCTGGCCGCGAGCGCGGCCCGGCCGCGGGCGAGGCGGCTTTTGACGGCGCTGACGCTGGCGCCGGTCTCGGCCGCGACCTGCTCGACGGAGAGGTCGCACATGTGGTGCAGGACCAGGGCGCTCCGCTGTGCCTCGGGCAGCTCGCGGAGCGCGGTGACCAGCATCAGGTGCTCCTCGGTGGGCGGCTCGACGGTGGGTGGTTCCTGGCGGTGGTGGCGTCCGGCCAAGTGCAGGCCCCGGGCCAGACGCCGCCAGCGGGAGAGGGCCAGCCGCCGGGCCGTGGTCCGGATCCATGCCTCCGGGGCGCTGTTCGGGTCGAAGGTACGCCTTCGGTCCCACGCACGGATGAAGGCCTCCTGGACCACGTCCTGTGCTTCGGACCAGTTGCCGGTTAACGCGTAGAGCTGCCCGGTCAGGCGGGAGAAGGACGCCGCGTAGAACGCGTCGAACTCCTGTGGCGTCATCAAGGGCCTCTCCTCCGGGGCTGTCCGTCAGCTCGCGGCACAGGCGGCTCGCGAGGAGACACTCCTCGGCTACGGCGGTGGAGCTGTGCGTCCTGGGCGGAGCGTCCCGCCCTGTACGCACGAGCGCCGTCCCAGGGTCGCACCCACGGCCTATGACCTGGATCACGTGTGCGGGATGCGACCTGCCGGGCGTCGGGAGGCGTACAGGGGCGCGGGCATCAACCGGACGCCCGCAGGAAAGGACACCGATTCATGCGTATCCGCCCGATCATGCTCATCGCCGCCACCGCCACCGCCGCAGCCATCGCGACCGCAGGGGGAATGGCCACCGCCGCAACCGGCACCCCCATGCCCACCCCCACGGCCCACGCCAAGCCCTCCGCTGCGCCCACCGCCACGGCCTCCGGCGCCGACTCGGCCGGCGCCTCGGTGGTCTCCGGCAACGGCTCGTCCGTTACCCGTGTGCCTGCCA
>NZ_JBFBFA010000145.1:0-1358 GCF_040683915.1 Kitasatospora sp. NPDC093102 | reverse complement strand
CTCCACCGAAGTCACCCGCCCACAACCAGCATGAGCACCCCGACAGCGACGCACACCAGGCCCGTGACCAGCCACTTTACGATGCACACCACTCATTGGCTTGTTCCCCCCGAGGACTTCTGTGTTCAGCTGGCTTGCTGCAGCATCGGCATGATCTGACGCTGGGTTCGGGTGTGCTCCAGTCGCCGGGACAGGGCTGCGGCGGTGTCCATCGTGGCGTCGGCCAGGCGCTCGGTGCGCCGCTGCCAGTAGGCGTCAGGGGCGAGGAGGCTGACGGAGCCGACGAGAACGGAGCCGCGCCACAGCGGCACGGAGAGCATCTCCCATCCGGCGACGGGGGAAGGAGTGCGTGCGTATCCCTGTATCTTGATGCGCCGCAGGACGGCGTTGCCTGCGCTCAGGTCGTCGAGGCTGGCGAGCATGACCAGGCCGGCGGCGTCCTGGTGCAGGGGCGCGCGGCGCAGGACGGGCCCCGCGTCGGAGGTCGCCAGCGCGGCTGCGAAGTCGTGACGCTTGCCGTGCGCGATGTCGACGCAGATCCTGCTGGGCATGCCCAGCAGGAGGTGGCTGTGCAGGGCGACGACCTGGTTCGTGCGGCGCTGCAGGTGGGCGAGCTCCTCGGAGATCGCCGGGGAACTGGCGGGCAATGCGGTCAGCGAGTCCTGGCTGTGCCCTGTGACGCTGGGGTGGGCGATGGAGTAGGTGCCGTAGGTCGGTTGGACGAAGGTGTGCGTGCGCACGCCGGACTGGAGGATGCGGTGGGCGGTGGAACGGGTGAGCCCGCTGTGGGTCATCACCTCTGCGAGTGTGTGCGCACCCGGGCCAAGCTCGATCATTGCCTGCAGCACTCGATAGGCGCGCTCCGCAGAGTTGTTCCGTTCGTGATCGTGGGCTTGCAGCTCGTGCGGCGGCTTCGGCATCATCAGGCCCCCCAGGTCTGTGAGCGTGTGCGGCTGGTGAGGCGAATGACCGATTCAGATGCCAAGTCGCCCTCGTGGTCCTAAAGATGTAGTCGAACTGGCCGCCGTTGGCCAGGAAGGACCCCTTCCTGAAGTTGCATTTTAGTAAGGCTTGCCTGACCGCCGACTCGGCCTGGCCGAGCGCAATGCTTGAAAGATGAAAGCGCGCCGGGAGGCCGCTGCCGGGAGACCAGGACCCTCGTCGGCGGCGATCGCCGGCGCCTGGACGAGGGGGTACAAGTGACGACCACACGTCAGGGGAACGGCGATGCACCGGACCAGAAGGAGCAGTTTCAGGCACTGCTGGTCAGGAGCCGTTGTTGTACCGAGTGGTTCGCTTGGCGTTCGAACGAGGGTTCCCGGTCGAGTGATCCTGCGGCAACCCGGGCATGAAGACAG
>NZ_JBFBFA010000144.1:0-1403 GCF_040683915.1 Kitasatospora sp. NPDC093102 | reverse complement strand
GCGGGCGAGGCCGGAGCCGGCGATGTAGAGCTCGCCGGTGACGCCGGCCGGGACCGGCTGGAGGCCTGGATCAAGCACGTACGCACGAGTGTTGTCTAGCGGGCGCCCGATCGGCGCGCGGGCCGGAACGGGCTTGCCGGTGCGAATGGCGTAGTGCGTCGCGCACAGCGTGGTCTCGGTCGGCCCGTAGCTGTTCGTGACCACGGTCCGGGGGGAGCTCGCCCGGACCCGCTCCACCGAGACGGGCGACATGACATCGCCACCGGTCCACACCTCACGCACGGAGGCGAAGCATTGCGGCTGCTCCTCGGCCAGCAGCCGGAACACACCAGAGGCCACCAGCAGGCCCGTCACCTGGTTCGAGGAGATGACCTGCGCCAGGACATCGATGTCCAGATCCCCCGGCGGAGCCACCACGATCCGGCCGCCGGAGAGCAGCGGGCCCCAGATCTCGTACGTCGAGGGGTCGAAGGTGTTCGGCGAGTGGAGCAGGACGCGCTGCCGCGCCTCGTCGCTCCAGCACCGGTCGGCAACCAGGCTGAGTACATTGCCGTGGGTGATGCCCACGCCCTTGGGGGTGCCGGTCGAACCCGAGGTGTACATCACATAGACCAGCTGTCCCGGGTGGCCGGTCACCCCGGGATCGTCCGAGCTCTCGGCCGCGAGCGACGTGTCCTCGTCCAGGAGCAGTGTGCGAGTCCCGCCGGAAAGCTCCGTCGGTGCGAACTTCCGCTCCGTGAGCAGGATTTCGGCGCGGGTCTCGGAGAGGATCAAGCGGAGGCGGTCCGCCGGGCTGCGGCGGTCCAGCGGTACGTAGGCGCCACCCGCCTTCACCACGGCCAACGTGGCGACCACGAGGTCGACCGACCGCTCCAGCAGCAGCGCTACCTGGGAGCCGGCCCGGACGCCCATGGCGCGAAGACGATTCGCCAACTGGTTGGCTCGTTGGTCAAGCTGGTGGTACGTCAGTGAGCCGTTCATGGAACTCACCGCCACCGCGTCGGGCCGCTGGGCAACCTGGTCAGCGAACGCGACCTGGACGGAGGAAGCCGCGTCGGCGGGCTCGTGGACCGTGTCGTTCCATCCGTCGAGCAGCTGCCTGCGCTCGCTCGGGTCGAGGATGTCGATCCGGCTGATCGGTTGGTCGGGGTCGTTGGCGGCGGCTTCGAGGATCCGGGTGAGGTGTCCGGTGAACCGCTGGACGGTCTCGTGGTCGAAGAGGTCGGTGGCGTACTCCACGGCGCCGCGCACCCCGCCGGACTCGCCGTTCGCCCCGGCCAGTTCGAGCAGGCTGAACGCGAGGTCCATCTTGGCGACGCCGAGCGTGGTCAGCTCGGGTTGGACGGTGAGGTCGGCGAGTTCGAGGGTGGTGTGGGTGGTGTTGTTGAGGGTGAGCATGATCT
>NZ_JBFBFA010000143.1:0-1419 GCF_040683915.1 Kitasatospora sp. NPDC093102 | reverse complement strand
AACAATTTAAGAGTGATTCAGCACGCTTGGCATTTTTGTTTTGGGTCTAGTTCAGTGTTTACGGTGATCTAACCAAATATTATGGTAGCGTGCTTCACACCTTAATTGGGCGTTATAAGTCGGTCAAGAACGTGCCGCACACCTATAGGACCTGAGGATATAGGCTTTGTTTCCTAAATAAGTTGAACTAAAACCGTAGCCGCTGATCTGATCGGCATCGCCTATCAACTTACCCATTAACCGTGTCAAAACCTCGCTATAAAACAACCAACTGGAAGCAATACAACCAAGCCTTAATCAACCGCGGTTCACTTACCTTCTGGATTGATGAGGATGCAATTGCTAAGTGGAAAGCCAAGGTCGAGCAGCCAAAGAAAGGTCGCCCTCAAGTGTTTAGCGACTTAGCCATTACCACTGCGTTGATGGTTAAGCGTATTTTCTCTATGCCACTGCGAGCCTTACAAGGCTTCATCAATTCGGTGTTTAAACTGGGTGACATCCCATTATCTTGCCCGCATTACACCTGCATCAGTAAACGCGCGAAAACGGTCAATATTGCTTTTAAAACCAAGACTCGCGGCGCCATTGAGCACTTAGCTATCGACTCGACAGGCTTGAAGGTCTATGGCGAAGGTGAGTGGAAAGTGAAGAAACATGGCACAGATGGAAAGCGCCGAGTGTGGCGTAAACTGCATATTGCCGTAGATACGCATAGCCATGAAATTATTGCCGCTGAACTCAGTTTATCAGGTGTCACAGACGCTGAAGTGATGCCCAATTTGCTTAAGCAAACCCATCGAAAAATACGCAATATCTCGGGTGATGGTGCTTACGACACGAAAGCCTGTCACGAAGCCGTTCGTCGAAAACGCGCTTTAGTGCTCATTCCACCTAGGGAAGGTGCTGCGCTATGGGAACAAGGGCATCCACGAAACTTAGCCGTCAGTTGGCAACAGCTTCATGGCTCAAATAAGCAGTGGAAAAAACGGTATGGTTATCATCGCCGTTCAATCTCAGAAACCGCTATGTACAGGATAAAACAACTGCTAGGAGGCACGTTGAGCATGCGGAATTATAACGCTCAGGTGGGAGAAGCTTACGCGATGATTAGGGCTTTGAACAAGCTTACTGGGCTAGGTATGCCTGAAACCCACTATATAGCTTGATATTTGAACAATGATGAGAGTTTTGTTCGCTGACTCGATTTAGGAAACAAAGCCTGTGTTCTACGACTTTCTTAAAGAATACGACCAACGATCGCCCTATAACAGAAGAAAAACAGGGACATTCACCCATGAAGAAATCATCGGAGTCTTAGATGGTCAGCAGCGATTGAGTTCTATGTATATTGGCTTTATGGGAACTCATACGACTAAAGATCGCTGGAAAAGGAATAATAATGATGATGCATACAAAGCC
>NZ_JBFBFA010000142.1:0-1425 GCF_040683915.1 Kitasatospora sp. NPDC093102 | reverse complement strand
CCTACCCAGAAGAACTGAGCGACCCGCCCACCAACCTGCGCGCCCCATCAGCTGCCAACCATCCAAACTGCGAAATCCACAGCTAGTGACGAGATTCCTACGCAGAAAAACCGGGCGGCGACAGCGGGCGGGGATTTCTGGCGGTGGCGGGCGGTGGCGCGGGACGCGGCCGTCTTCCCGGAGGTGGTGGAGGTCGCGCGGGCGCTGCTGGATCCGGTGATGGCCAAGCTGGTGTGGCAGGACAGCGGGGCGGGGCGGCCTCGGGCGCTGCCTGCGGACGGGGCGTTCTGTCGGCGGCTGGGCGAGCGGGTGGGGCGCGAGTGGCTGGGGCCGCTGGCTGCGGTCGATCTGGGCGGGCCGTTGATCGCGTGGATGGGAGCGGTGATCCGCCGGCGCCGCGGCGTGGCCGTGCCGCCCGGTCACCGGGACGATCTGTGGTGGGTGCGGCCTTGGGGGCGAGGCCGGCGACGGCGTGTTTGGTGATGCGGGCCCAGGTGCGGAAGTTGCCGTGGGCGGCCTGTTTGTCGGCCGGGTGGTCAGGTCGGGGTCGGTGCCGTATCGCGGGGGGTGGGAGTCGGGGAGGGTGGTGAGGGCCTCGGGGAAGGTGTGTGGGAGGGCTTGCTGCCGGATGAGGACGCGGGGGGCTGGGGGCAGCGCGGTTGCCCCGCCCGTTATTCCTCGCCCTGCCGTCCCGATGGGCATGACGTACCCCACAGCCCGAGATGTACAAGTTTCAACATTTCTCCCGGTAGCGTCGTTCTTGCCCCACCACAGCGGGGCACCGCCCGGAGCCATCACCCCGTGGCTCCGGGCCGATCAAGGAGGAAAGATCATGAACAAGTCCGTCGGACGCCGGGCCGCCACCGCGGCCGCCGCGCTCGCCGCGACGCTCGGTGGGCTGCTGCTCGTCGGCGGCACTGCCTCGGCCGCACCGGTTCAGGCCGTCCACCGCGACACCACCGTCTCCGTCTCCCCGGCGGCCTTCCAGGTCCGCGACCACGAGGGCGACCGCTTCGAGCGCTACGCCGGCTACGGCAGCGGGCACACGAGCCGCTGGGACGGCCACCGCTCCTGGGAGCGCCAGGGCAGCTACTGGTACAGCGACGACCACGGCCACCGGTACCGCTACGACGGCCACCGGTTCTACCAGTGGGACAGCGGCTGGCAGATCATCCAGGTCATCGACGTGTACGGGTTCGACCCGCACGTCTTCCGCTGACCTGCGACGGCTCGGGGCGGGAACGCGCGCCTGATTCGGTGCCGGTACACCGCGCGCCCCCAGCCGTCCTCTCGCGTCGCCGTCCGGCCGGACACCGGTGTCCGGCCGGACGGGCTCGGCCACCCGCCGGGGGGGCCCCCCCCCCGGTTAGGGGGGGGCATACCACACCGAGGGTGCTTGCGGGTTACGCGGGGGGGGGTACATTG
>NZ_JBFBFA010000141.1:0-1488 GCF_040683915.1 Kitasatospora sp. NPDC093102 | reverse complement strand
CAGAGCGATCTTGTGTTCCTTCATGAGTTCGATCGCGGTCTCGAACGCTTCGGTGCGTGCTTTGATCGGTTCGGCCGCCGCGTTCCTGGCGACGACTTCGAGCTGGGTGTCGTTCGTGATGACGGTGCCGAGGCTCTTCTTGGCGAGGGTGTAGCGGAGGGCGACGTCGCGGGTGAGGGGGTCGCTCGCGTGGGGCTGCCCGTTCTCGGTGGTGATGCCGAACTTGGCCATCAGCTCGACAGCTACGGCGAGTGCGTCCTGGCCGGCGATCGAGCCCGCCGGGCCCGGGTCGGTCCTGACAGGCGAGTGCGTCGTTTCCTCGGGGGTGCCGGGGCGCAGACGCTTGTGCCTGGAGGTGAGCGGGGAGGGCTGGGGGGAGGGGTCGGGGGAACCCCACGCACGTTTGGGGTTCGAGGGTGTGGTCGGTGCCGTCTCCTGAGGGCGTCCGGTAGGCGCCGGTTCGCCGGGGCCGGCCGTCTGCCGACGCGTCGTCGGTTGGGCGCGGGACGAGGGTCCCGCGTGGGAGGGAGGGAGGGGAATGCGGGTTTCGGTGGGCGGGGCGCCACCGGGCAGGCCGAGTTTCGGGATGCCGGCGGCCAGGGCCTGCCGGCTCGCGCCCTCGTGGAACGCGACCTTCTCCCGTTCGTCGTACTCCCGGAATCGTGGTCCGGGCGTCAGCTCGTGCACACCTCGCAGCAGGTCGGTGGTGCTGATCGCCTCGTCGGGCTTCCACATGCTCAGGAGGGAGAACGCGCCGGCGAACGTCAGGCGGCACTTGAGTGCCTGGCGGTCGCCGCCCGGCTGCAGCCGGGTGAAGTCGGCCGCGTTGTTGGCCAGGATTGCGAGCTGGTTCCGGGCGGCGGGGGGAAGCAGTTCCCACCACGCCGCGATCTCCTCGTCCGTGAGTGCGTTGACCGTCCGCACTCGCGGGTGCTGCCCGGCCCTGCTGATCCGGGCGGCCCAGACCGGGTCCGAGTGCAACGGCGTCTTCCCACCCGCCTGCCGGCTGGGATTCGAACTCCCCGCCAAGGTAGGAGAGTTGTGCGATCCCGGCGGATTCGCCGAGTGTGCGGGCAGGGCCGGGGCCGATGGGCTCACCTGCTCGGCCCGGTGCTCGCGCTGGTCGCTCCGGGCAGTTCCGCCGTCCCCGTTGGTAGGGGTGGGTGTGGTGTGGGAGGGGCCTGCGATGGTGGTCGTGTCGTGGGGGTGCGTGGAGTGGTCGGGGTGGTCGGGGTGGTTGGGGCCTGCGCCGAACAGGCCGACGCGTAGGCGGTTTTCTGAGACGGCGAAGAGGCTGGCGCCGCGGTGGAAGGTTTCGCGGTAGGTGTGGTCGATGTGGGTGGGTGGGGTGGTGGGGGGGAGGGTGGGTGTTTCGGTGGTGAAGCGGTGTTGCCCGAGGTCGTAGAGGCCGCGTGCGGCGAGGTCGCCGGCGAGGGCGGCCCGGCGGGTGAAGTGGCGCAGGGCGTCCGGTGTCTCGCCGGGGAGCGG
>NZ_JBFBFA010000140.1:0-1524 GCF_040683915.1 Kitasatospora sp. NPDC093102 | reverse complement strand
CGGACGGCTCGTCATCGGTGACGTCATGGGCGAGACCCGCTTCGTGAAACTCATCGGCGAACAGGGCAGACGATGGGTCCGAGTGGCCGTGAATGCAGGGTCGTTTCAAAGTCCTGGTGAGCGCGTGAGTCCGCAGGTCACGGCGATGCAGGGATCCATGCTGGGCCGTCACGAACGCATCGAAGCTCCGGTTGAACGGGGTGACCTTCCCAAGTCGCCCTGAACCGCCGGAGCTTCGATGTGCCGCCAGTCTGCCACCGTCTGCCTGATCAAGTCGCCCGCTCTGGAGGGCGTGGCGGGATTGTCGCTGGTGGAGCGGTTGCGACTGCTGCCCGATCCGCGCCGACGCCGAGGGGTGCGTCACCCGTTCGTGGCGGTGCTGCTGGTCGCCGCCTCGGCGGTGGTCGCCGGTGCGCGCTCGTACGCGGCCATCGGCCAGTGGTCCGCGAACGCTCCGCAACACGCCCTCGCCCGGCTGGGCGCCAGGCTCGTGGGCGCACTGGGCGTTCGCGTCGCACCGAGCGCCGCCACGATCCGGCGAGTCATCGCCCTGGTCTGCCCGGGCGGTCTGGCCGACCTGACCGGCGCCGATCCGCTCGGCTCGGACTCGATCGCCGTGGACGGAAAAGCCACTCGCGGCTCCCGAAACGGCACCTCGCCCGCCGCTCACCTGCTGGCCGCGATGACCGGCGACGGCCGGACCGTCACCCAGCTGCGGGTGTCCGACAAGACCAACGAGATCACCTGCTTCACCGCACTGCTGGAGCCCTACGACCTGACCGGAATCACGGTCACCGCCGACGCCCTGCACACCCAGCGCGCCCACGTCCGATTCCTGGTCGAGGAGAAGAAGGCCCACTACCTGCTCGTGGTCAAGGCCAACCAGCCCGAACTGCACCGCCGGCTCCGGTCGTTGCCCTGGAAAGACGTCACCGCCCGCCGCTATGACCGCGAGACCGGCCACGGCCGCAAGGAGACCCGCGCGACCAGAGCCCTCACCGTCACCGACCTCGGTCTGGACTTCCCCCACGCCGTCCAGGCCGCACGCATCCTGCGCTACCGCACCGACCTCAAGACCGGCGCGGTCAGCCGCCAGACCATCTACGCGATCACCGACCTGAGCTCGCACCAGGCCTCGCCCCAGCGCCTCGGCCAACTCGCCAGGTCACAATGGACCATCGAAAACCGGCTCCACTACGTCCGCGACACCACCTTCGCCGAGGACGCCTCGAAGATCCGCACCGGCCACGGCCCCGAGAACATGGCGACCCTGCGCAACCTGGCGATCAACACGCTGCGGCAGCACGGGCACCGTAACATCGCCGCCGGCCTCCGGCACGCCTCCTACGAACCCTTCAGTCGCCCGCTCGACCTCCTCGGCATCACCTGACCAGCACACTCACAAGATCACCAGACTTTGCAACAGCCCTGGCCGTGAATGAGCCCGGCTGGAACGCCGTAGCCATCGATATTTTGGTAGGCCCGAAGTTTCAGTAGGCGTCATTCCCAGAGTTAGACCGTGAG
>NZ_JBFBFA010000139.1:0-1679 GCF_040683915.1 Kitasatospora sp. NPDC093102 | reverse complement strand
CGCTGGTCAAGGAGATCTCCTACCGCATCGACATCGACACGCTCCAACAGCGCTCCGGCGCCCAGGGACTGAACGTCAACGACATCGGCCACGTCATCCTGCGCACCGCCGAACCGCTGGCACTCGACAGCTACACCGACAACCGCCGCACCGGATCTTTCCTGCTGATCGACCCGGCCGACGGCACCACCCTCACCGCCGGAATGGCGGGCGAGGCCTTCGAAACCGTACGCACCACCGACGCACCCGACGAGGAGGACTGGGTCTGATGCCCAGCGACGCGTTTCTCCGGACCGCCAAGCGCCTCGGCCCCCGTCGGATCAGGCGCTTCGCTGCGGCCTCAGTCGCCGCATTGTCCGTCGTCTCGCTGCTCGGTGCCTGCGGTTACGGCTCGCGGGCCGCCGACCGGACGGCACCGGTCGCCGGCACCGATGGCGGGCCCAAGCTGTCGGCCGGCACTGTCAGGATCGGGTACTTCGCCAACCTGACCCACAGCACCGCGCTGGTCGGCCTCCAGGAGGGCATCTTCCAGAAGGAGTTGGGCGCCACCCGGGTCAAGACCCAGGTCTTCAACGCGGGCCCGGCCGAGATCGAGGCGCTCAACGCCGGCTCCATCGACATCGGCTGGATCGGCCCCTCCCCCGCGATCAACGGCTACACCAAGTCCGACGGCAAGTCGCTGCGGATCATCGGCGGTTCGGCCTCCGGCGGGGTCAAGCTGGTGGTCAACCCGGCGAAGGTGCAGGGCCTGGAGGACCTCGGAGGCAAGAGGATCGCCACCCCTCAACTGGGCAACACCCAGGACGTGGCACTGCTCAACTACCTGGCGGGCAAGGGCTTCAGAGTGGACTCGCAGTCCGGCGAGGGCGATGTCAGCGTCGTCCGGGCCGACAACAAGGTCACCCCGGACGCGTACAAGTCCGGTGCCATCGACGGTGCTTGGGTGCCCGAGCCGACTGCCTCCAAATTGGTCTCGCTCGGGGCGAAGGAACTGCTCGACGAGAAGTCGCTCTGGCCGGACGGCAGGTTCGTCATCACCACCATCATCGTCTCGCAGAAGTTTCTCCAGGAACACCCGGACGTGGTGGAGGCCGTCCTGCGCGGATCGGTGAAGACCAACGCCTTCATCAAGACCAACTCCGAGCAGGCCGGGGCCGACGCCGACGCGCGGATCAAGGCCGACGGCGGCGCCACGCTGGACGCCTCCCTGCTCGGCTCGGCCTGGCAGGAGCTGGACTTCCTGGACGACCCGCTGGCCGGCACCCTGCAGGCCGAAGCCGACCACGCGGTGACCGCCGGCCTGCTCAAGAGGCCCGATCTCAACGGGATCTACGACCTCACCCTGCTCAACAGGGTGCTCCAGGCGGAGGGACGGCCCGCCGTGGTGGACGCAGGTCTCGGGACCAAGTGACCCGCACCCCCTAGTTCCCCAGCCTCTCCGCCGGTTTCCCCAGATGCAGGAGGTACCCGGATGACCACGGTACTGACCACCACGGCAGACGCGCCCGCCGTCGCGGCCGACGGCCCCGCCGTCCGGATCTCGCACGTGCACAAGTCCTTCGGTCGCCCCGGTGCCCGGACCCGCGTCCTGGACGACATCACCCTCGATGTCGCCCCCGGCGAGTTCGTCACCCTGCTCGGCGCCTCGGGCTGCGGCAAGTCCACCCTGCTCAACCTGG
>NZ_JBFBFA010000138.1:0-1766 GCF_040683915.1 Kitasatospora sp. NPDC093102 | reverse complement strand
AATTCGGCTCTGGCGAAGATCTTGTGATCGGGCCCGTGGGGCCGGAGAAGTCTGACACGATGTCAGGCGTGCAGTTCGCGGAACCTTGAGATGGTTCTTCCTCATTTGACCGGTGTTGTAGTCGAGTTCGTCCAACAGTCGACGGCCCAGATCGTCCTGCACGCCCACGCGCGGGCGGCCGGGGCAATATGTCCGCACTGCTCCAGGCTGTCGGGGCGGGTGCATGGGCGGTACGTCCGGCGACTGGCGGACGCGGCGATCGGCGGCAGAGCCGTGGTCGTCGAGCTGCTCGTGCGCCGCTTCCGCTGCCTGAACAGCGCCTGCTCAGCAGTGACGTTCGCCGAGCAGATCGAGGGACTCACCAAGCCGCACGCCCGCAAGACCCCGCTGCTGCGATCGGTCCTGATGTCCATCGCGTGCAGGCTCGCTGGCCGACCCGGCGCCCGCCTGGCCGCGATGCTGGGCATGCGCGCCGCGAAGGACACCCTGCTGCACCTGCTTCGCGCCGTGCCCGATCCTCCCCCGGCCCCGGTTCGGGTGCTGGGTGTGGACGACTTCGCGTTGCGCAGGGGCAACACGTACGCCACCGTTCTGGTGGACCTGGAGGCCCGCCGGCCGGTCGATGTGCTGCCGGGGAGGGAGGCCGAACCGTTGGCCGCGTGGCTGGCCGGGCATCCGGAGGTCGAGATCATCTGCCGGGACCGGGCCGGGGCCTACGCCGAAGGCGCCAGGACCGGCGCCCCGCAGGCGATCCAGGTCGCTGACGGATGGCACCTGTGGCGGAACGTCGCCGAGGCCGTGGAGAAGACCGTCGGCTCGCACCACGGCTGCATCCGGTCCGCGTTCGCGGCAGGTCCGGCCGCCGAGCTGGGCGCGGCGCCCGACACGACGCAGCCCTTCGACCTTCCCGACGGGGCGCGCGACTGTCTCGGCCGCCCGCGGCGCGTGGTCGCCCGCACCAAGGAACGCTACGCGGCGGTGCAGGAACGCCTGGCCGACGGCAAGTCCCTTGCTGCGATCGGCCGGGAACTGCGGCTGGACCACTCCACCGTCCGCCGCTTCGCCCGCGCCGACAGCATCGACGAACTGCTGGTCAAGGCGGCCAACCGGCAGTCCATTCTCGACGAGTACAAGCCTCACCTGCACCAACGCTGGAACGAGGGCTGTCACGACATCCCCCGCCTCCACCGCGAAGTCCAAGAACTCGGCTTCCCGGGAGACATCCAAACTGTCCGCCGCTACCTCCGCCCCGCGAAGGAGCGCGGGCTTCCCGTGGCGCCGAGGCCCGCCCCGCGACCCCGCCGCGTGGTCCGCTGGATCATGACCAACCCGGACCGGCTCCCTGCCGGCGACGCCCAGGGGCTCAAGGAGATCCGGGCCGCCTGCCCGCACCTGGACGCGGCAGCCCGGCACGTCCGGGACTTCGCCACCATGCTCCACGACCGACGCGGCGACCTGCTGCCCGACTGGATGAACCGTGTCCTCGCCGACGACCTTCCCGCACTGCACTCCCTGGTCACGGGCTTCCGCCGGGACCAGGACGCCGTCGCCGCCGGCCTGTCCAGTTCCTGGAGTTCGGGGCAGGTGGAGGGCCAGGTCACGAGAATCAAGCTGATCAAGCGCAAGGGCTACGGCCGCGCCAACCTCGACCTACTCCGCAAGCGGATACTTCTCACGGTCTAACTCTGGGAATGACGCCTACTGAAACTTCGGGCCTACCAAAATATCGATGGCTACGGCGTTCCAGCCGGGCTCATTCACGGCCA
>NZ_JBFBFA010000137.1:0-1985 GCF_040683915.1 Kitasatospora sp. NPDC093102 | reverse complement strand
CCCCTCCCGCACCGCGCACACCCACCACAACGTCCCCGCGCACCATGACACTTCCTCTGACCGACCTCCCAGAGCCGGGCGTGTAACGAATTAGGTGGAAACCAGGGCAAAGGAGACTCCTGATGACCACCACAACCACTCACTCGTTCGAGGCTGCTGACGGCGTGTCGCTTGCCTCGGCCAGCGGGAACCCCGACGGTGCGGGGGTGACGACGATCGGAAGCACCATTGGGGACGGGGCCGGCGGGGACGGGCTGAGCCTGGACCTGCTGGACGCGCTCACGCTGCTGGCCCGGGACCGGGTGCGGGCCGGCGGGTTGAAGCTGCTGGGCGGAGGACGGGCTGCTGCCACTGATCACGCAGCAGCTGATGCAGGCCGCACTCGATGCGGAGATGGACGAGCACCTGGCCGCCGAGGCCGGGCGGGCGGACGCGGCTCACGCAGCGGCGGCAACGGTTAGCTTGATTTTTTTAAGGCTCTCCTGTTGCTTCCGTGGGTGGGTTCATGCGGCTTGACGGCCTGGTAGGTGGGGTCGGTGGCCGCCGAGGCTGAGCATGGCGAGTGCGATGAGCGCTGCGGGGTCCTTGAAGCCGAAGGCCATGCGGGCGATCAGCCGAATCTTGGTGTTCATGCTCTACACGAGCCCGTTGCTCATGGAGTGCTCGGCCGCCGCCGTGATGGCGTCCCAGTGCTTGACGATGGCCCGTTGCAGCTTGACGAAGGGCTCCAGTCGCGAGCGGCGGGCCCAGGACACCCAGTCGCGCAGGGCCTCGGGGGTGTCGGGGCCGGACTTCAGTGCCAGGCGAAGGCCTTCCTTGAGCAGGTAGGCGCGGTGCAGGACCGGGTGGGCCTTCGCGACGAACTCCAGTTGCGCGCGCTGGCGTTCGGTGAGGTCCTCGGGGTTCTTCCACAGGGCCCAGCGGGCCTTCTTCAGTGATTTGGAGCCCGGGGTGGCGCGTCCCTTGCCGGCGCGCTCGGCGTTCCAGATCTCGCGGCGTACGGCATCGAGCGCGTCGGTTGCCCACTGCACGGTGTGGAACGGGTCTATCACCCGCACCGCCTGCGGGCAGCGCTCGGCGACGACGGTGGCGATCCAGTCGGCGGCGTCCGCGCTGACGTGGGTGATTCTCGCGGAGCGTTCAGGGCCGAGCAGTTCGAAGAAGGACCGCAGCGTCTCCTTGTCCCGTCCGGCCGCCGCCCATACGAGCCGGCCGCTGTCGTGGTCGACCACCACGGTCAGGTACTTGTGGTGGCGCTTGTAGGAGATCTCGTCGATGCCGATCCGGGTCAGCCCCGCGAGCAGGTCCACGCGCTGTTCGACATCCGCCCACACGCGGGCGCAGATCCCGCCGACCGTGCGCCAGCCGATCCGCAGCAACTGGACCACCGTGGTCTTCGAGCAGTGCGTGGCCAGCCAGGCCACGGTGTCGTCGAAGGCCAGGGTGTGCCCGGTGCCGTGGCGGGCCCACGGCACGGAGGCGACCGTCACGCCGTGCTCGGGGCAGGACACCCTCGGCGCGTCCGCCTCGATCACCGCCCGAAGGGTGCCCAGGTCCAGGGCCCGCCAGCGTCGGCGGCCCTCGCCGTTGTCGTACTTGGCGGATCGCAGTCCGCAGATCCCGCACCGCTGGCGGCGGCCCTTCGCCGGACGGGCGTGCACCACGATCAGCACGCTCTCGGGGCCGTCCCCGTCCGGACCGGACTCCTCGGGCTCCACCGACTCGATCACGGTCTTTTCGACACCGAGCAGCCGAGTCCATATCCTTGCAGATTGCACGCCGTATCCAGGTTCTTCCGTTTCGTATCTTCGCAAGTCGAAACGTAGCCGGGATACGGCGTGTTCTGCGTATCAGCCCTGGTCAGCGACCCACGGAAGCGACAGGGGAGCCCCTAATTCGTTACACGCCCGGCTCTGGGAGGTCGGTCAGAGGAAGTGTCATGGTGCGCGGGGACGTTGTGGTGGGTGTGCGCGGTGCGGGAGGGG
>NZ_JBFBFA010000136.1:0-2032 GCF_040683915.1 Kitasatospora sp. NPDC093102 | reverse complement strand
CGCTGGTCAAGGAGATCTCCTACCGCATCGACATCGACACGCTCCAACAGCGCTCCGGCGCCCAGGGACTGAACGTCAACGACATCGGCCACGTCGTCCTGCGCACCGCCGAACCGCTGGCACTCGACAGCTACACCGACAACCGCCGCACCGGATCGTTCCTGCTGATCGACCCGGCCGACGGCACCACCCTCACCGCCGGAATGGCGGGCGAGGCCTTCGAAACCGTACGCACCACCGACGCACCCGAAGAGGAGGACTGGGTCTGATGCCCAACGAGGCGTTCTCGGGCATGGACAAGGAAGGCGGCCGCATCGGCAGCGGCGTCCTCGGCAGCGGCCAGGGCGGCCTGACCCGATGTGCGGGTCGGCAGCGCTGAGTTGCGATCCCCGGCCGCCCCGACGGGCGGCCGCCACGTCCCCGAGACCGGCTCCTGACGGTCCGTCAACGAACTGGACTTCACCATGGCATCTCTCCCGGCACTTCCGCACAGCCCGTCCGCACATAGGCCCGTCCGCCCCGGCGCCGGACGGATCAGACGCTCCGCCGCTGCCGCCGCGGCCGGGCTGACCGCGGTGGCGCTGCTCTCCGCCTGCGGCTACGGCTCCAAGTCCAACGACAAGTCCTCCGACGCCAAGCCCAACGCCGCGGCCGCCGCCGGGGATTCCGGCGCGAAGCTGTCCGCGGACACCGTGAGGATCGGCTACTTCGCCAACCTGACCCACGGCACCCCGCTGGTCGGCCTCCAGGAAGGCATATTCCAGAAGGAGCTCGGCTCCACCCAGGTCAAGACCCAGGTCTTCAACGCGGGCCCGGCCGAGATCGAGGCGCTCAACGCCGGCTCCATCGACATCGGCTGGATCGGCCCCTCCCCCGCGATCAACGGCTACACCAAGTCCGACGGCAAGTCCCTGAAGATCATCGGCGGTTCGGCCTCCGGCGGCGTCAAGCTGGTCGTCAACCCGGACAAGATCGCCTCCCTGGACGACCTCAAGGGCAAGAAGATCGCCACCCCGCAGCTCGGCAACACCCAGGACGTCGCCCTGCTCAACTACCTCGCGGGCAAGGGCTACAAGGTCGACGCGGCCTCCGGCGCCGGTGACGTCTCGGTGGTCCGCACCGACAACAAGGTCACCCCCGACGCCTACAAGTCCGGCTCCGTCGACGGCGCCTGGGTGCCCGAGCCCACCGCTTCCAAGCTGGTCACGCTCGGCGCGAAGGTCCTGCTCAACGAGAAGGACGTCTGGCCCGACAAGAAGTTCGTCATCACCAACATCATCGTCTCGCAGAAGTTCCTCAAGGAGCACCCGGACGTGGTGGAGGCCGTGCTGCGCGGTTCGGTGAAGACCAACGCCTTCATCAAGGCCGAGCCCGACAAGGCCAAGGCCGACGCCAACGAGGCGATCAGGAAGGAGGCCGGCAACGCCCTGGAGCCCGCCGTCCTCGACCCGGCCTGGGCCGACATCGACTTCCTGGACGACCCGCTGGCGAACACCCTCCAGGCCGAGTCCGACCACGCCGTCACCGCCGGGCTCCTCAAGAAGCCGAACCTGAACGGCATCTACGACCTCACCCTGTTGAACAAGGTCCTCGCGGCACAGGGCCAGGCCCTCGTGGCGGACGCCGGACTCGGCGCCAAGTAACGCCCGCAGCACCGCTGTTCGGCCCGACTCCGCGGTCCGGCCCCCGCCCGCCCGATCGATCCCCGATCGATGCCCACCGAGGCGGGCGGGGCCCGGGCCACGGCCCTGACCTTTCCCTCCTCGCCCACCAGCGGGCGAGGAGGGGCCCATGACCACTCACGCAGGAGGTGCCCGGATGCCCCCGGCACTGACCACCGAGGCCAACACCCCCGTCGCCGACGCCCGCGGCGGCGCGCCCGCCGTCCGGATCTCGCACGTGCACAAGTCCTTCGGTCGCCCCGGCGCCCGGACCCACGTCCTGGACGACATCACCCTCGATGTCGCCCCCGGCGAGTTCGTCACCCTGCTCGGCGCCTCGGGCTGCGGCAAGTCCACCCTGCTCAACCTGG
>NZ_JBFBFA010000135.1:0-2082 GCF_040683915.1 Kitasatospora sp. NPDC093102 | reverse complement strand
GTCCACCACCAGGTTGCCGGTGTTGGAGATTGGGCGGCCGATCGGCATCGACGTCGTGTCCGGCCGGTCCTCGTCCACCACGAGGCAGGTGGCGACCACACCGGCCTCCGTCGGACCGTAGAGGTGCGCGAGCCGGGCGGGGGCGTACGGCCCTGAGAGCAGGGCGTCCGCGATCGAGCGGTCGCCGGCCTCGCCGCCGTAGAAGACGGACTTCAGATCCTTCAGCAGGTCCGGGCGCTCCACCAGGTACTGGTTGAACAACGGCGTCGGGATGAGGGACGTCGTGATGGAGTGCCGGGCGAGGGCCTCCGCGAAGGGCTCGCTGCCGCCGAGGACCTTCGGGCCCAGGATCGCCAGCGTCGCGCCGGACGTCAGGACCGGCCAGCACTCGAGGGCGAAGGAGTCCCAGGCGAAGTTCAGGATCTGCGAGACGACGTCGCCGGCCGTGATGGTGTGGAACCAGTTGTTGGTGATCAGGCGGCAGACGGAGCGGTGCTCGATCTGAACGCCCTTGGGGGTGCCGGTGGAGCCGGACGTGTAGATGACGTACGCGAGGTCGCGGGCGCCGGTCGGCATGACCGGATCCGTGACCGGCCGGTCGTCGAGGGACAGCTCGTCGAGCGGGACGAGCGGGGTTCCGGTGTGCGCCAGACGTGGCACCAGCCGGGAGTGGGTGAGGACGAGCGGGGCCTCGGTCTCCTCCAGCATGAACGCGAGCCGCTGCGCCGGATTCTCCGGGTCGAGGGGGAGATAGGCGCCGCCGGCCTTGAGGACGGCGAGGAGCGCCGTGATCATGTCCGGGCTGCGGTCGAGGCAGATCGCGACGAGGGTGTCGGTGGTGACGCCCTGGTCGATGAGGTGGTGGGCGAGGCGGTTGGCCCGCCCGTTCAGCTCGGCGTACGTCAGCGAGGTGTCGCTGTGCACCACCGCGACCGCCTCCGGGGCGAGCGCTACCCGCTCCTCGAAGAGGCGGTGGATGGTGGTGTCGTCGGCGTAGTCGACGGTGGTGTCGTTGAACTCGTCGAGGATCTGGTGGAGTTCGGCGTCGGTGAGCAGGCGGACTTCGCCGAGCTTCTGCTCGGGGTCGCGGCAGACGTCGGCGAGTGCGGTGACGAAGTGGCCGGCGAGGCGCTCGATGGTGGCCCGGTCGAACAGCTCGGTCGCGAAGGTCGCCTCACCGGAGAGGCTGCCGTCCGCCTCCTCGGTGAGGAACACCGACACGTCGACCTTCGACACCTTCGAGCTCACCGGGACCTGCCGCAGGGAGAGCCCCGGGATCTCCCACGGCTCCGAGGACGCGCTCTCCACGCTGAAGCCCACTTGGACGAGGGGGTTGCGGCTGAGGTCGCGGTCGGGGGTGAGGTCTTCGACGAGTCGTTCGAAGGGGAGGTCTTGGTGGGTGTAGGCGTCGAGGGTGGTCTGGCGGACTTGGTCGAGGGTCTGGGTGAAGGTGGCGTCGGTGGTGAGGTCGGTGCGCAGGACGAGGGTGTTGACGAAGAAGCCGACGAGGTTTTCGAGTTCGGTGCGGTTGCGGCCGGCGATGGGGACGCCGACGGTGATGTCGTTCTGGCCGCTCCAGCGGGCGAGGACGAGCTGGAAGACGGCGAGGCCGGTCATGAAGAGGGAGGCGTTGTTGCGGGCGGCGAGTTCCCGCAGGGCGTTGGCGGTGGTGGCGGGGACGGTGAAGGTGTGGGTGGCGCCGGCGCCGGAGCGGATGCGGGGGCGGGGGCGGTCGGTGGGGAGTTCGAGGGTTTCGAGTCCGGCGAGCTGGGTGCGCCAGTAGTCGAGGTGGGTGTCGAGGGCGTCGCCGGTGAGACGGTTCTGCTGCCAGAGGGCGAAGTCTGCGTATTGGAGGGTGAGTTCGGTGAGGGTGTCGCCGGTGTAGAGGTGGCGGAGTTCGTCAACGAGGACGCCCATGGACCAGCCGTCGATGACGATGTGGTGCAGGGCGAGGGCGAGGAGGTGGTCGTCGTCGCCGAGGCGGATGGTCATCGCGCGCAGGAGGCGGCCTTCGGTGAGGTCGAAGGGGCGGTGGCCGAAGGTCTCGACGATCTGGCGGCCGGCTTCGGCGGGGTCGGTCTC
>NZ_JBFBFA010000134.1:0-2119 GCF_040683915.1 Kitasatospora sp. NPDC093102 | reverse complement strand
ACGCCTGGTGGAACGAAACCCCCCTCGCCCGCACCCGCATCTCCCGACTCGCAGCCCTCGACCTTGCAGCGTGAGATCAATTGGGCAACAGGGTCAACTTCGGCGTCAAACGCAGCGAACACCGGCACTGGCCCCAACCCACCCGCGACCCGGCCAAAGCAGTCACCATCGCGCCCCACTACCGGACCGCCCCGATTAACCCTCCGGGCAAAGTTCCACGAGCCTGGGACTCTTAAGTCACTGGTATTGAGGTTAGTCCAAACGGGTGCCGCGTGCCGGAATCCCGATGGTCTCGCCTTCTCTCGCGATTTCCTCGGTTATGCGGTGGCTGAAATGGGTGAGGATTTGCATGGATGATTCGTCATCGAAATGAATTCGTGCTTCGTTGGCGCCGCGAAGAATTTCCTGGAGGGATCGGTTCACATGATCGAGTGCCTCGCCGCTGAAAGCGTTCTGTCGGAGGTCGGGTAGCCAGAAGTACTCCAGGAGGTCGGCGATGAAGACGGGTACCCGGGTGCCGTCGGGGTTGGCCTGGTACAGGCCGTGGGCGGCGCGTGGCTCGTTCGGGTGCGGCAGGTAGCGCACCGGTGTCCCCAAGGTGGAGGCCAGCCACGCGATGCTCTGCTCGTAACTGCGGTAGGCGAGCGGGTCGTGCGGGGCTCCGAAGGTGGCGGCGAACGGGTGCGAGGCTGGCGATGCCCCCGGTGGCAGGACTCGGGTACGGGCGTCGATCAGGTGCCGCACGGCCTGCTCGGAGAACACGGGCAGCAGCTGGGGAGTCCCGCCTGGCTGCTCGGCGAGCAGGAGCAGGATGCCATTGGAGGCCATCGTGATCGGGAGCGGTACCGTGGCCGACGAGTTCCCCGTGTTTCCCGGATGGTTCGGTGCGGGGGCGGGCGCGGCCGACGCGTTTTCCGGATGGTTCGGTGCGGGGGCAGGCGTACCGGCCGTCCGCGGGATGACGCGGCGCAGCAGGCCCCTCAAGCCCGTGTTCAGGTGGGGCCAGGTCGACCGGGCGGCCGGCGTGGTGTGGGGTTGTGCGGCGGGTGGCTGTGTGGTGTGGGGCTGTGCGGCGGCGCGGAAGAAGTCCTCGTCGAGCCCGTCCAGGGTGTTGGTCGGCAGCGGGTCGGTGACGGACGACCGGCGGCGGTGGGCGGTCGCGTCCGTGCGGTAGGGCTCGCGGCGCCACGATCGCCGGGTGCGAGCGGGTCCTGTGTCATCGGTGTGCCGCATTCGGCCGGGGTTCGAGCTTTCCGTGGGGGTGCTGTCGTCGGGCGTGGCAAGATCGGATGAGAGGTGGTTTTGTTGGTGCTGGTCGGCTTCCGTCATCACGGTGTCCTCCGTGCTGCTGACGGCGTGTGGCGGAACGATGGCATCGGCCGGTTGGGCCGGGGGCCGAGACGGGCCGGGGGATGGCTCAACGGCTGGTTGCGGTGCCGAGGGCGCTCGATCGGACATGTCATCGACCGAAGCCTCTCTGTGGGGGAGACCGGCCGGGACCTCGATGGTGCCGGAGCTCCGAAAGCCGCGTCGTCGTTGCGCCGGGGTTCGAGTGTCGTGGGGCGCGGGACGTTCGGCGTGTGAGTGTCGTCGAATCGACAGGGGGTCTACTCGTTCGTTGCTGATCCGCTGGCGGTATCTGATCGCGTCTGCTTGGTCGGGGCTCTGGTGTGTCGTGGGGGCGTGCTCCGTGGCTGCTTCGGTCCGGTGGGGCTCGGTGTCCGGTTGGGGGTCGATCTCCATAGCGGAGTGGGCGGGTGGGAGGGCGGTGGTGGGGAGGGTGAGGGCTTCGGGTGTCGGGGCGGCGGCGGGGTCAGGGGCGTCGGGGACGGTGGTGTTGGGGGTGGTGGGGCGGTAGTGGCCGGTGTCGGGGTCGAGGGCGATGTAGCGGCGCTGGCCGTGTTCGGGGCCGAAGTTGTGTGGTGGCTCGCCTGGGTGCAGGACGGTCAGCGGTGAGTCGAAGTGGTGCGCGGCCAGTTCGGCCAGGCGCAGCGGGGCAGGGCAGGGGCCGTCTGGTTCGGGCTCTAGGTTCTGTCCGGTCGATCATGAGCGGAGCCAGATGGCCAGGGCGGCGACCGTGACCGTGCCGAGGAAGACATAGACACGTTTGTCATATCTG
>NZ_JBFBFA010000133.1:0-2374 GCF_040683915.1 Kitasatospora sp. NPDC093102 | reverse complement strand
GCCCAGGAGGCCAGCCCGGGATCGTAGTCGAGCAGACGGATTCCGAACCCTTCGAGCGCGATGAACCACTGCTCGAACGCCGCCTCCTTCGCCGGGCCCGGCTCCGCGGTGTGATAGCGCAGAACCGCGTCGGCCATACCGAAGACCCCTTCCTGGGCGAAGTGGGAGTCTTTGGGAGCCGGCGAGAGGCCGGTCATCCGCGTCGTCAGTGCGAAGAGCGCTTCGGGCTCGACCCGATACGGTCCGGCTTCGGCCGAGGTGAGTCCGTCGGCGACCTTGATCAGCTGCAGCAGCATGTCGCCGGCGTTGAGCAGGTGGATGTTGGTGCCCTGCCCGACTCTGTGCTCGACCGAGGCGTAGACGGCGCGCTGACGGAGGCCCTCGATCCGGGCCTCGAAGTCCGGCCCCGATCCGGTCCCGGCGTGCCGGAACCCGGCCAGGTGGTCGAGCCGGGCGCCGAACTGCTCGATGTCCATCAGCCCCTCGGACACCAGCCTCAGGCCCGCTCCGGACATCCGGTCGAGCCGTTCGAGCACGTCGGTCTCGCTCGCGTCGCTCCGGCCGGCCCAGTCCAGATCGTCCCGGATCAGCGCGGCCGCCTCCACCAGCAACCCGCTGTCGCGCCCCTGCTCCATCAGCACGGATTCCAGGAAGTCGAGCCGGCGCCGCGTCCGGTCCGTCGTCCGCGGGTCAGGAAGGTCCTCGGCAGCCGATCGCAACGCGGCCGCGGCCAGCACGTTCAGGCCCTCGGTGGCGTAACCGGTCTCCGGGCGGTTGAGCATGAAGACGTCGACGAGGTCCGCATAGGCCCTCCCCCCGTCGACCGAGGACGCCAGCAGCGCTCCTTCCGCGCAGAAGCCGGCGAGGTCCAACAGCCCGATCCGCCCGTCCAGCACCATGCCCAGGCCTGCCCCCCGGTACTGGGCCGCGATGCGCTCCCAGAGCTCCGCTTGGGCGGCGTCCGGTGTGAGCCCGGGATTGTGCTCCGCCGTGGTGAACTCGTAGAAGATCTTGTCGAAGCGGTCCTTGCTCCCGAGAACGGCCTGTTCGACGAGCGGACGCAGTTCCTTGAGGTCTTCGAGGGCCTTGCCGTTGCTGAGCAGGGCGTCGCGGTAGATCTCCAGTCCGGCGGTGAGCGCTATCCGGTGATCGTCCGTCGGCTCGTTGCCGGCGAACGCGGTCATCCGGTCCGCGAAGTCCTTGAACACCCGCTCGCTGGTGGTGATGTAGGAACCCTTCTCGACCAGCTTGAGGAGATCGGGCAGCAGATCGGTGATGAAGGTCCTCAGCGGTTCCCGGGCCGACATGGCCTTCGGGAACCTGCCGTTGGGGTCCTTCGCCTGGAGGACCTCCACGGCCTCGGCGGCTGTCAGCAGGCCGGTGCTCACCAGGGTCCTGGCGCCCGCGAACGTCTCGGAGAAGAACTCGTGCGGATCCGGACCGCCGACGACAGTCGCCCCCAGGAGGCTGCCCCGCTCCGTCCGTTGCTCGGCCTGCTCCAGCCGGTGGTCGATCGACGCCGCGAGAACCGTCCTGGCCTCGGCCCGCAACTCGGCCCGGAACTCCCGCACCTCGCGGGCGTCTCCGATCAAGTGGCTTCTCGCGTCGAGGGCAAGGAGGTCCAAGACCCTCCCACTCGTCGTGGCGCCACCGCCCTTGATCAGCTCCAGCGACTCCGCCGACTGCAACGCCGCCAGGTGCTCGGTCAGGTCCTTGGCCGTGAGGCGGCCGAGCCGGTCGGACCAGGCAATGGTCTCGCGCAACTTGCGCGCCATGCTCCGCTCGACCTCGTGCAGGGCCGCACCCTCGGCGACATCCAGCCGGGAGAAGAGCTCCTCGGCGGGATAGGCACGGATCGACATCGGCTTCTTGGCGAGGTCGATCTCCCAGAGGTAGCCCCAGACACCGCCCTCCCGCTCGATCGTGACGGCGGCCCTGGAGAGCTTCGCCCGAGTTTTGAACACGCTCCGTTCGAGCCGCGTGAAGCTGCGGCCAGGGATCACCGGCGCGTCCGCCAGGCGCTCCAGTCCGTCGAACATCAGCTTGATCTTCTTCTCCGCTCCCACACCGAGCGAGATCTGCAGGGCGAGTTCGCGTTCGGATTCCTGCACCGTGCGCAGCAGCTGCCGGTACCGTTCGGGATCGAGCGGGAGGAGGCTCGCGGTGGCCTCCAGGTGCTTCTGCCGGTGGGCGAGTTCGGCGGCGACCTCACCCATGACGCTCTGCCCGATCAGGAGGCTGGCCTCGTACAGCCGGGCCCGTGACTCCCGTTCCCTGGACGTCATCTTGCCGGTCTGGGCGATCAGCGGCGGCAGTTCCACCTGGGCCTCGCTCAGCTCGCGGAGCTCCTTGAGCAGCGGGCTGAGGTCGGCGT
>NZ_JBFBFA010000132.1:0-2564 GCF_040683915.1 Kitasatospora sp. NPDC093102 | reverse complement strand
CGTGCGACACGAAGTCGCACGAATTTGAGTGGACTGACCGATTGGAGAGGCGGCTGATGGTGGGGCCGTAGGTGCAGTCACGGGTCCGTGTCCGTATGACCCGTCCCCGCCCTTGACGTGCGATGCCGGTAACGGCGTGGTGCGAAGCTCAGGGGAAAGCCCAAGGACTCCCGTTCCATCCGGGAGTTACCGGCAAGGGGAAGACCGGACGGGTGAACGCAAGTGAACTCCCGATGATGCCTCGTGATCCCAAGCCCCGCCGATGGAAAGCTCCAGTGGGGTGCATGGCTGGCCGCTGAGAAGCGGCAGGCGCTGGCCGGCAGAGGTCACTCCGGCCAGGTGGACACCGCCGCCTCGGGGTAAAGGGAGCACCCACCCCGGTCGTATCTCATTCGTGTGGAACGTGGAAACCCCGTTGGGGTCCGGGCCGTCGTGGTCCGGTCGGCCGACCGTGAGGAAGACTCAACTCCCCAGCGGGAACAGGATGGCCCAAGAAGCCAATGCCGGAAGCCGAAAGGAAACGGGAACCCGGGGCAGCATGATCGGCCTCTCCGCCGATCGCCCCGCATAACCGTCCGGATACGGGTGTGCTGCCCGGACCCGAAAGGGTGCTGACGTGGGCCGGGTGAGCCTGTGCGGACTCACTGGCAAGGACGACGGAACCGAGGGACAAGTTGGACACCATGCCGGATGCGGTCGGAACGGTCTCGACCGTCCCGACCGCTGCCGCGACGGTGAACGGACCCGAGGGCGAAGATCTGGACTGGGCGTCGATCGACTGGCGCCGGGTCGAGGAGGACGTACGGCGTCTGCGGCAGAGGATCTTCACGGCATCGCAGGCAGGGGACCTGAAGAAGGTCCGCAACTTGCAGAAGCTGATGCTCCGGTCCCGCTCGAACACGCTCATGAGCGTGCGGCGGGTCACGGAGATCAACGCAGGACGCGCGACGGCGGGAGTCGACGGAAAGGTGGTGCTACTTCCCCAGTCCAAGGCCGCTCTGGCCCACTGGGTCCAGCACCGTGCCCGACCGTGGACTCCCAAGCCCGTCAAGCGGGTGTTCATCCCCAAACCGGGGACCACGAAGAAGCGCGGGCTCGGGATTCCCGTGATCGTCGACCGGTGCCTGCAGGCTGTGGCACTGGGCGCGCTGGAACCCGAGTGGGAAGCGCGGTTCGAGCCGAAGTCGTACGGCTTCCGGCCCGGCCGCGGCTGTCACGACGCGATCGGGGCCATCTACTCCACGCTCAACGGGAAGAACCCGCAGCGCGTGTGGGTGCTCGACGCGGACCTGACGGCGGCGTTCGACCGCATCGACCACGACCGGCTCATGGCCGCGCTCGGCACCTTCCCCGCCCGGGGACTGGTCCGCCAGTGGCTGAAGGCCGGGATGGTGGATCGGGGTCGGTTCGCCCCGACCGAGGAGGGAACTCCGCAGGGCGGGGTGATCAGCCCGTTGCTCTTCAACGTGGCCCTGCACGGGATGGAGGAAGCCGCAGGGGTCCGCTACTACACCACCGGCAGAGACGCCGGCAGTGCACAGAGCGGAAGTCCCGTGCTGGTGCGGTACGCAGACGACTTTGTCGCGATGTGCACCAGCCGTGAGCAGGCCGAACAGGTCAAGGAACGGCTGGCCGCATGGCTGACGCCCAGGGGACTCGCCTTCCACGAGGACAAGACGCGCATCGTCCACGCGGAGAGCGGGTTCGACTTCCTGGGGTTCAACGTCCGCCGGTACCACGGCAAACTGCTGATCAAGCCGAGCACAGCGGCGCAACGACGGATCCGGGAACGGCTGCACGCCGAGATGCTGGCCCTGCGAGGGGCCAACGCTGCGGCCGTGCTCAAGAAGATCAACCCCATCGTGCGGGGCTGGTCGGCCTACTACCGGACGGTGGTGTCCAGCGAGATCTTCACTGCGTTGGACAACTACGTGTGGACGCTCGCCTACAAGTGGGCCAAGCACAGCCACCCGAACAAGCCGAAGCACTGGGTCTCCAGCAGGTACTTCGGCAGGTTCAACAAGGCCAGGAAGGACCGGTGGGTGTTCGGCGACCGCGACAGCGGTGCCTACCTGCTCAAGTTCTCCTGGACGAAGATCGTCCGGCACCAGTTGGTCAAGGGCAGGGCGTCTCCGGACGACCCGGCCCTGGAGTCGTACTGGGCCGAGCGGCGTCGCAAGGGACCCCCGCCGCCGGTCGACGGCATGACTGTGCGCCTGCTTCAGGCTCAGCGCGGTCGTTGCCCGGTCTGCGGAGGACTCCTGCTGCACGCCGACCACCCGCCGAGAAGTCCCCAGGAATGGGAGACGTGGCGGGTCGTCATCAGGAAGGCGATCTCCAAGCAGTACGTCGTCTTCCTCGGCGGGAGCACGCCGGGCGATCAGCGAATCCGTCTTCTCCACACCCATTGTCGACGGCGGACGGAGCCGCCGAGCTGACGAGTCCAGCGCCTTCTCCGGCCCGCGAGCCCTCGGGGCTTGCTTGAGCCGTGTGCGGTGAACAGCTGCTTGCACGGTTCTGAGGGGGCGGGGACGCAGTAATGCGTCCCCGCTACCCGACTGATC
>NZ_JBFBFA010000131.1:0-2942 GCF_040683915.1 Kitasatospora sp. NPDC093102 | reverse complement strand
CCCAGCGCCGCCCGCACCCGGCTGAGCAGCTTGGTGGCCAGCAGCGAGTGGCCGCCCAGCTCGAAGAAGTCGTCGTCGATCCCGACCGCCTCCAGCCCGAGCACCTCCGCGAACAGCCCGCACAGGATCTCCTCCTGCGGCGTGCGCGCCGCACGGCCGGCGGACAGCGCACCGAAGTCCGGTTCGGGCAGCGCCCGGTGGTCGACCTTGCCGCTGCCCGTCAGGGGCAGGGCGTCGAGCAGGACGACGGCGGCCGGCACCATGTAGCCGGGCAGTGACTCGGCGGCGAACCGCCGCAGCTCGACGGCGAGTTCGGGCGACTCCTGACCCACGGTGCAGTGGGCGACCAACCGCCGGTCGCCGGTGTCGCTCTCCCGGACGGTGACCACGGCCTGGCGGACGGCGGGGTGGCGGGCCAGCACCTGCTCGATCTCGCCGAGTTCGATGCGGAAGCCGCGGATCTTCACCTGGTGGTCGGTGCGGCCCAGGTACTCCACGCCGCCGTCGCGGGTGCGGCGCACCAGGTCCCCGGTGCGGTACATCCTCACACCCGGCTCGAAGGGGCAGGCCACGAAGCGCTCCGCCGTCAGGCCCGGCCGCGCCAGGTAGCCACGGGCCAGACCGCCGCCGGCCAGGTACAGCTCCCCCGGCACGCCGGCCGGGACGGGGTTGAGGTACTCGTCCAGGAGGTACGCCCGCACGCCGGCGATCGGGCCGCCGAGACCGGGGCGCTCCACCGCGTCGAACGGCTGGGTCAGCGCGTAGACGGTGGCCTCGGTCGGGCCGTAGAAGTTGTGGCCCGCGGTGTCGGGGTGCTCCCGCAGCCGCTGCCACAGTGCCTGGCCGACGGCCTCGCCGCCGAGCAGCAGGAGGCGCGGCGCGGGTGCGTCCAGCAGCCCCTCCTCGATCAGCTGCTCGGTGTACGACGGGGTGACGTGCAGGGCGTCGATGCCTGCGGCGGCCGTGTGGCGGACCAGGGCGGCCGGGTCGCGGCGCAGCTCGTCGCCGATCAGGTGCAGCTCGTGTCCGGCGAACATCCAGAGCACGGGCTCCAGGGAAGCGTCGAAGCAGAGCGAGGCGGTGAGCGCGATCCGCTGCCGGCCGTGGGCCTCCTCGGTGCCCCGGATCAGGGTGGCGCGGTGGGCGGCCAGCAGGGCGGCGACGGCGCCGTGCGGTACCACGACGCCCTTGGGGCGGCCGGTGGAGCCGGAGGTGTAGATGACGTAGGCGGCGTCGCCCGGGTCGGGGGCGCTCCATGCCGGGTCGGGCGCGCCGGCCTCGGAGTCCTCGGACGGCGGGGCGACGTCCAGGGTGCGCAGGCCGGCCAGCACCTCCGGCAGCGGCCAGCGGCCGTCGGTGAGGGCGAGCGCCGGGCGGGCGTCGGCGAGCATGTGGGCGGTGCGCTCGGCCGGGTACTCGGCGTCCAGCGGCAGGTAGGCGCCGCCGGCCTTGTGCACGGCGAGCATGGCGACCACCGTCTCCGCCGAGCGTGGCAGGGCGAGGGCGACCACCGACTCCGGGCCGGCGCCCGCGGCCCGCAGGCGGTGGGCCAGCCGGTCGGCCCGGGCGTTCAGCTCGGCGAAGGTCAGCGCGGTGTCGCCGCAGACCAGGGCGACGGCCTCCGGGGTGCGGGCGGCCTGGGCCGCGAAGGCGGCGGGCAGCAGCGGGACCTCGTCCGGCAGGGCGCCCCCGGCGGTCGGGAGCGCGGCCGGCTCCTGGGCCGACAGCAGCTCGATCCGGCCGATCGGCAGCTCGGGCCGGGCGACCACCGCCGCCAGCAGCCGGCCGAAGCGGACGGCGACGGCCTCGACCGTCTCCCGGTCGAAGAGGTCGGTGGCGTAGTCGAGGGCGCAGTCGATCCCGGCGGGCTCGCCGTCGGGGCCGAAGGACTCCTCGGCGATCAGGCTGAGGTCGAACTTGGCGGAGCCGGTGCCCGCCGCGAGGGGCTCGATGTGCAGGCCCGCCGTGGCCGGCTCGGCCTGCTCGTTGCTCTGGAGCACCAGCATGACCTGGAACAGCGGGTGGCGGGCGAGCGAGCGGGCCGGCCTGAGTTCCTCCACCAGGCGCTCGAAGGGCACGTCCTGGTGGGCGTAGGCGCCGAGGGCGGTCTCCCGGGCCCGGCCGAGCAGCTCGGCGAAGCTCGGGTTGCCGGACGTGTCGGTGCGCAGCACCAGGGTGTTGACGAAGAACCCGACCAGGTCGTCCAGCGCCTCGTCGCAGCGCCCGGCCACCACCGAGCCGATCGGGATGTCGGTACCCGCGCCGAGGCGGGTGAGCAGCGCGGCGAGGGCCGCCTGCACCGTCATGAACAGGGTGACCCGGTGGGCCCGGGAGAGCGCGGTCAACTCGCGGTGGCACTCGGCGCCGAGGGTGAGCGCCACCCGGTCGCCGCGGTGGGAGGCGACGGGCGGGCGGGGGCGGTCCAGCGGCAGCGTCGCCTCGTCCGGGAGGTCCGCCAGGGTCTCGCGCCAGTGGGCGAGTTGGCGGGCCGCCAGGCTCTCGGGGTCGGCCTCCTCGCCGAGCAGCTCGCGCTGCCAGAGCGCGTAGTCGGCATACTGGACGGGCAGCGGCGCCCAGCCGGGGGCGGTGCCCTCGGCGCGGGCCGCGTAGGCGCCGGTGAGGTCGCGGACCAGCGGGCCGAGGGACCAGCCGTCGCTGGCGATGTGGTGCAGTACCAGGACCAGTACGTGTTCTTCGGCCGAGATCCGCAACAGGGCGGCCCGGAGGGGGAGTTCGGTGCGCAGGTCGAAGGCGTGGCGGCACAGCCCGGCCACCGTGGCGGCCACCTCGTCGGCGGGGCAGTCCCGGGTGTCGAGCGGGACCACGGCCTCCTCGGCCGACAGGACGCGCTGGTACGGGGTGCCGTCCTCCTCGGCGATCAGCGTGCGCAGGCTCTCGTGCCGGGCCACCACGTCACCGAGGGCCAGCTCCAGCGCGGCCGT
>NZ_JBFBFA010000130.1:0-3056 GCF_040683915.1 Kitasatospora sp. NPDC093102 | reverse complement strand
CGGGTTCGGTGCCGTAGCGGATGGCGTTGGTGATGAGTTCGCTGAGGATCAGTTCGGTGGTGAAGGTCAGGTCCTCCAGGCCCCAGGTGGTCAGTTGGTCGGCGCATTGGTTGCGGATGCGGGAGACGGCGGCGAAGTCGTGTGGGACGTCCCAGGTGGCGATCTGGTCGGGTTCGAAGAGGCGTGTGCGTGCGATGAGGAGGGCGATGTCGTCGCGCGGGTTCGGTGGGACCAGTGCGTCGAACACGGTCTGGCAGGTGGTGTCCGGGGGCTCGTTCGTGTGGGTGTGCGTCAGGGTATGCCGTAGCAGGGTGAGTCCGTTGTCGAGGTCGCGTTCGCGGCTGGTGACGAGTCCGTCGGTGTAGAGGACGAGTGTGGTGCCGGGTGTCAGCTGGAGTTCGGTGGTTTCGAAGGGCAGGCCGCCCACGCCGAGCGGGGGGCCGGCGGGCAGGTCGATGAACTCCACGCTGCCGTCGGTGTGGACCAGTCCGGGCGGGGGGTGGCCTGCGCGGGCCATGGTGCAGTGTCCGGAGACCGGGTCGTAGATCGCGTACAGGCAGGTGGCGCCCGTGACGGCGGCTGTCTCCTCGTCGTCGGTGGCCCTGCCGTGGTCGAGGTGGGCGACCAGTTCGTCGAGGCGGGCGATCAGTTCGTCCGGGGGCAGGTCGAGGGCGGAGAAGTTGAGTACGGCCGTGCGCAGTCGGCCCATGGTGGCGGCGGCGTGCAGGCCGTGGCCGACGACGTCGCCGACGACGAGCGCCACGCGGAAGCCGGGCAGCGGGATGACGTCGAACCAGTCGCCGCCGACCCCTCGCTGGGCGGGCCGGTAGCGGTAGGCCGCTTCCAGGGCGCTCTGCTCGGGCAGCCCGCGGGGCAGCAGGCTGCGCTGCAGTGCCTCGGCCATCCGGTACTCGCGGGTGTACCGGCGGGCGTTGTCGATGCACATTGCCGCGCGGGCGACCAGTTCCTCGGCGAAGGTGACGTCCTCCTGCCCGAAGGGCTCGGACTGGTCGGCGCGCCAGAAGGTGACCGTGCCCAGGGCCAGGCCGCGTGCCCGCAGCGGGACGGAGATCAGCGAGTGGACCCCGTGCGCGAGGATTCGCTCGGCGGTCTGCGGGTCGCGCTCCTGCCAGGCCTGTGCCCGGTGCAGGTCGGCCGTCAGCGTGGCGTGCCCGCTCTCCAGGGCGGTGGCCTCCGGGGTGCCGGGCAGCGGGCCGATCTGCGAGCCCACCGGGAGGAACGGCCAGTCGTCCCGGATGCCGCCGGCGGCCACCCGGCGGATCCGCGGGCCTCCCGCCATGCCCGTGCCGGGGGGCGGCTCGTCACCGCGCAGCACCGCCTCGGCCAGCTCGACCGTGGCGAAGTCCGCGAACCGGGGAATCGCCGCATCCGCCAGTTCCTGCGCGGTGCGCACCACGTCCAGGGTGGTGCCGACCCGTGCACCCGCGTCGTAGAGCAGCTTCAGCCGGGCGCGGGCCGCCTCGGCCTGCCCGGCCAGCGCCCGCAGCTCGGTGGTGTCCCGGATGGTCGCGACGCTGCCGGGCCCGCCGCCGTACGGCGCGGTGGGGCGGTTGTTGACGGCGAGCAGCCGGTCCTCGGCCGGGTGGACCTCGTCGGTGGCGGCCCGCCCGGACGCCAGCAGCCCGGCCAGCCCGGGATCGAGCCCGAGCTCGGTGACCGGCCGTCCCTCCACCTCGGGCGGCAGGTCCAGCAGCCGCCGGGCCTCGTCGTTCGCCAGCACCGCCCGTCCGTCCCCGCCGACGATCAGCACGCCCTCACGGACCGCGTGCAGCACCGCGTCATGGTGCTCGTACATCCGCGTCATCTCGGCCGGCCCCAGGCCGTGCGTCTGGCGGCGCAGCCGCCGCCGCACCAGCACCGCCCCGCCCGTGCCCACGGCCACCGCAGCCACCGCACCGCCGAACAGGACCGGCAGCTGCTGACTGAACGTACTGCCCGCATGCGCGATGGTGTAGCCGACCTGGACCAGGCCGGCGACCGAACCGTCCGGCCTGGTGACCGGTGCGCTGCTCTCCACGACCCGTCCGATGGGCGCGGTGAAGCTGAGGGTGATCGGCCCCTTGAGGGCCAGCTGGTACGGGCCGATGAGACGCTGTCCGATCAGCTCGGGCTGGGCGGTCTGGGCGTAGCGGATCCCCTCGGGGCTGGCGATCACGACGTAGTCGAAGCCGCCCTTGTCCGTGATGTCCAGGGCCAGCGGTTGCAGCACCGCAGTTGGGTCGGTGCTGTCCAGAGCGGCCACCACCGTGGGGACCTGCGCCAAGGTGATGGCCGCGGCGCGTGTGCGGTTCTCGGAATCACTCGCGGCGTACTTCCGGGCTTGCAGGATGAGTGCCGTCAGCGCCGCGGTGACCAGCAGCAGCACCACGACCAGCATCCACAGGAACACCTGCCCGGCGACACTGCGCACCCACAGCCGCGAGCGCGGCCCACCCCGGGCGGACCGGTGTTCCCCCGGTCCGCCCGGTTCCGCACCCCCATGGGCGTGGTTGTCCACTCCGTGCATCCAGGCCGTCCCCGCGCATCCGGATCATGACCCCTCCACGCTGCCACCCCGCCCGCACATGTGCATGCGCGAGGCCGCTGGACGGCCGAACGCACCGCCGGGCAGGTCGGCGCCCCCGGAACCGGAGGGCCCGTCCAACGAACGCAGGGCCGCGCCGACAGCGCGTGCGGGGCCCGCATTCCGGTGTGACGCGGGCCTCAGTCCGGGGGGACCGTCCGCACCCAGAGCATCGGTGCGAGTTCGGCCAGTGACCGACAAACCGGACAAACCATGACATAAACCGTGAGCCCACTCACACGGAAAGAGGTCCACGACGGACGATAGTGGTCGCCCGTCGACCCCGCCCGCGAGTCCGGCCGTAACATCTGCGCAGCTCAGCACGTTGGCCGGCCGGGCAGCCGGCCCCTGCGGATCGACGCCGGCAAGCCGTGAACACGACGGTGGATCGTAGCGAGGGGGTCTTGTCGATGGGCGGCCCCACCTGGCAACAATTGCTGCATCGAGCCACTCCGGCACCTGTCCCGCCGGT
>NZ_JBFBFA010000129.1:1794-3127 GCF_040683915.1 Kitasatospora sp. NPDC093102 | reverse complement strand
GCTGCAATGACACGACTTCGGTGATGTGCTTGAGCCCCGCTACATTGTCGGCGCGGAATCACTTGACCAGTGAGCTATTACGCACTCTTTCAAGGGTGGCTGCTTCTAAGCCAACCTCCTGGTTGTCTCTGCGACTCCACATCCTTTCCCACTTAGCACACGCTTAGGGACCTTAGTCGGTGTTCTGGGCTGTTTCCCTCTCGACCATGGAGCTTATCCCCCACAGTCTCACTGCCACGCTCTCACTTACCGGCATTCGGAGTTTGGCTAAGGTCAGTAACCCGGTAAGGCCCATCGCCTATCCAGTGCTCTACCTCCGGCAAGAAACACGTGACGCTGCACCTAAATGCATTTCGGGGAGAACCAGCTATCACGGAGTTTGATTGGCCTTTCACCCCTAACCACAGGTCATCCCCCAGGTTTTCAACCCTGGTGGGTTCGGTCCTCCACACGGTCTTACCCGCGCTTCAACCTGCCCATGGCTAGATCACTCCGCTTCGGGTCTTGGGCATGCAACTCAACCGCCCTATTCGGACTCGCTTTCGCTACGGCTACCCCACACGGGTTAACCTCGCTACACACCGCAAACTCGCAGGCTCATTCTTCAAAAGGCACGCAGTCACGGCCCACCAGCAAGCTGATGAACGACGCTCCCACGGCTTGTAGGCACACGGTTTCAGGTACTATTTCACTCCGCTCCCGCGGTACTTTTCACCATTCCCTCACGGTACTATCCGCTATCGGTCACTAGGGAATATTTAGGCTTAGCGGGTGGTCCCGCCAGATTCACACGGGATTTCTCGGGCCCCGTGCTACTTGGGAGATGAGCAAGCAAGCCGTACAGATTTCGTCTACGGGGGTCTTACCCTCTACGCCGGACCTTTCGCATGTCCTTCGACTACCCATACGGTTTCTGACTCGCCCAGCCGCCGGCAGACGACTGAAGCTCATTCCCACAACCCCGCATTGGCAACCCCTGCCGGGTCTCACACCAAAACGGTTTAGCCTCATCCAGTTTCGCTCGCCACTACTCCCGGAATCACGGTTGTTTTCTCTTCCTGCGGGTACTGAGATGTTTCACTTCCCCGCGTTCCCTCCACACTGCCTATGTGTTCAGCAGCGGGTGACAGCCCATGACGACTGCCGGGTTTCCCCATTCGGACACCCCCGGATCAAAGCTCGGTTGACAGCTCCCCGGGGCCTATCGCGGCCTCCCACGTCCTTCATCGGTTCCTAGTGCCAAGGCATCCACCGTGCGCCCTTAAAAACTTGGCCACAGATGCTCGCGTCCACTGTGCAGTTCTCAAACAACGACCAGTCACACACCCTCAAC
>NZ_JBFBFA010000128.1:0-3146 GCF_040683915.1 Kitasatospora sp. NPDC093102 | reverse complement strand
GCGGCCGAAGCCGCTCCCACTGGCCGTCAGTCAGATCACCCCTACTCCCCATAGTCGTATCAACGACTCAACTGATCGGCAGGACACGGCCTAGGAGGTAGTCCTGCAGCTGGAGTAGTACCTCGCGGTCGGCCTGTGTGGTGTTTGGACGGCGTAGCGTGTCGGAGGCGTGTTCCCATAGGGCGCCGTTGAGGAGTTCCAGTGGGGTTTCGGTGTATGCCTCGGGGCGTTGCCAGGGCTGTTCGGGCTGCTCGGGATCTGCCTGGGTGGTGTCAGGCTCGGGCTGGGGCATGCGGTGGTGGTCGGCGAAGGTGTTGAGCAGGGCGTTGCTCATCGAGGTGTTCTCGTGGCCGGCCGGTCCGAGGGAGAGGTTGAGGTCGGCGAGTGTGTCGGTGAGGTTGTTGCCTGTGCCCGTGGCCGGCGGTGTGGTGGCCGCGGGCTCGGGGGCGGGGTCGGGGTCGGCCTGGCGGGGGTGTAGGGGGGCGAAGTGGCCGCGGTCGTTGAGTAGGTGGAGTACCGGGCCCGCGTTGCCTACCAGCGGGTGCACGGCCAGGCCGTTCACCGTGTCATAGGAGAAGGCCTGGAAGCGGACCCCATGGGTCTGGGCGAGGTGCTCGGCCAGGGCGTATCCGCCATCGCTGTAGAAGTCCAGGCTGTCGCCCTCCAGGTCATCCTGATAGCCCCATTCCATGAGCTGCTGGTGGAGGTCGAGTGCCCGGTAGTTGGTGTCGGCGTGCGTGTTGACGAGCTGGGCGAGTGTGTCGAGCAGGCACGCGTTGCGCCCCAGACCGGCGGACTCGCCCGGTACCAGCTCGTACGGCAGTGCCCCCGCCGGCCCGCCGGACAGCGACTCGTAGCCGCCCTCCAGCCGGTGGAACAGGCCGGCTTCCTCCGCGCTCCATGTCCGTCCCGCTGGCACATCCGCCGGCCGCAGATACGGCCGCGCGGTCTGCGGCAGGGCGGGTGCCGGATACAGGCGGCCGCTGACGCTGACATGACCGGGCGGTTGGGTCAGGTCGGTCCGGTAGCCACGCACCCGCATCCAGTGCGCGGGATGAGCGACCGGCTCGGAACGGGTGACGGCCTGTCCTTGATCATCCCGGACGAGTATGCCCCGCCTGTCCCGTTCCGCGCTGAACTCCATGCGGGCGGTGGTCTGCGCGATCAGGTCGCCCCGGCTGGGGGTCAGCATGTGGGTCTGCTCGTCTGGCAGATAGCCGTCTCGGCCGTCCATCGCGGTCGACAGGTCGAGGGTGTAGCGCACCTGCTCGTCGTAGTGCGTGCGGCTTTCTTCCAGGAATAGCGGCCGCAGTGCGTGGGATGGATCCGCTCCATACCGACCGGCCATGCCTGCCACGCGCCACAGTTCCCGGGACGCCGTGTCATCCTCGGAGAGCCTGGGCAGTCCGTGCTCGTTGAGCCTGCTGAAGCTGATGGTGAAAAGGCCTGGGTGTTCGGCAAGCCGGAGTCTGCCATCGAGACTGGGCCCAGGGGGAGTCTCGAAGCCGGCGGTCCCCGTGCCATGACCTGCCGGCGGGATCAGCCGTACATGGTGGCTGATTCCGGGCTGATCGAGGTGCGCGCCCCCGTCTGACCGCGCCGGAACCAGCTGGCCGTCCCGGCTGACGAAGCGGGGCGGCTCGCCGCTCCCGCCGTGCGCTGCGACCGGGAACCACTCTCCGGGGTGGAGCACACTGCCCTCGGCGATCAGATCCAGCGGGCCTGCCCGCCCCGCGGAAGGATCGGGCCGCACGTCCAGATCCGGCGACAGACAGCCCAGCACATGGACACGGACGGGACGGTCGGCAGTGCCCAACGCCGCGGAGGTGCGATAGACGTGGTTCAGCCATCGGAGATGGTCGTAGCCGGCGTCATCGTCCCCAAGGACGGCGGCGAACACCACACGTACGTCCCGGTTGTCGCCGAGGCCGCGGTTGCGAGCCTCCTCGACCATCCGTTCGACGCTCAGTGGCCCGGTCGTGGACCAGGGGTGGCCCTCGCCGTCGACGAACGCCACCACGATGGTGAACAGACCGGCATGCTGCGTCAGACGCTCCAGGTTCGGCTGCCAGGCACGTGCGGTCCCACCACCCACGAAAGCGATCCCGCCCGGGAACTCAAGAACCGGAACCGGCCCGTTAGCGCTGTCGGGCAGCGACGAGGCGGAAAAACCACGCTGCCCGGAGAAATGCCGAGGAGTGCGCTCGGGCAACCTGAGCGCACCGATGGGCTGCCGGGAAGTCGGCACCGATGTGATGTCCAGCGGGGACTCACCAGGATGAACGACCTGCATCGCCCCGGGTTCCCCCGCGCCGTTGACCGCCTGAACCCCGTGCTCGGTCAGCCGCAGATACGGATGGGAGGCAGGCGGAATCCGTACCGCCCGCCCCCGAGCGGTGGCCACCGCCGCAGCCCACGCATGCAGACCACGGTGATCATAGTCCCGGTCACCGTCCCGGAGATCACCCGTACTCCAGTTGACCTGGAAATCATCCGGCGCGACGTCAGCCGGAAGCCGTTCCAGCCAGCCGAACGGATCCGCCACCGATACGCCCTGCATCACCGGCGTACCGTCCCGGCGAATTCCGGCGACGTGCAGCACACTCACCCCGGGCACAACGGGCAGCCTGTTCAAGGCACTCTGGGCACTGCCGAACTGGACCTCACCGGCAACGGACACACCACCGGCGAACCTGCGCACCGCAAGCCCCCCAGGCCCGCCGGCCACCGAGACCGAGGACTCCGATCGCGCATACGCACGCACAACGTCGACAGGCAGCCCGAGCCGCCGCGCCGCCTCCTCCACGGAATACCCCAACCTCAACCGACTGGCCACGGCATCCCGAAGATCCTCGTCACCAAGTGCCCCGCCACTCCGCGGCGCCTGTGACTGGAGACCAGACGCCTCGGTGACGTGCCGAGAGCCAATCCCGCCCCCCGGCTGCCACTGCTCGCCATACGGCCTGCCAGCATGCCCAGACGATACCTCCAAACCGATGCGAGACACCTCGGATCCGGAAAGACCGCACCACAGCGCCACGGCCGCCACCGAATGGCCCTCGCCCAGCATCGCCCCCGCAATCCGATCGCGGGCCGCCACAACATCAGGAACGGACACACCGGCCTCCTGCGCGACAACCTCCACC
>NZ_JBFBFA010000127.1:0-3162 GCF_040683915.1 Kitasatospora sp. NPDC093102 | reverse complement strand
GCCGGTCGATCACAGGATGAGGCACCCGTGCGGCAACCGCCCGGGCTTTGGTGGGGAGCAGATTTCCTGATCACCAACGGCCCGTCGTCCGCCACTGGTTCAGTCGCGCCAGGGCAGGCACTCGGCACCCGCCGAACGGGGCGGTGGGGCACGGTGGTTCAGTGGTGATCAGTCTGCCGCTCACCTGAAGACGCCGAGGTTGAGGACCGGCAGGGTGACGGGTTCGACGTCCACGTCCATGTCCTCCGGGCCGGGCGGCCGGGGCGCCACCGCCTCGGCCGGAGGCTCGAAGAGCTGCCAGTGGTCGGCCTTCGGGTCGTACGCAGCGGCGTCGGGCACCTTGACCCCGAGTTCGGTGGTGAAGCTCGCTTTGAAGGCGGTGGCATACACCTTGAGGGGCATCCGGTGCTCCTTGACGAGGCGGACATGGAAGTCCCTGGCCGCCACCATTCGCCGGGGGGAACGGGTCGCACCGGGCGTGGCAGGTCCGTCGGTGAAGACCTCGGCCGCGTAGCACTGGTTCAGGACGATGTTCAGCGCGGTGCCGTGCCGCTCCCACATCTCCAGCAAGGAGGGCTGTGCGACGACCAGATCGGCGAGGTGGGCACCCGTGGTGACGGCCACCAGATTGTGCTTCAACTTCGGTTGCACGATGCCTGGGAGGCCGTGGACGTCGATGTAGAGGGTCGGCCCGGTCCACGGCAGGGGGTGCCAGCCGAGCTCCCCTTCGCCGGGCTTCATGGACCGAACCGCGTACACCGCTCCGGGTCCGTCGTCCAGTCGGCTCAAGCTGTCCGAGGCGAACTGGTACTTCAATGAGACGAGTTGGATGAAGTGTGAGTGCTCGGTGCCGCCGCGGATGGAGCGGATCAGGAACTGTCCGGCGTCGGCCGAGCCGATCACGGTCCGGGTGGGCTCGGGCTCGGGAGGTGCTCCGGGCAGGTCGTTCCGGAGCCGGCGCTCCAGCTCCACCAGGCCGGGAGCACCGTGGCGATCGAAGAGGTCCAGGACCTTCAGGGCCGCGGTGCCCTCGGCGGTGGTCGCGTCGAGGAACGCGGTCTCATCGGTGAGCCAGTCCGGCGAGACCCCGAGCTGCAGCAGCTGGTCCTGGAGTTCTTCGAGGATGAAGTCCAAGGTGTCCTCGGCTCCCTCCATGCCTTCTCGTCGCACCGCCCGTCCGATGCGGGCGATCTCCGCAGGGGTGCGTTTCAGCTGTTCGGCCAGTGCCTCGTTCCACCCGTCGTCGTAGTGCCCGAGACGGGCGAAGGTCTCCATGGAGGCGGTGCTCAGGTCATACCTGTCCAGGCCGAACCTTTCGAGTGTCCGGTTGCTGATCACCGCGAGCGGAACGCCCTCGTCGACCCGCGATTTGAGGCCGTCCTCTAGTTGCTCGCGGAGTGCAGGCCCGCTCAGGTCGGGCGTGCGCCGCTCGGCCGGCTCTCGGGGGTGCCAGTCCTGGATGATGGTGCGGACGGTGGCGGTCACGTGTTCGGGGGTGAGTGATTCCCAGGTGTGGTCGGTCTGGGGCTCGGCCCTCGGTGGCCAGAGCACCTTCCCTTGCGGGTCGGTCCACAGGTGCATGCCCTGGAACCGGTGGTCGGGAGGCAGGATCATTCGCCATCGTCCCGCTGCCTGGCCGTCCAGTGAGCCGGCGCGGATCATCCCGTCGTGGACGGCGGCGGCGTCCCAGGCCGATTCGGAGTCAGGGACGATCAGCGGGCGTTCGATGTCCTCGGCAAGCTCCTTCAGAACCTGGTCGGCGGGGTGTGTGTTCTCGTCGAGCAGTAGTTGAACCGGTCGGTCCGGTTTGACCCCGCCCAGTCGCAGTGTGTCTCGGAGATCGAGGTCGGTCGCCCATCCAATGCTGTTGAGCTTCTTGAAGGGGACCAGAAGCTCGTCGGTGGTGTGGAAACGGCAGCTGATCGCGAAGATCTCCTTGTGGGAGGGTTCGAGGGATCGCCAGGCGGCTTCCCAGCGTTCACCGCCCGTGAAGCCGAGGCCGGCCGGACCACGGAGGAGGGCCGGCTGTCCGGGAACGGACAACCGGCCGGAACGGTCCGTGAACAACTTTTTGGGAAGGCCGGGCAGTTTGCGCTGATGGAGGCCGTCCAGACCGCCGACCCAGGAGGTGCCGCCGGTGACCTGGAGTTCGCCGGTTGCCGTCCTGGAGATGCGGCTGCCGGGTGGTGCCGTCAGCAGGGTGATCCTGAGGTGTTTCTCCAGTGTCCGGCGGGTGTTGTCCAATAGCTGTTTGACGGCGGGTTCGGTGGGTTCGTGGACCGGCAGCTGGAGTGCGAAGAGGCTGATCGGCTTGGGGTGGAGGAGTTCCCGCCACCGCGCTCGTCCTGATGCGCTGTCCGTCAGGTGCCAGCCGTGTTCGGTGGGGACCAGGATGGTTCCTCTGCCGGCCTTCTGCGCCAGGGCACCGGGAATCTCGATGAGCGGCACGTCGAGTGACGCGATCCCCGGTCGGGCGAACACCCGGCCCAGTGTGCCGAAGGTGTGCTGGTCCGGTTCCAGGGCCCACGTCACCGCACGGTCAGGGGTGTCGGTCGCCTTGAGGAGGTTGGTGGCAGCCTCCCTGGCGGCGGCCTTGCGTTCGGCCGGGTCCGTCATGGAGTCGGGAAGGGCCTCCTTGGCGAGCCGGTAGCCGAGGGCGATCTCGTGGGTGAGGGGGTCCTTCTCGTGCGGTTCGCCCCGCAGAGCGATCTTGTGTTCCTTCATGAGTTCGATCGCGGTCTCGAACGCTTCGGTGCGTGCTTTGATCGGTTCGGCCGCCGCGTTCCTGGCGACGATTTCGAGTTGGGTGTCGTTCGTGATGATGGTGCCGAGGCTCTTCTTGGCGAGGGCGTAGCGGAAGGCGACGTCGCGTGTGAGGGGGTCGCTCGCATGGGGCTGCCCGTTCTCGGTGGTGATGCCGAACTTGGTCATCAGCTCGACGGCCACGGAGAGCGCACCCTCGTCGACGATCGAGACCGCGGGGCCCGGGTCGGTCCTGACAGGCGAGTGCGTCGTTTCCCCAGGGGTGCCGGGGCGTGGACGCTTGTGGCTGGAGGTGAGCGGGGAAGGCTGGGGGGAGGGGTCGGGGGAACCCCACGCACGTTTGGGGTTCGAGGGTGTGGTCGGTGCCGTCTCCTGAGGGCGTCCGGTAGGCGCCGGTTC
>NZ_JBFBFA010000126.1:0-3175 GCF_040683915.1 Kitasatospora sp. NPDC093102 | reverse complement strand
CGAGAGCATGAATACCAAGATCCGGCTGATCACCCGCATGGCCTTCGGCTTCAAGGACGCCGCCGCCCTGATCGCCCTCGCCATGCTCAGCCTCGGCGGCCACCGACCCCACCTACCAGGCCGTCAAGCTGCATGAACCCACCCACGGAAGCAACAGGAGAGCCCAAAAACCCTGCCCACCCGTTCTCACCACACCCACAAAACCCCAGCCCACACACCTCCATGCATCTGAACTAGACCCCCCTCAAACCTCAAAGGGCGTCGAGGCGATCAAGAAGCTGGGTGCCACCCGCAACGCCCTCCAGCACTACGGGCTCACCGCGTCCGCTGGCGCCGTGGAGGCCCGCACCGCCGAGGTGCTGAACTTCCTGCTGCCGTTCATCGACGCCCACCTGCTGCCAGGACTCGACAAGCAGCAGACCGCCGACGTCAACCAGACCGGCGTGGCAGGGGGTGGCACGTCTGCCCCTCGTTGGTTGAACGTTCCTGTCGGTGTGTCGCGTTGTGTCTTCCTGGTTGTGTTCCCACCGGTCCACTTCAATCCGGTCCGGTCGTGGGTGTGGCCCTCTTTGGGTTTGGAAGGATTTGTGGTGTCGAGGTTCTCTGTGGGTGACGTGTTGTCCGGCATGGTCAACCTGGGCAACTCGGGGAAACAGACGCCGTCGTGGTGGGCGTGGCTGATGGGAGCGATCTCCGGGTCGTCGTATCCGAAAGCGGACCCGGCGGGCCTGCTGGCGGGCGCGGGAGCGCTGCGGCGAGCCGCCGGAATCGTCAACGACCGGGTACTGGCGGTGGAGCGGGCCATGGTGGGCGCCGGGGTGGTGATGCCGGGGGCGGGGGCGATGATGGCCTCCACCCTGGTCGGTGTCGGGGACAGTGCCCGCGAGGGTGCGCGAACCCTGGACGAGGGCGCCACCGCGCTGGAGGAGCAGGCCCGGGAGGTGGACCGGGCGCAGTTGATGATGGGCTTCACCGCGGCGATCACCCTGTGGACCGTCGCCCAACTCGTGTGGGCGATCACGGCGACAGGCGGGGCGTCGGCGGCCCTGGTGCCCGCCGTGATGGCCGGCGGACGCCGATCGGTGAATGAGATCGTGGCGGAGTTGTTGGCGGCGATGCGTTCGGGTGCGTTGTTCGGCCTCGGCCAGGACGCCTTCGTCCAGGGCATCGAGGCGGCGAAGTACCGGCAGGGACTCGACGTCACCTCCCTGCTCATCTCCGCCGTCGGCGGGCTCGCCGGCGGGATCGGGGATGTGGCCGGACGCGGACTCGGAGACCACCTCATCGGCCCCGACCTGCTACGGAAGACCGCCGGCGGGGCGCTGGGCGGCGCGATCGGCGGCGAAGCCGGCATGGTGATCTCCACCGCCTGGCAGGGCGGCGAATGGGACCCCACCGCGTTCGGGTTGGCGGCCGCCGCGGGCGCCGGCACCGGCGCGATCGGCGGCGCCACCCACCACTACCAACAGACCCGACACCAGAGCGCGTCGCCGCTGCAGGCCAACCCGGAAACCCCCGCGCCCCACACCGAGAAAACCCCGGCCCAGGAACCACACCCCGACCGGCCCGAGAAAACCCCGACCCCGACCCCGACCCCGACCCAGGACCAAGGCCAAGGTCCCGGGCAGGGGCAGCGGCAGCGGCCGGAGCCGGAGCGGGCCCGTGGCCACCAGGCGGATGAGCCTGTACCGGCTGCAGAGTCCGTGCCCGTTCCGGACCCCGCACCGCAGCGGGTGACACGGCCGAAGGTCACACACAGACCGGAGTCAGCCTCCCCGATCCCGGACCCGGTGGACGCACACGAGCCGGACAAGGCAACGCACGAGGCCCTGACGGCACAGCCCGCCGGCACCGGCGGGGCCCACGACCGGGCCGACCGGCAGGAACCCCAGGTGCCCACGGCCGGGTCGGGGCACCCGGGTACCGCGGCCGGTGCCGGTGCCGTGGCGGGGCACGCCCATCCCGGCCAGCTGCCCCCGCACGGCGCGCCGGCCCCCACGGCATCGGCATCGGCATCGGCCGAACACCACACCACCACCAGGCTGGAGCCCACCGCGCACCACCCCACCACACCCACACCGGCCCACCAGCCCGAACCCACCGCACACACCCCCACCCGTCCCGGCACCGACACCACCACACCCCAGCACCCCACAGACCGACCCACCCCACAACCAGGCACCCCACGGCACACCACACCGGACCAGCAGGCCACGACCACGAACAGGAACCCCGCCGCCGGCACTGCCGGTGGCGAGGCGTCGCCTTCCTCCACGCCCTCCACACACAGCCCTTCGTACGGGCGCGACGACTGGCGCAGCCGCGAGCCGAACTGGCCCGCGGCCGTCGCCAGGGCGCAGGAGCACCCGCTGGTGCGTGAGGTCCAGGCCCTCGACCCCACAGTTCTGCGGGCCTGGTGGCAGGCGCTGCCCGAAACCCACCGGCAACGCCTGCGTGTGGAAGTGAACACCGTCCTGGCCCCCGCCGACCGCCCCACATCCGCCGCCAACACCCCCGAAGACGCCGAACTCGTCAAACTCCGCGCCGCGTTCGCCGGCGAACTCACCCTCCACCGCCTCACCAACCAACACACCACCACCGGCGAACTCCTCACCCACACACGCTCACACCTGGCAGACCACCCACCCACCACCGAAACCGACGGCACCGGCGCCACCACCGCCAAAGACGTGTTCCTCCACGCCGCCGGCCGCCAGGCCACCGCCGCCGACCGACGCGCCGGCCACCTCCCCGCCGGCACCCCCACCAGAGGCGAACGGAACACCACACACACCCCCGCCCACGGTGGCGGCGAGGGACCCGCCCCCCGGCGACCCGCCGCGACGCCACAGACCGTCACCACCGCCACCGCCGAAGCACCCCCCGCGAGCCGTCAGCACAGCATTTCCCGGATCGAAACCCTCCACCCTGGAACCAGCCAGATCGCAACCGCGGAGGGCCGCCTGGGTATCGGACTCCCAGACGCCGAAGCAACCCGATTCCCCAAGCAGGTACCCGTAGACGGTCCACGGGCTACGGGCGATGCCTGGCAGCGGGCGGTGACGATGGCCCAGGCCGATGCGCTAGGTTCTGTCCGGTCGATCATGAGCGGAGCCAGATGGCCAGGGCGGCGACCGTGACCGTGCCGAGGAAGACATAGACACGTTTGTCATAT
>NZ_JBFBFA010000125.1:0-3210 GCF_040683915.1 Kitasatospora sp. NPDC093102 | reverse complement strand
GCCGTCCATGAGATGAGCGCCCTGAGGGAGAAGACCCCGTCGCTCGACGAGGTCAAGAGCGTCCTGCTGCACCTCGACGAGGCCTTGGGGACGCCCGACCTCGACCGGCGCATGCGCCGTCCGGTCGTCGAGACGCTGCAGGGGCTCGTCGACGCGCTCCAGCGGATGGACGGCGTGATGGACGAGCGGCAGTCCCGTGAACTGCTCGCGCACATCGGCTACCTGGAGAGCTCCGCCGACCTCCTGGCGGCCGGCACCGGGCCGTCCATCAAGGCCGAGGTCTACGTCAACCGGCTCCGCACGCTAGCGACCGACGGCCTGACCCGTCTGTACGCGCAGGACCCGGACCACTGGATCGACCCGAATGCGCTGCAGTCGGACCTCTTCCGGATGGCGGGCCGGTCCGGGGGCGGTGCCGCCAACCCCCTGGCCGACCTGTACCAGCAGGACATCACCTTCGCCGTCAAGGCCTTCGAGAACGCACGGGCGCGGCAGGCCGGCGCGACGGCCCCGCACAACTCCCTCTTCCTGGTGCGGCAGCGCCTCGAGGCGCTCGACCGGACCCCTGAGCTGATCTCCCAGGGTCAGCTCTCCTCCGAGGAGGTCCGGCGCCGCTACGCCGACCTCAGCCCGCTGCTCAAGGAGCTCCGCGAGCTGAGCAAGGCCCAGGTGGAACTGCCGCCGCTGATCGGCCGGAGCACCAGGATTCCTCCCAAGCAACGGGAGCCACTGGCCCGGCTGTACGAGGCCAGCCTCCTGATCGGGCAGAGCGTCATGGGTGAGGTCACCGCCGAACTCACCCACCGGCAGAAGCACCTGGTGACCAACGCGAGCCACCTCCCGCTCGATCCCGAACGGTACCGGCAGCTGCTGCGCACGGTGCAGGAATCCGAACGCGAACTCGCCCTGCAGATCTGGGTCGATGCGCGAACGGAGAAGCGGATCGACCTGATGTTCAACGGGCTGGAGGGCATGGCGGACGCGCCGCCGATCCCGGGCCACAGCTTCACGGAGCTCGAACGGAGTGTGTGCCAGACCCGGGCGAGGCTCTCCAGGGCCGCCGTCAAGATCGAGCAGGTCGGCGGTGTCTGGGAGTACCTCAGTGAGATCGACCACGCCAGGCTGCCACTGTCGGTCCGTGCCTATCCCGCCGAGGAGCTCTTCTCCCGGCTGGACGTCGCCGAGGGTGCGGCCCTGGATGAGGCCGATCAGAGCATGGCACGCAAGTTGCGCGAGACCATCACCTGGTTCGACCGGCTCGGCCGCCTCACGGCCGAGGACCTGACCGAGCACCTGGCGGCGTTGCAGTCGGCGGAGTCGCTGGAGCTGATCAAGGGCGGTGGCGCCACGATGAGCGCGAGGGCCATGGAACTCCTCGCGCTCGACGCGAGAAGCCATTTGATCGGAGACGCCCGCGCGGTCCGCGAGTTCCGGGCCGAGTTGCGGGACGACGCCAGGACGGTTCTCGCGGCTTCGATCGACACATGGCTGGAGCTGACCGAGAAGCGGACGAAGCCGGGCAGCCTCCTGCTCGGGCCGCTCGTCCTCGGCGGTCCGGATCCGTACCAGTTCTTCCTCCAGACGGCCGAGGGCGTCAGGACTCTGGTGAGCACCGGCCTGCTGACAGCCGCCGACGCCGTGGAGGTCCTCCAGCTGAAGGACCCCGACGGCAGGTTCCCGAAGGCCATGTTGTCCCGGGAACCGCTGAGGACCTTCGCCACCGATCTGCTGCCCGATCTCCTCAAGCTGGTCGAGAAGGGTTCCTACAGCACCACCAGCGAGCGGGTGTTCAAGGACTTCGCGGAACGGATGACCGCGTTCGCCGGCAACGAGCCGACGGACGATCACCGGACGGCGCTCACCATCGGACTGGCGATCTACCGCGACGCCCTGCTCGCCAACGGCAAGGCCCTCGAAGACCTCAAGGAACTGCGTCCGCTCGTCGAACAGGCCGTTCTCGGGAAGCGGGATTACTACGACCAGATCTTCTACGACTCCAGCAAGGCGGAGCACTATCCCGGAGTCACACCGGACGCCGCCCAAGCGGAGCTCTGGGAGCGCATCGCGGCCCAGTACCGGGGGGCAGGCCTGGGCATGGTGCTGGACGGGCGGATCGGGCTGTCGGACCTCGCCGGTTTCTGCGGGCAAGGAGGGCTGGCGGCGGCCGCGGTCGACGGGGGGAGGGCCCATGCGGACCTCGTCGACGTCGTCATCCTCGAACGCCCCGAGACCGGTTACACCACCAAGGGCCTGAACGTGCTGGCCGGGGCCGCGCTGCGCGCGGCCGCCGAGGACCTCACCGCCCCGCAATCGACGGACCGGACCCGGCGCCGGCTCGACTTCCTGGAGTCCCAGCTGATGGAGCAGGGGCGCGACAGCGGATTGCTGGTGGAAGCGGCCGCACTGCTCCGGGACGACCTGGACTGGGCCGGCCGGACCGACCCGAGCGAGACCGACGTGCTCGAACGGCTCGACCGGATGTCAGGAGCAGGCCTGAGGCTGGTCTCCGAGGGGCTGATGGACATCGAGCAGTTCGACGCCCGGCTCGACCACCTGGCCGGGTTCCGGCACGGCGGGACCGGATCGGGGCCGGACTTCGAGACCCGGATCGAGCGCCTCCGCCGGCGCGCCGTCTACGCCTCGGTCGAGTTCGGAGTCGAGCAGGGCACCAGCATCCACCTGCTCAACGCCGGTGGCATGCTGCTGCAGCTGATCAAGGTCGCCGACGGACTCACCTCGGCCGAAGCCGGACCGTATCGGGTCGAGCCCGAAGCGCTCTTCGCACTGAAGACGCGGATGGCCGGCCTCTCGCCGGCTCCCAACGACTCCTACCTCGCCCAGGAAGGGGTCTTCGGTATGGCCGACGCGGTTCTGCGCTATCACACCGCGGACCCGGGGCCGGCGAAGGAGGCGGCGTTCGAGCAGTGGTTCATCGCGCTCGAAGGGTTCGGAATCCGTCTGCTCGACTACGATCCCGGGCTGGCCTCCTGGGCGTTCGACCACTTCCTCGACGTCGGGAAGGACCTGCCGCCGACCCATGATCTGACCAAGCGGATCGTGGCCATGAAGGCGGAGGTGAAGTCCGTCCTGGGCCACCGCGTCGGGGCGAACACCTACGGCAGCTTCTTCACCCGGGACCAGGGGGAGGTGGCGCTGCGCGGCAAGCTCGGGCTGAACGTGTCGAAGAAGACCCCTCCGAGGCCGGATGCG
>NZ_JBFBFA010000124.1:0-3298 GCF_040683915.1 Kitasatospora sp. NPDC093102 | reverse complement strand
GCGATGTGGGCGGGGGAGCGGTCGCTGGTCGAGTGGCAGACCCGGCAGGGCCTGGTGCCGACGGTCGGGGGCAAGGGCAAGGCGGTGGATTCGGGTGTCTCCGTGCTGGGGCCGGCGGAGCAGGAGGCCTTCCGGCGGGGAGCGCGCGAGGTCGCGGAGGTGGAGGGCCGCGTGGTGCGTGGTGTGCCCGCGGGTGTGCCGGATCAGTCCGGGCCGGCGCCTGAGGAGCAGGGGCACGCGGGGCCGTCCACCCAAGCAGCCACGGCCGACGCCGGTGCCGGGGAGCCGGACCATCTGGAGATCCCGCCGTTTCCGGCCGTGCCGGTGCGCGGCACGGCGTCGGCGGCCGGGTGGCATGACGACTGGGTGCTGGACCCGGCCGTCCACCCGTTCGGTTCGGTGGTGGAGGTGCACGGAGGGCTGGGTGCCCAGATCCTCCAGGTGCCGAAGATCGGTCACCTGGAGGCGAGTTCGGCGCCGTCCGATTCGGTCCTGGTGCCGACCGAGCACGGCTGGCGGATCGCCGACCCGGAGGACGGGGCGGAGGCGTGGGGCGAACTGCTCGCCGACACCGACTCTGTGACGGTGCAGCTCCCGGTGAACGTCCCGGGCGACCCGGCCGTGGCCGAGTTGTTCGCCAACACCGTCTTCCTCGTCAAGAATCACGGCGAACTCCTGGTGAACCTCGTCGTGGCACCGCCCGACGCGCCGATGGGGCTCGACCCTTACGGGGAGCTGACCTTGGGCGCCGGGTTCGACTGGATCGATGTGGAGACGGATCACGCCGGGCGAGTGGTGCCGGGCGACCGGCCGTGGTTCAAATTGAGCTCGGCGGGGTTCTACGTGGCGGGCGGGGAGCGATGGGAGGCGGCCTGGCACGCGCTGGACCAAGGGCAGCCGGCCGAGGCTTTCGCGATCCCCGTGGTGGCTCCGAACAAGGACCAGTTCCTGGTATCAAAGCGCCCAGGGAGCCACTTCGTGCACACCCAGCCCAGGGGGATGAGGGCGCTGATGGAGAAGGTGAAGGCCGGGCCGGACCGATTCGTGCAGCTGCTCCCGGCGACCCACGTGAACGATTCGGCCGTACTGTCGGACGCGTTCATGGACAAGTGGGCGTTGGTCCTCGGATATCCGGTCGTGGCTCCGGCGGCGGATTCGACCTGGGACCAGCTGGCCGTCGTCGACCGACGCATGGTGCGGGTGGCGGGCGCCGACGGAATCTCCCCAGGAAGGTGGAGGCTCGCCACCCCGCCGGGTCACCCGTTCCACGGCATGTTCGTCCATTCCGATGAGCATGGTCGTGCGACGTGGCCCCCCCGGTCCGTGCCACAGCCAGATTTTGAGAGGCAAGCCTGGGAGGGAGCGACTCCGGAGATCGTTGCCGGCACGATTGGCGACATCCTGAGCGATTGGGCACCCAGGGAGAGTTCGAGCTCCAGGCCGCCCGTTGACCTGCGCGCCGCGCTGATCGAGCGGTTCGTGACCCGGAGCCAGGACCACGATCCGCTGACCCTGGCCGGCGCCGAACTGCTGGAGGAGTTCGGTACTTCCCCGACGGCCGTCAACGAGGCGAGGTCGGACGCCTGGGGGGAGATGATCGACGAAGGCGACAGGCTGCAGGAGCGTGACCTCGCGAGACGGGAGGAGGCGCTGGAGGAACACCGGCGGAAGGTGCTGGCCCTCGGCTTGCACCTGGACGAGAACGAGCTGCTTCAGCTCGAAGCCAAAGCGAGGGCCGAACACTCCGAGACGCTGGCCCACGACGCGCCGGACCTGTTCGACGAGGTCCTCCACGGGCTCCATCACATCGTGGTGGAGACAGGCCTGGCTCCCGGGTGGTTCGCCGACGCAGAGGACTACCTCGAACCGGAGTCGGAGAGCGGTCACGTCCTACTGCAACTGTACGACCTCTACGACCGCCACGGCATCGACGGGTTGAGGGAACTGCGGGACAGACTGCGGCACCTCCTGGGGATCGCGCCCTGGCACGACCGGTGGTCCCGGGCCGAGCCGTTCGGCAGCGCCCGTTCCGATCGATTCCTGATCCTCTCGTCGAGCACGGGCTCCGAGGACTCGCATGTGGTCATGGTTCAGCCCATTGGTGCGGTGGCGGCAAGGCATCTCTTCGCCAAGCACCATGGTGGCCCTCGGAGCGGCTACGAACTGTGGTTGGACGCGAGCGGTCCTGGAACGATGCCACGGACCCGTCCGGCGCCATGGAGGGGCGAGCCGGTCGTGTTCGTGTCGGGCCACGGTGTTCCCGGGGTTGCATCGATTGACGTCCTCCCGTCGTGGGAGCCGGGCGAGTCGGGAGACGCGGTGACCACCGCAGGACACCTGGCCGACCTGATCGTTGCGGACCAGGGATTCCTGGCCATGTACGAGAGGTTCGGCAGCCGGCTGAGGGTGGTGCTCTACCAGTGCAGCGCCGGCCGCACTCTGACCGATGGCTTCCGATCAGCCGACGATTCCGGTCGGGCTGGTATTCACCTCACGGAACTCCAGGCCGCGTCCCACTTCGCCGAGCGTCTGCACGGTACCCATCGGATGCCCTTGAAGGTGTTCGCCAGTCCGTTCAAGGTCAGGACCGACCATCAGGGGACACTCGTGGTGCACCCCCCGCCCGAGCTCCACGACCGCCCCGAGACCCACTGGATCTCCGTCGAGCCGGGGGGCCAGATATCCGGAGGCTTCCTGCCCGCAGTCGGCCCCGATGCGCTGCCGCTCGCCACCTCCGTCGTCGAACTGCCGGGCCGCGACTGGCGCAAGCCTCTCCTCAGGGGAAGCGGATGGGAGATCGCGCTACCAGGTGATCTGAGTCAGGCGGTCACGGCGGGGCTGGCAGGGGTGCTTCCCGACAGTGTGCTGGGAGAACTGCCGAGAGTGGCGGGCACGGTACGGCAGCTCGCCGCCAGCATGTTCTCCGCGTTCTACCTGTCACACAACCAGGGAAGACGGGATGGACTTCCGCAAGATCCGGAGTTCTGGGCGGCCCTGGCTTTGGGCCGGTGGACCGACGCGGTCGAGCGGGCCGTGCCCCAAGTGCTGGCGAAGTCGTTCGGGCTGTCGTTCCTCGTCCTCGATGAGCAGCCGGAGACGGTCACCCTGATCACGTCCCAGGGCGCGGCGAAGATGTCGGTGGAGGACTACCAGAGCCTGCGCGTCCCCGGCGAGCCCGAACCGCTCTACCTGGTCGAGAGTACGATCGGCCCGCTCGCCCTCCGGCCGATCGCGGCCCCGCAGCCGCAGACGCTCCCCGTGACGGCGATTCCGGCTGACGCCGTCGCCTGACGGAATG
>NZ_JBFBFA010000123.1:0-3307 GCF_040683915.1 Kitasatospora sp. NPDC093102 | reverse complement strand
CCAACGCCCACCTCATCCTCGAACAACCGGAAAACCACGCGGACGACACCGAGCAGACCGACGAGGAACCGACCCCCGCAGGCGTCGTCCCCTGGCTGCTCTCCGCGCGCAGCGAGGCAGCACTCCGCGCCCAGGCAAAGCACCTGCACGAGCGGCTGACGGGGTTGCCGGAGCTCTCCGCCGCGGAGGTCGGTCGCGCCCTGGTGGAGACGCGCACGCAGTTCCCGCACCGTGCCGCGGTGGTGGGTGCCGACCGCGCGACGCTGCTGGACGGGCTGGCGTCCCTGGCGTCGGGCTCCGGCGCGGTGGAGGGCGTCGCGTCCGCACCGGGGAAGGTGGCCTTCCTCTTCGCGGGCCAGGGCAGCCAGCGGCCGGGGATGGGGCGGGAGCTGTACGCCGCGTTCCCCGCGTTCGCCGCCGCCTTCGACGAGGTGTGTGCCACGTTCGACACCTTGGGGGTGCCGCTGCGCGAGGCGATGGCGGACGAGACCGTCCACCGGACGGAGTTCGCGCAGCCGGCCCTGTTCGCGGTCGAGTCGGCGCTGTTCCGGCTCTGGGAGTCCTGGGGGGTGCGGCCGGACGTGCTGGCCGGGCACTCGGTCGGTGAGCTGACGGCGGCGTACGTGGCCGGTGTGCTCTCCCTCGGGGACGCCGCGCGCCTGGTGGTGGAGCGGGGCCGGCTGATGCAGGCGCTGCCGTCCGGCGGTGCGATGCTCGCGGTCCAGGCGCCGGAGGAGCGGGTGCTGCCGCTGCTGGCCGGGCTGGAGGGTTCGGTCGCGCTGGCGGCGGTGAACGGACCGGAGTCGACGGTGGTCTCCGGTGACGCGGACGCGGTGGCCTCGATCGCCGCACGCCTCGGCGAACTTGGCGCCAAAACACGAACTCTGACGGTCAGTCACGCATTCCATTCGCCGCACATGGACGCGATGCTGGACGACTTCCGGGCCGTCGCGCGGAGCCTCGACTTCCGTGCTCCGAAGATCACGCTCGTCTCCACGCTGACGGGGCGTCCGGCCACGGCCGAGGAGCTGGCCTCCGCAGACTACTGGGCCGCTCACGCCCGGGAGGCGGTGCGCTTCCACGCCGCGGTGTGCACGCTTGAGGCCGAGGGTGTCACCGCCTGCGTCGAGCTGGGTCCGGACTCGACCCTCACCGCGCTGGCCCGGACGGGTACCGGGCCTGCGGTCGTGTGTGCCGCGTCGTTGCGCAAGGGCCTCGCCGAGCCGCAGGCCGCGCTGACCGCTCTCGCGCAGCTGCACGTGCGGGGCGCCGTGGAGGTGGACTGGCGGGCGGTGTTCGGCCCCGGCAGCGGCTCCGTGGACCTTCCGACGTACGCCTTCCAGCGTGAGCGCCACTGGCTGGAGGCGCCGGCCGGGCGGGGAGACCTGGGCGCGGTGGGGCTGGCGGAGGCCGAGCACCCGCTGCTGGGCGCGGCGGTGGAACTGGCCGACGGCCAGGGGCACCTGTTCACGGGCCGGCTGTCGCTGGCGGCCTTCCCGTGGCTGGCCGACCACGCGGTGCTGGGCACGACCCTGCTGCCCGGCACGGCGATGGTGGAGCTGGCGCTGCTGGCGGGAGCGCGGCTCGGCCTGGCCGTGGTCGAGGACCTGACGCTGGAGGCCCCGCTGCGGCTGGACGGCGCCGACGCGGACGTCCAGCTCGCCGTCGGCCCGCAGGACGGGTCCGGGAAGCGGCCCGTGCAGCTGTACTCCCGTACGGCGGAAGGCGCCGAGTGGCTCCGGCACGCCACCGGAACCCTCGCCCCCGCCCCGCTCGACACCGTCACGGACGCCTCGGGCTCCGCCGCTTCCTGGCCACCCGCCGGATCGACGGCGATCGACACGGACGGTCTCTACGGGCGCCTGGCCGGGCACGGCTACGCATACGGCCCGGCGTTCCAGTGCCTGCGCGCGGCATGGCGGCACGGCGAGGACCTGTACGCCGAGGTCCGGCTCCCGAAGGGCGCGACGGGCACGGGCTCGGGTGACGACGACGCGCTGTTCACCGTCCACCCCGCGCTGCTGGATGCGGCCTTGCACGTGCTGGCCCTGGAGGCGCTGCCGGAGGAGGGCGGGGCCGCGAGCTTCAGGCTGCCGTTCGCGTGGGGCGACGTGCGGCTGTTCGCCGCGGGGGCCGAGGAGCTGCGCGTACGGCTGTCACAGGTCGCTCCCGACACCGTGGCGCTCGCGGTCTCCGACGGGGCCGGGGCCCCGCTGCTGTCCGTCGGATCCCTGTCGGTGCGGCCCGTGGAGGCGGGCGAGCTCACCGCCGCCCCGGCCACGCGCGACGGCCTCTTCGGCATCGACTGGACGCCCCTGTCCGTTCCCGCCGGGACGTCCGCCGTGGTGCCGGCGATCCTCGGTGACGACCCGTCCGGCCCGGCCGGGCCCGGCCGCTACGCGAGCCTGGCCGACCTCCCCGCGGACGCCCCGGCCGTCGTGGCGCAGTTCGCCGCGACGCCCGGGGAGGACGTCCCCGGGGCGGTGCACCGGGCAACCGCCGCGGTGCTGGAGACCGTGCGGGAATGGCTGGCCGACGAGCGGTTCGCCGCCGCCCGACTGGCCGTCGTGACGTGCGGCGCGGTGGCGGCCGGTGCGGACGACCGGGTACGGGATCCGGCCGCGGCCGCGCTGTGGGGTCTGCTGCGCTCGGCCCAGACCGAGCACCCGGGACGGCTGCAGATCGTCGACGTCGACCGTACCGAGGCCTCCCGTTCGGCGCTGGCGGCGGCGCTGGCCTCCGGGGAGCCGCAGTTCGCCCTGCGCGACGGCGCGGCCTCCGTCCCCCGCCTCGTGCGGATCGACGGCCGGACGGCGGGGCTGGCTCTGCCCGCCGGTGCCGACGACTGGCGTCTGGACGTCACCGCCAAGGGCACGCTGGAGAACCTGGCCCTGCTGCCGTGTTCCCGGGAGCCGCTGGGCCCGGGGCAGGTGCGGATCGCGGTGCGCGCGGCCGGGGTGAACTTCCGCGACGTGCTGATCACGCTGGGCATGTACCCGGGCAACGAGGCACTGATCGGCGGCGAGGCCGCCGGCGTGGTGACCGAAGTCGCCCCCGACGTCACCCGCTTCGCACCCGGCGACCGTGCCTTCGGGCTGTTCCCCGGCAGCGCCGGGACGTTCGCGGTCACCGACGAGCGGATGGCCGCGCCGATGCCCGAGAACCTGACCTTCGCCCAGGCCGCCGTACTGCCCGTGGTGTTCCTGACGGCGTACTACGGCCTACGGGACCTCGCCGACATACAACCCGGACAACGACTCCTCGTCCACACCGCCACCGGCGGCGTCGGCATGGCCGCCGTCCAACT
>NZ_JBFBFA010000122.1:0-3388 GCF_040683915.1 Kitasatospora sp. NPDC093102 | reverse complement strand
CTCGACGACCTGGCACTCCAGGCGCAGGAGGACGTACGCCAGAGCCAGGAGAGCCTGCGCTGGAACACCCGGTGCATCGTCCACGGACAACAGAACAGGCGCCTCAGGTGTGTTGCCGTCAGTTCCTCACAGGCGCACAGGGAACGAGGTGAGCAGCCGGGCACCTCCGGGGATGACCTCGCGGTACTTCAGTTCGCTGCGGCGCACGGCGACCTCCAGGCCCTCGTGCCGGATCAGCAGGTGGTCGAGGGCCACCTCGCCCTCGAGGTTGGCCAGTGCCGCGCCGATGCAGCGGTGCGGCCCCGATCCGAAGGAGAGGTGGCTCTCCCCGGGCTTCACCACCCGTTCCACGTCGCACTGTTCGGGCCGGGGGAAGAAGCGCGGGTCGAAGTTGGCGGAGTGGAGGGAGCCCGTGAGGATGTCGCCCTGGCAGATCGGGATGCCGGCGACCTCCATGTCCTCGGTTGCGTACCGCGGCCCGGCGTTCGGGATGGAGGGCGCGATCCGCATCAGCTCCTCCACAGCGTGCGGCAGTGCCTCCGGCCTGGCCCGGATCAGGGCCAGCTGGTCCGGGTTGTCCTCCAGGATGAGGACCGCGTTGAGGATGAAGTCGTTCATGGCGTGGTAGGCGGCGTTCACCAGGTTCACCACCAGGGAGGTGATGTCGGCCTCGCTGAGCCGGTCGCCGTCCGCGTTCACCGCGTGCACCAGGGTGGAGATCGTGTCGTCCGCCGGCTCGGCCCGACGCCGCTCGATGAGCTGCCTGGTGTACCCGGACAGGCCCTGGAGGCTCGCGGTGAAGTCGGCGTTGGCGTTGGCGTACTCGCTCATCCACCGCTGGATCTGCGGCCGGTCGGCCTCGTCGATCCCGATGAGTTCACAGATGACCCCGCTGGTGAGCGGTGCGGCGTACTCGTGGAGGAGGTCGCCGGAGCCCTTCCGGACCAGGGCGGCGAGGAGCGGGGCGGACATCTCCTCGATGCGCGGCCGCAGCGCCTTGATCCGCCGGAGGGTGAACGCCGGCGCGAGGAAGCGCCGCAGCCGGGCGTGGCTCTGGCCGTCCTCCAGGGCCAGGTTCGCCCCGAAGGAGTCGCGCAGCTCGTCCGAGAGGTCGAGGGCGGCGATCATCTGCTCCGTGATGCTGGGCCCCTCGTGGCCCGGCACCCTGGTCACGTCCACGACGAACCGGGGGTCGCTCAGCACCGCCCGGATCTCCTCGCTGCGTGTCATCAGCCACACCCGCTGCCCGCCGGGGTACCCGACGCGCACCAACGGGGCCTTCTCCCGCAGCCGGGCGAGGGCCCCGACGGGGTCCTCCTCGAATTCGGGGGACAGCAGGCTGACGGCCTGCTCGTCCGGGCCCGTCCCCGAGGCCTCGCCGGAGGACCGACGGCTCGGCTCGTTCATGCGTCCGCTCCCTTCCGTTCCGCTTCGATCAGTTCGAGCACCTCCCGGCCGCTGTCGACCAGGTACATGTGATCGCCGGGGAGCTCCCGGTAGCTGAACCCGCCCGTGGTCGCCTTCCGCCACTCCTGGGCCTGCTCCGCTCCGACCAGGCCGTCCGAGCCTCCCCGCAGCGAACAGACCGGCACCGAGAGCGGTTCGTCGGTGCTCGGTACGTAGTTCTCGTGCATCTCGCAGTCGGCCCGCAGCACGGGGAGGATCAGTTCACGCATCTCCGGGTGGTCGAGGGCCTCGTGCCGGAATCCCGCGAACTCCTCGACCCGGGCGAGGAACTCCTCCTCCGGAAGGCCCGTCGCCCGCCGTTCGCGCTGTGTCCGTGGTCCCGGCGAGCCGCTGACGACCAGCCGTTCGACGTGCACACCGCGCGCGCCCAGCAGGTGGGCGAACTCGTACGCGAGTACCGCGCCCAGGCTGTGCCCGAACAGCACGACCCGTTCGCCCTCGTCGAGGTCCGCGACGAGGGCGTCGACGCAGTTCCGGGCCGCCTCGACCGCGTTCCGGTACGGCGTCTCCAGGATTCGCCGCTCCCTGCCGGGCAGTTCCACCGGGACCACTCGCCACCGGCCGGCGGACAGCGCCCGCCAGGGGTGGAAGAACGAGGGTCCCGCCCCCGCGAACGGCACGCACACCAGCGCTGTCCGTTCCCCGCCGTCCGCGGAGGCTGCGGATTCCATCACCTTGCTCATCCCCCGATCCTCAGTCCAGCCGGCGCGCGATGACCTGCATGATCTGGCCTGCGGCCTTGGGCATGTGCATGTACTCGTGCGTGGCGTCCACGTCGAACTCCTCGATGGCACCGAGGACGTGCGCCCGCCAGTGGGGTGCGTACGAGCCCCAGTCCTTGCCGAGCTTGGCATGGAAGTACAGCATGTCGCCGCCGTAGACCGGGGAGTCGAACTCCTTCATCAGGGTCCGGTTGTTGGCCCCCACCTTCCCCATGGTGTCCAGGAGGTCGTCCAGGTTCCCCGTGTTGATGAACTCGCCGAGGAACTCCGCGATCTCCTTCCGGAAGGCCGTCGCCTCCCCACCGGCCAGGTCCTTGAACCCGGCCGAGGGCATGGCGTCCAGGACCGCCATGATGCCGACCTGCTGCCCGCGTCGTTCCAGGGCCTCCGCGAGGGCGTGCACGATCGGGCCGCCGAAGGACCAGCCGACCAGGTTGTAGGGCCCTTCCGGCTGGGTCTCGAGTATCCGGGCCAGGTAGTCGTCGACCATCGCCTGGACCGACGCTGCGACCGGGTCCGTGCCGTTCCAGCCGCGGGACTGCAGGGCGTAGGCCGCCCGGTCCCGCACGTACGGCGCGAAGGCGAAGAACACCCAGCCCAGCCCGCCCCCGCCGTGGACGAACCACACCGGCGACTTGCCCGTACCGGGATCGTCGTGCAGGGGCAGTACGACCGCGTACGGGTCGACGTGTTCGTCGGGAATGCCGCCGGTGAGCACCAGTGCGGCCAGCTCGGCCACGGTGGGGTACCTGATGATCGTCCGCACGGGCATGTCGACACCGAACTGCTTGCGGATCCGGGCGCTGAGCCGGGTGGCCAGGAGGGAGTGTCCGCCGAGCACGAAGAAGTCGTCCTCGATGCCGACCTTCTCCGTGCCGAGCAGTTCACTGAAGAGCGCGCACAGCTTCTCCTCGTGGGAGTTGCGCGGTTCCCCGCTGCCCGGACCGGTCTCGTACTCCGACGGCAGCGACTGCCGGTCGATCTTGCCCGCCGCGGTCAGCGGGAGATCCGCGAGCGGCACCACCACGGCCGGGACCATGTACTGGGGCAGCCGCTCGCGCACGTACTCGGGCAGCTCGGCGACCTGGACGTCGGCGTCCTGTTCCGGCACCACGTAGGCGACCAGGCGCTGGTCTCCGTGCTCGTTCTCCCGCACGACCACCACGGCCTGCGCGACGCCCGGGTGCCCGGCCAGCACC
>NZ_JBFBFA010000121.1:0-3406 GCF_040683915.1 Kitasatospora sp. NPDC093102 | reverse complement strand
TGTTGATTGCCACTCAGCATGAGTACGGATAGGCCTGGTTGTGCCACTCTCGGTGAGCACGGTGAATTGATGGTTGCAGCGGGGTTGATCTTCGGGGTGCCGGGCGGCACGGTGACCATGTCCTGGCATGGCAACGGCCCTCCCGTTGTCGTTGGTCGCGAGAGCCGGGAGGGCCGTCTGGGTGCGCCCGGAGGCGCTCTTGGTCACGGTAGAGGTGGATGCCGTTGTTGTCGAACGGCGTCTGGCGGATGGTGATTTGACGTGTCCTCAGTGTGGTGGGGTGCTGGCCCGGTGGGGATGGGGGTGTCTGCGCCGGTTGCGGGGCGAGTCCGGGGTGGTGGAGGTGCGTCCGCGTCGGGCCCGTTGCCGGTCCTGCGCGGCCACGCATGTCCTGCTTCCCGCGTCGTCGCTGGCCAGACGGGCTGACCTGGTCGAGGTGGTCGGGGTCGGGCTGGAGCTGGCGGCGGCCGGCTGGGGCCACCGGCGGATCGCGGAACACCTGAATCGGCCGGTCTCGACGGTCCGTGGGTGGTTGCGGTGCTGGTCGCGGCGGGCCGGCAGGGTCGCGGCGGTGTTCACCTCCTTGCTGGTGGACCTGGCCGATGATCCGTCGGTGGTGCTGCCGACGCCCGCGGCGTCGCCGGTCGCGGATGCGGTCGAGGCGGTGGTGGGCTTCGCGCTGGCAGTCGGGACCAGGTTCGGCATGGTCACCGCGCCGACCTGGCTGCTGGCGTCAGCGGCCTGCCACGGACGGCTGCTCGCACCGGGCTGGCCGCCGCCGGTGGGATGAAGTCGATCAACACGAGTTGGCCCTGACGGCCGGCGGCGGGACGGGTCCACCCTGGCGGCGGCATGTCCAAGCCCTGTCGGGAGGTCAACTTCGATGGCGTTGGTCGATGAGGAAGAGCGACGGCGGGCCGAGCGGGCCCACCAGGTCGCGTTGTTCCGTTACAAGTTGATCCGCGAGGCGGCCGACGCTGCCCTGAGTGCGGCCCAGCGCGGGGCGATGGTCCGCGAGATCGCCGCCCGCACCCACACCGACCCGTTCGGCAAACCGGTCAGAGTGGCCCGCGGGACGCTGGACCGGTGGCTGAGGTCGTGGCGCGAGGGCGGCTTCGACGCACTGCTGCCGCCGACCCGGCAGGTCACGCCCAGGACGCCGGAGGAAGTGCTGGACCTGGCGGCCGCGTTGAAGCGGGAGAATCCGTCGCGGTCGACCGCGCAGGTGGTGCGGATCCTGCAGCAGCACCTGGGCTGGGGCCCGTCCTACCGCACCGTCCACCGGCACTTCCAGCGCCTGGAGCTGCTGACCCGCCCCGACGGGCAGCCGCCGGCGGCGTTCGGCCGGTTCGAGGCCGACCGCCCCAACGAGCTCTGGGTCGGTGATGCCCTTCACGGGCCGAAGATCGCAGGCCGGAAGGCCTACCTGTTCGCGTTCGTCGACGACAACAGTCGGGCCGTGGTCGGGCACCGGTGGGGCGGGGCGGAGGACAGCGTCCGCCTGGCCGCGGCTCTTCGCCCGGCGCTCGCGGCCCGCGGCGTCCCGGAAGGGGTCTATGTCGACAACGGGTCCGCTTTCGTGGACTCCGCCCTGCTCAGAGCGTGTGCTCGCCTTGGGATCAAGCTGATCCACTCCACTCCTGGACGCCCCGAGGGCAGGGGGAAAATCGAACGGTTCTTCCGAACTGTCCGGGAACAGTTCCTGGTCGAGGTCGACACCGACAAGGTCACCGACCTCGCCGCGCTGAACAGGCTTTTCACCGCGTGGGTCGAGCATGTGTATCACCGCAGGGTCCACTCGGAGACCGGCCAGGCGCCGATCGAACGCTGGCTGGCCGGGGCGCCGTTCCCGCAGCCGACCCCAGCCCAGCTGCGGGAAGCGTTCCGCTGGGCCGAGCACCGCACCGTGACGAAGACCGCGACCGTCTCGCTGCACTCCAACACCTACAACGTCGACCCCGCGCTGGTCGGCCGCAAGGTCGAGCTGGTCTTCGACCCGTTCTACCTGACCGAGATCGAGGTCCGCTTCAACAACCGCCCGTTCGGGCTCGCCGTCCCCCACACGCTGGCCCGGCACGCGCACCCCAAGGCCAAGCCGGAGACCCCGCAGGCGGAACCGGCGCCGGCCACCGGCATCGACTACCTGCGGCTGGTCGACACCGCCCGCACCGCCGAGCTCGGCCGGCAGATCAACTACACCGTCCTCCTGCCGGGAGGCTCCGAGCCGGATGGCGAGGCCCCGTGACCGGCGCGAACCAGGTCCAGGAGCACATCGACACCCTCGAAGCCGACCAGGACACGGCCCGCGACCTGCTCGAGCGGGCTCTGCGGCTGGCCGGCCGCCAGGTCGACCGGCACCCGCAGCCGTCGCTGCCCGGCCTTGCCGGACGGACCATCCGCTTGGCCGTCGCGTTCCACCGCAGGGCCGAGGCCGCCACCGGGCTGGACGACTTCATCAACTACCTGGAGAGGCAAGGCCGTTGATAGACAAGATCCAGGGGTTCTACGGGTTCACGAAGATGCCGTTCCGCCGGGATCTCGTTCCCGGGATGCTGCACCGGCACTCATCTCACGCGCAGGCCGCCGCGAGGATCACATGGTGCATCAGCGAGCGAGCGCTCGGGGTGATCACCGGCGAGGTCGGCGCCGGCAAGACCGTCGCGATCCGCGCGGCCCTGGCCGGCCTGGACCACCCCAGGCACACAGTCATCTACCTGCCCAACCCCGCCGTCGGCGTCGCCGGCATCCACCAGGCCATCGTCACCTCGCTCGGCGGCGTCCCCCGCCCTCACAAGTCCACCCTGATCCCGCAGGCCGCCGACGCGCTGGCCACCGAGAACGCCGAGCGGGGGCGCGTCCCTGTCCTGATCATCGACGAGGCCCACCTCCTCGACCACGAGCAGTTGGAGGCGGTGCGGATGCTGACCAACCACGACATGGACAGCACCAGCCCGCTGGCCTGCCTGCTGATCGGGCAGCCCACTTTGCGGCGCAAGATCAAGCTCGGGATGCTCGCCGCCCTCGACCAGCGCATCGCCATCCGCTACAACATGCCGCCGATGACCAGCGAGGAGACCCCCTCCTACCTCGCCCACCACCTCGCCCTTGCCGGACGCTCCGACACGCTGTTCACCGACGACGCGATCACCCTGATCCACGACACCTCGCGCGGCTATCCCCGCGCGGTCAACAACCTCGCCGTCCAGTCACTGCTGTCCGCCTACGCGGACGGCAAGTCCATAGTCGACGAGTCCAGCGCCAGAGCCGCCGTCGCCGAAGTCACCGCGGAATAGCCGCCACACCAACGGCACCATGAGCATCCCAGTGACACCACGAAGATCAAAAGCCCTGCCGGAACCCCACCGGCAGGGCTTCTTCATCGCCCGCCATGCTCATCGCGAACGGC
>NZ_JBFBFA010000120.1:0-3442 GCF_040683915.1 Kitasatospora sp. NPDC093102 | reverse complement strand
AGTAGGGTCGGGGACTGGCGCGGTGGCCGTTGCTCCGTTTCCAGTCCCCGCCGCTTCAAACCGTGCATGCAGTTCTCCCGCACACGGCTTTCCGACATCGTTCACCGGCTGGCATGCACCATTGCCCCGCGCACGTTCCCGGTCAGGCGGTAGACCCCAAGCCGACTGATCCACGCGTAGGTGAACCGCGTGGTCCAGTTCCGGCCCCGCAGGCCGTGTTTCCGACTGGCGAAGATCGCCAGCCGCTCGTGAACGTAACCATCGACCGCGTTGAACTTCCGCCCGGAGTTGCCGTTGCGGAAGTACGCTGCCCAGCCCCGGAGTACGGGGTTGAGGTCGGCCACCACGGCGGCCACCGGCCGTTCGGTCCGGGACCTGGAGGTCGCCACGCGGATCTTGTCCCGCAGCACCCCCAACGCCCGTGCCGAGGGCCAGCGTTGCAGGTAGAACCTGCCCCGCCACTTCCACGACTCCACCTTCCGGTGATGGAATCCGAGGAAATCGAAACCCTGCCCGCCCCGGGTGAGGCAGACGACGCCGGACTTCTCCGGATGCAAGCGCATCCCGAGCCCGCCCAGCACCACCGCCGCCAGCTCACGCGCTTGTTCGGCGCGCTGTCTGGTCGGCGACAGGACCACGAAGTCGTCGCAGTAGCGCACCAACGTCCCCAGCCGCCGGCCCCGGCCCTGCCACGCCTCGTCGAGGACGTGCAGGGCGATGTTGGCCAGCAGTGGGGAAATCGGTGAGCCCTGCGGAGTCCCTGCCCCGGTCGGGGAGGTCACCCCGCCCTCCAGTACTCCCATCCGCAGCCACGCCCGGATCAGCTTCAGCATCGACCGATCCACGACCCGTCGGGCCACCTGGGCCATCAGCGCATCGTGGTCGATCGTCCCGAAGCAGTCCCGGATGTCGGCCTCGAACACCCATTCCTGCCGTTGGTTCGCCGCGACGCGCACAGCCTCGCACGCGTCGATCGCGGACCTCTTGGGCCGGAATCCGTAGCTCGCCTCGGTGAACTGGGCCTCGAAGACCGGTTCGAGGACCAGTTTCGCGGCCGTCATCACCACCCGGTCCGCCACGGTGGGGATCGACAGCGGCCGGAACTCCCCCGGCCGCCCCGGCTTGGGAATCTGGACCCGTCGCAGCACCGACGGACGATACGTATGCGTCCGCAACTGCTCCGACAGGTCCTGGAGGAACTCATCCACCCCCGAGGCCGCCACCTGGTCGACGGTCACGCCGTTCACGCCGGGGGCGCCCCGGTTCGCACACACGCTGGACCACGCCCGCCACAAGACGTCCATGCGGTGGACGTGGCCGTACAGGGCATGGAACCGGCGTTCGGGTTCTTGCTTGGCACAGCGGTAGAGCGTCCACTGCAAGGCTCGGACCTTGTCCAGAGGACGCCGCTCACCGCGGCCTGTGTCCTCCCGGCGGGCGGACACAGCCGTTTCGGCACTCACCCGGGCCCCTCCTTGTTCGTGTCAGCATCGATGAAGCAGGGGCCCTTCGCTCCCAACGGGTTGTGTTGTCCCGCCGATCGGCACTACTACGACCCCCTCCGACTGCCTCTCGGCAGCTCGCCACTTCCCGGTTCCGCCGGTTATAGGCGAGCCACACTCCCGGGCCGCATGCCCGGAGCCGAGTAGGCCCTCTCCAGTTCCCAGGACACCCGTCCGACCATTCCACGCCCCTTACACCGGGAGGTTCTTGAGCGCCCGCTCCAGGATCTGGGACGCCTTCCATGGCCTTCGCCCTTCAAGCACAGGCTCGGCTCCTCCTTGGCCCACCCCTCTCGAAGCGGGAGTTAAATGACGGTGCTGCAGGCTTCACTTGATGTTGCGGACTGGTCGGTCGCACGCCCCCGAAGGACGCTTGTCACTCCACTTCGACGCCGCCCTCTCGAACGACGCCGGGAGTCAGCTACCGGGGACCCTGGCGTCTCCCCGGACCGGACTCGCACCGGCTGGCTGCCCTGAGCTTGACGCCCGGTTACATCCTCTCCACCTCCTCTGAACTGGGACGATGCCCGAGCTGCTGGACGTACGCTTGACTTTTAACCTTCCGCGATCGCCCGGTGGCTGATTTGTTCACCCACATGGGGATTCGCCGGAAATGGTGACGACCTCCGGTTCACGCTGTGTGATGTCGAGTCTCACAACGGGCCGGGAGGTCGTCGGTGTCCAGTGTGGTCCATGCAGCCGCTCAGCGGTCGGCATTGGCTGAACTGTCCTCCTTTCGGATGGAGTTGTATGAGGCGATGCCCAGCCGCGCGGATGCATTGTTCGAGCTGGTGGATGCGGTGCTGTGTGCCGCGGGACCTGTGGTGTCGCTCCCGGAGTTGAGTTTGGAGGCGGTGCACCGGCGCGGGCACGGGGCCATGTACGACGCCCTGGCGAACGGCCGGATTGATGTCGGACGAATGCAACTTGCGCTGGCCGGGCTGGAGTTGCCGCGCGGATCGGACCGGCAGCTGTCGATCGCGGTGGATGTGACGCCCTGGCCGCGACCCGACGCTGAATGCTCACCGCAGCGACTGCACTGCTACCGACCATGCCGCTGCGACGGCGTCCGGCAGACGATCCCGGGCTGGCCGTACCAGGTCGCCGCCGCGCTGGGCGGTGGCCGCTCCTCGTGGACCGGGGTCCTCGATGCGGTCCGTATAGGCCCCGATGACGATCCGACCGAGGTCACCGCCGCCCAAATCCACGACCTGCTGGAACGGCTTCGCAAGGCCGGGCAGTGGCGCGAGGGCGACCCCAAGGTGTTGTTCGTCCTGGACTCCGGCTACGACGTCGTGCGCCTGACCTGGCTCCTGCGCGATGAGCCGGTGCGACTGCTGGGGCGGATCCGCGCGGACCGGGTCATGCGCCACCCGGCCGGCCGCCGCAAAGGACCCACGCCCGGCCGGCAACCCCGCCATGGCGAGGAGTTCCGGCTGGCCGATGCGGCCACGCATCCGTCACCAGTCCAGGAGTCGGCCACCCGCCATGACCGGTTCGGCACCGTGACCGCCCGCTGCTGGGGACGTCTCCACCCGAAACTGGAACGCCGCCAGGGCAGCTGGGCCAACCACGATGGTGAACTCCCCATCGTTGAAGGAACATTGGTCCATCTGGCGGTCGAGCACCTACCCGGGAACCGGGACCCCAAGCCGTTGTGGCTGTGGCATTCGGTCCCCGACGCCGCCGCCCATGACGTCGATCGTCTCTGGCGGATCTTCCTGCGCCGTTTTGACCTCGAGCACACGTTCCGCTTCCTCAAGCAGACCCTCGGCCTGACCCGGCCCCGCCTGCGGCACCCGGAGCAGGCCGACCGCTGGGTCTGGCTGGTCCTGACCGCCTACACCCAGCTCCGCCTCGCCCGGTGTCTTGCCGAAGACCTCCGCCGTCCCTGGGAGAAACCCCTCACCCCCGACCTGCTCACCCCGGGCCGGGTCCGC
>NZ_JBFBFA010000119.1:0-3628 GCF_040683915.1 Kitasatospora sp. NPDC093102 | reverse complement strand
GACGTGGCGGGCCGGGGTCTGGGGGACCGGCTGGCGGGGCCGGAGCTGGTACGGAAGGCGGCCGGTGGTCTCCTGGGCGGGGCGATCGGCGGCGAGGGCGGCGCGGTGGTCTCCACCGCGTGGGAGGGCGGCGTGTGGGATCCGGAGGTGTTCGCCCTGGCCGCGGCCGCCGGGGCCGGGACCGGCGCACTCGGCGGCGCCGCCCACCACGGCATGCGGCTCATCCACGCCATGGAGTCACCGACGTCGGCCTTGGCCCGCAAGGGACTTGACGCGGCCACAGTTCACGGGCGCGAGACCCGCTCCGCTCCGGAGCCCGACCGCCTGTCCCCCGACCTGACGACCCCGCGGCAGCAGCCCCGCGCCGTCGCCACCGAAGGCGAGGCCCCGAAGGACCACCAGGCCCCCCTGCCCGCCGCCGAACCCCCCACCGCCACGCAGCGCCGCTACCCCCTCGGCCACCCCGGCCGTGAACCCGGCTGGGACGAACACGTACGCACCGCCCGCAGCCGCCCGCTGGTCCAGCACGTCACACACATCACCGACACCGCTCTGGACGCCTGGTGGAACGCACTGCCCAGGCGCCACCGCGACCGCCTGCTCACCGCGGTGAACAACACCGCCGACCCCGCCCCGCTCCCCGGCGAGACACCGGACGCCCTGCGCCACTTCACCCGCCGGGCCGCCCTCGCCGGCGACCTCGCCGCACGCGGCCTCTACGACCTCGGACAGCACCGCTTCACCACCGAAACACCCACCCTTCCCCCCACCACCCCACCCACCCACATCGACCACGCCTACCGCGAAGCCTTCCACCGCGGCGCCAGCCTCTTCGCCGTCTCAGAAAACCGCCTACGCGTCGGCCTGTTCGGCGCAGGCCCCGACCACCCCGAACACCCCGAACACTCCACGCACCCCCACGACGCGACCGCCATCGCAGGCCCCTCCCACACCACGCCCACCCCTACCAGCGGGGACACCGCCGCTGGCCCGTCCCAGCCCCGCTCCGGCACGAGCACCGAGCCCGGTCACCCCGGGCACAGCGGCCCGGACCCGATGCGGACGGACCCGCTCCCGGGCCGCGTCCCCACCGAGGCTCTCGGCAGTGGACCATCGGTCCACGAACTGGTGGCACACCTGCACCACAAGGCGCAGGAAGCCGGGACACCGGACTCCGTCACCATCACACCGGCGACCCTGGGCCCGGACCTGTTCGGCCGACGGACGCCCGCGCCCACCCGCGATTTCCTCGTCGGCCACGACTACCACGGTCTGTCCCCCGAGCAGACTCTGTGCCTGTACGACAAGCTCGACCTGCTGGCCCCCACTCCGCAGCACCACGAGATGGACCCGAACAGTTGGGACCTGAGCGCCTACCACGACAAGGTCGTACGTCCCCGCCCAGGGAGGCGCTACCTCACGGACTGGGCGCCCAGATCCGGCGACGCCCCGCTGCCCGAGCGGGTTCTCCAGGGAATCCCGAAGATCTCGTACTCGATCTGGTTCGGCTCCGTCCTGCGCCCCGAGGGTCACAGCAAGTTGTTCTGGGAGCGTCTTGCGGAGAGCACCCGGCGCAACCCCGACCTCACCTTCGTCCACCTCACCGAGATCACCCGTGAGGAAGTCCGTACCGCCCTCGCCCAGCACACCCGGCCCGACGACGCACGCCAGAGCGACATCTGGGACCTGGCCCACTGGGCCAAGGACCACGGCATCCGGTTGGTCAACGTCCACGAGCGCTACCACCACGGCCAGCCGATGATCGCCCACGACGCCTTCCTCGACCGGCTGAACCACCACAACGGCCCCGGCTACGCCGCCGCTTCCGACATCGTCCGCCTGAACCTGCTCGAAGGCGGCGGCTTGTACCTGGACGGCAACAAGCTGCTCCTCCCCGACGGCAACGTCTTCCAGGACGTCGCCGAAAGCGATGCCGGGTTCTCCTACACGCGCGAGGCCGGCAACGGCGGGTTCCTCACCCTCCCCGGCCACCCGTTCTTCCGCACCCTGCTGGACAACGTCGTCGCCGCGTACGCCAAGGACGAGCCCGGTCTCTTCCGCGACTCCGCGGCCTACCAGGGGCACCGCAGCCTCTGGAACCTCAACCTCCGCAGTCCCGTCGTGGAACTCGCCGGCCCCTTCGCCGTCCGGCGGACCCTGATCTCCTTCGGCTGGTACCTGGTCGACGAGAACCACCCGTTCGGCCTGACTCGCGACCCGAAACCGCAGCAGCTGAAGCACGACGACTCCCACCAGGGCAGCTGGCTGATCTCCTCGGAGCCCGCGCGCCACCAGCTGCGGCCCGACGAGATTCCCGGCCTCGTCGCCGACACCGTCCAGGTCCTCGTCAACAGCATCGCCAACACGCGCGGCACCCTCGACCTCGTCGGGATCGAGGCCCTCGTCAAGTCGCTGCCCGACCCGCACAGTGCGCTGGAAGCGGCCCTGACCTACATCGCCTCCCACGAGGACCTGCGCACCCGCGTCACCGGCTTCTTCGGCACGCACTGGAAGGAGCTCACGCCCGACGGCAAGCGGACCAAGATGACGGAGCTCACGGACTTCAGTCTGTTGGACGTCGCCAAGCGCTTCCTGTACCCGGTGGACCTGCCGCAGCTGATCGGCGACGAGAACGGCCTGTGGCTCTGCGACAAGATCGCCACCAGGGCCGTCCTCCTCGCCCCCGGCACCCACGAACCCGGCCCCGAGGATCTCGCCCGGGCCCGCGCCGCCACGCGCCCCGACGACTTCGGGCTCCACCGCCAGCCCACCGACCCCTGGCCCGACCACCTCACGGCCGAAGCGAAGAGGCATCTGTCCGGTGCCGGCCTCGGAGCCGACGAGCACGAGCTCGCCCGGCAGGCGATCGACTTCGTCGCCCGCAACGACGGCTCGAGCCTCCGCGTCCAGGACTGGCACCCCGAGCACCTGCGTTCCTACCGTCAGGACACCGCCCGGCTGCTCGGCCTGCACTACCACGATCCCGACAGGCCACTTCCCTTCGCCGAGGAAGGCCGGCTCCTGTACACCCATCGCGTGAAGGCCGACTACGGCATCACTCTGCCCCAGATTCGCCCGGCGGTGTTCGCCGCGGCCACCCGGGCCGTCGCCCACGCCCTCAGCATGGATGCCCCGGCCCGGCACACCACCCTGAGCAACCAGCACGAGCACCGGGCCGAGCACCGGGCCGAGCAGGTGAGCCCATCGGCCCCGGCCCTGCCCGCACACCCGGTGAATCCATCGAAATCGCACAACTCTCCGACCCCGGCAGGGAGTTCCAAGCCCAGCCGGCAGGCGGGTGGGAAGACGCCGTTGCACTCGGACCCGATCTGGGCCGCCCGGATCAGCAGGGCCAGGCAGCACCCGCGAGTGCGGACGGTCAACGCACTCACGGACGAGGAGATCGCGGCGTGGTGGGAACTGCTTCCCCCCACCGCCGCGAACCGGCTCGGCATCCTGGCCAACAACGCGGCCGACTTCACCCGGCTGCAGCCGGGGACCGGCGACAGCCTGCCACTCCGACGGCGCCTGATGTTCGCCGGCGCGTTCTCCCTCCTGAGCATGTGGAAGCCCGACGAGGCGATCAGCACCACCGACCTGCTGCGAGGTGTGCACGAGCTGACGCCCG
>NZ_JBFBFA010000118.1:0-3672 GCF_040683915.1 Kitasatospora sp. NPDC093102 | reverse complement strand
CTCCACCGAAGTCACCCGCCCACAACCAGCATGAGCACCCCGACAGCGACGCACACCAGGCCCGTGACCAGCCACTTTACGATGCACACCACTCACTGGGCCAGCAGCACCAGCCAGAGCAGGCCACTGAGGGTGAACAGCGCGTCGCTGACGTGGAGAGCGGCCGGAAAGCTGGTCGCCGCCGCCTGCCAGGCTCCACCAAGGCCGGCGGTGCCGAGGGAGATGGAGAGCAGTCCGATCCGCGCGGCGCGGGTCGCGTGGCGAGCGGTGGGGCCGGGGACGGTGTCGGTGGCCGGTCGCGCGGGCCCGTTGCCGCGCGAGGCCGGCATGGTGTGTGCGGTCATGTTGGTCATGTGGTGAAACCCAGGGTCAGACCCACGGGCAACATCACCACGTCACATCCTCACTGTCAGGCGGTGATGTCGAGGACGACGCGGAAGCGGGCGTTGCCCGAGAGCATCCGCTCGTAGGCGTCCATGGCCCGGGTGAAGGGCATGGTCTCGGTGGAGGGGCGGATCCCGTGGGCGAGGCTGAAGGCGAGGTTGTCCTCGTTCTGGATCGATGATCCGGTCAGGTGGCCGACGATGCGGCGGGTGCCCAAGATCAGGTCGGGTGTGGCGACCGTCAGCGGGTCGGGCGCGGCACCGACCACCACCAGGCTGCCGCCCGGAGCCAGCCCGCGGACCAGTGGGTTCATGGACGCGCCGCTGGATGCCGTGGCGACGATGACCGAGGCGCCGCCCAGGTTGACCAGCGCCGTGCCCGGGTCTGTGTCGGCGCTGTCGATGTACTCGTGGGCGCCCAGTTCCCTGGCGAGCTTTTCCTTCTCCCGGCCGCGGGCGATGGCGGCGACGCGGTAGCCGAGGCTGCGCGCGTACTGCAGGGCCAGGTGGCCCAGTCCACCGATCCCCTGCACGGCGACCAGGGCGCCCGCGCGGGTGGGGGTCTGCTGGAGCGCGGTGAGGGTGGTCAGGCCGGCGCACAGCAGCGGGGCCGCGTCGACGGCCGGCATGGTCTCAGGGACGCGTACCAGTCCGCTCGCGCGCGCGTAGGCCACCTCGGAGTATCCGCCGTCGACGGTCGTTCCGGTCTGTTCCTGGTTCAGGCAGTTGACGAAGTCGCCGCGGCGGCACCGCTCGCACTCCCCGCAGTGCCCGTTGAGGAAGCCGACGCCGACGCGGTCGCCGGGCCGCCAGGCGGTGACGCCCGTACCCACGGCGTCGATCACGCCGACGATCTCGTGGCCGGGAACGACGGGGCGGGACGGGTCGGGGCGCAGGCCCTCCACGGCCAGCACGTCGGAGTGGCAGACGCCGCAGGCCTCCACCCTGAGTCGGACGTGTCCGGGTGCCGGATCGACCAGGTCGCGCTCGACCAGTCGGAGGTTGTGGACGCCGGTGGCTTCGAATGCTCGGTACGTGGACATGGTGCTCCTCGGTCTTGCCTCTGCCGTACAGGGAGGCAGAGCGTTGGGACGGGATTGATTTCAATATGACCGGTCGTCTTATGTGAGTCAAGCAGACCCCCGACCGGACCGCCGACAGCGTGTCGCCACGCGCCGGCGGCGAACCGGGACGGCTTCTCTCGGCGACCCGGGGTTGACCTGAGGCAAGACGACCGGACATATTGGATTCGGAGGTGGTGAGGATGGCACGCGCATCCAAGCGCGAGGAGATCGCACAGGCAGCCCTGGAGCAGTTCCGCACGCGGGGCTTCAACGCCACCGGCATCAGCGACATCACCTCGGCGGCCGGGGCCCCCAAGGGCTCCTTCTACAACCACTTCGCCAGCAAGGAGGCGATCGCCCTCGAGGCGCTGAACCGCTACGCCACCGAGCTGCGGTTCGACATGCTCGACACCCCCGACCGCCCCGCCCTGGAGCGGCTCCGGGCACACTTCGAGTTCTTGGGCGAGGACACGGTCGACAACGGCTTCGCCCGCGGATGCCTGGCGGGCAACCTCGGCGCCGAGGTGGCGGACCACTCCGAGGAGATCCGCTCCGCCGTCCAGGGCGGCTTCCGGCGGTGGGCCTCGCGAATCCAGCAAGTGCTCACCGAAGCCCAAAAAGCGGGTGAACTCGACGCCACTCTCGACGTGGAGGCGGCCGCGCTGTTCATCCTCAGCGCCTGGGAGGGCACGCTGATCGCGGCCCGGGCCGACAAGTCCTCCGCGCCCCTCGACGCCTTCTTCCGCATGGTCTTCGACGTCCTCCTGCGCTGAGCGCGACCACCCGCGCAAGACCCGACGACCCCACCGACTAGTACTGCAGCCGCAGTTATGGAGTGTGGCCTCGGCGTTTGTAGTGGCTGTGACGGGCCCGGGTCTGGCTTCGCCGCCGCCAGTACGACCAGCGCAGATGGTGGGCGGCGGTGAGGTGACGCGGACGGAGGAGCAGGCCGATGAGTCGGCGGATCTCCGCGACGGACAGGGGTATCAGGCCGTCACAGCCCGATCGGGAGCCCCCTTTGACAGCTCGTGTGCGCGGATGGCGGTCAGGGCGGCGAGTGCGGCCATGGACAGGGTGATGTGCCGGTACCAGGCCTGGTAGCGGCGGACCTGGTAGTGGTCCAGGCCGCACTCGTTCTTCGCGACCTGGAAGCACTCCTCCACCTGCCACCTCGCCCCGGCGACCTTGGCCAGGTCCGTCAGCCGCGTGCCGGCCGGGCCGTAGCAGACGTAGTAGGCGATCTCTGTCGGATCGCTGACGCTGCGCCGGGCGAGGACCCAGTGGCCGAAGCCGTTCTCCCAGCAGATCCGGATCGGTACCCGGGCCCAGTCGTAGATCCGCCGGCCGTGGGCACCGGCTCCGCAGGACAGGCGCTTCCACGCCTGCCGGGGCAGGGAGGCGACGAGCTGGTCCACCCGGGCATCCCCGCCTCTGGTGATGATCACGGTGTCGTTGACCTCGGTCGCCAGCACGTGGGCCACACCGCCTTCCTCCAGCCAGAACCGCAGGGTCTTGACCTGGCCGTACGCCTCGTCGGCGGTCACCCAGGCGAACGGGACGTTCGCGTCCAGGGCGCGTTGGAGCATGGCCCGGAAGTGCTCGATCTTCGTGGCGAACGGAACGTCGTCCTCGATTCCGGCGGCCCGGCAGCGCGCCCGGTCGTCGGTCCAGGACACCGGCAGGTAAAGCTCGCGGTCGATCAACGCGCGGCCCGCGGTCGACGAGGTGAAGGCGCTGCCGGGTGGCGAAGGCGGCAGCCGGTTCGGTGAAGCCGTTGAGCGCCACGACGACCGGGACCGCGGCGCCGTGCACCGGCCGGGCGGTCCCGTTGAACCTCTGGACGGCCTCCGAACCCAGCGGAGCCGAGTGTCGCCTGCACTGCAGCACCACCCGTCGCCCCAGACCGTCCACGGCGACGACGTCGGCACCGAGGTCTCCGGCGCCGCCGACCCGTACGACGTCGATGAATCCGTCGCGTTCCAGCAGTTCGCGGCGCATCTCCTCGAAGCGGGTCGGTGTGGCGGCCTCGAATGCCTCCAGGGTGTGGTCGAGGGGGCGCCGCGTGTAGGACGCGTCGGGTTCTGCGGGCGTCGCCTGACGCACCGACTGGTGGGCCCATTGCTCGATGCGACTAGGTTCTGTCCGGTCGATCATGAGCGGAGCCAGATGGCCAGGGCGGCGACCGTGACCGTGCCGAGGAAGACATAGACACGTTTGTCATATCT
>NZ_JBFBFA010000117.1:0-3680 GCF_040683915.1 Kitasatospora sp. NPDC093102 | reverse complement strand
GACGAACGCGACGGCCCGACTCTTCCTCGACACCACGGAGTTCATGCCTGACCAGCGGAAACCCACCGGTCACGTGCCGAAAGACAACACCTTCTCAGATGCCGGGCCGACGTTGATACAGGCCCGCCGGAGGCCGCCGTCACGACGCGCGGGCGGCGCCATGCCGGCCTTTCCCAGGAGCGCGCAGCGGCAATGCTCGGGGTGTCCGTCCGGACCTATGGCGACTTCGAGCGAGGCCTGACCCGAGCGGAACCCGACTTTCTGGAGCGTGTGGCCTCTGCGCTGCACATGACCGCCCACCAGCGGCACGCGATGTTTCTCCTGGCCACAGGGCAGGAACCTCCGCAGCCGTTCAGCAACCAGCTCACCTCGGTGCCGGCCTACCAGCTGGCACTCGACTCCAACGTCATACCCGGCTACCTGTCCAACCGTTGCTGGGATATCGAACTGACCAACCAGGCGTTCCGGGACATCTGGGCAGGAACGGAGCGGCCGACTAACGTTCTGCGCTACATCCTGCTCACCGAGACCGCACGCGACACAGTCCTGCTGGACTGGCCGGAAGGTTGGGCGCTGCCCTTCCTGCGCCAGCTGCGCGCAGCGCTGGCTGCTTCGCCCTGGGAACTGGGCCTGGTCGCGCTGCAGCGCGAGCTTGAGGACGCGGCAAGCAGGGACCGGTCACTGCGCGAGCTGATGGAGCGTTCGCTGGACGACGAGTACATTCACCCGAACGGCGAAACACGTATGATCCACCATCCCAAGTGGGGTCCGACCCGGATCACGCTCCTGATGACCCGCCCCCTTGACGCGGCCTCGGGCCACCGGTTCGTCTGGATGGTCCCGCCGAAGCCGGTCGACCAGATGCCCTGAACCGCCTGGCCCGGAACGAATAGGCAGGACCGCGCCTGCAACCGCCAGTCCCCGCTGTGCGTCGTCACCTGAACGACAACGACTGTGTGCGGCACTGTGCTTGGACGCGCCAACGACGGCGCGAGCGATGACGGAACCTACGACAAACGAGGAGAAGCGAATCGTGCCCCGTTCCCCCGCAGTACTGATCGTCGGCCCGACCCGGGACCACGAAGCGGACCTGCGGAGCGTTGCCGAGACCCGTCCGATCACCTTCCACGACCCGGCCTCGCATTGGGGCGGACCCGACACGACCGCACTGACGGCAGGTGCCGACGGCATCGAAGGCAAACTGCCGGCGGGACTGCTGGCGCTCACAGCAGAGGCCCTGCCGCAGGCCGCCGACCTGGCTGAAGCGCTCGGTGTCCGAGGCCCGTCCACGGCATCGGCTGCCGCGTCCGCCGACCGTTCCATCGCGCGGGTCCTGCTCGCGGAAGCGGGACTGCCCACCCTGCGAGGCACCCGCGTCGACTCCCATCAGGATGCGGCCGCTGCGGCGCTGTGGACCGGGTACCCCGTTGTCCTGCGCCCACTTGCGAACCTCGGCCACTACGGCGCGATCCGGGTCGACAAGGCCGAAGACCTCCACACCGCATGGACGTTCGCGCACAACGCAGCCCTCGCCGCAGAGACCACCCCTGGGGCCGTCCTGCTCGAGCAAGCCCCGGACGGCGACCGGATCACTCTTCAGACTGTCACGAGCGGCGGCCGGACCCGGGTGGTCGCCTCGGTCCGGACGGCGTTCACGAACTACCCCCTGTTCCAGCCCTCCTCCCACCTCGTCACTGCGGAGAACGTGGAGCCGGACCTTTCGCAGCTCGCGGCCCGCGCGATCCAGGCCCTCGGCGTAGAGCACGGCGTTGGGCACGTGCACATCGTGATGACCGTGCTCGGCCCGGTCATCACCGACGCAGCGGCCCACCTGCAGGGCGACAGCGTCCCCGAACTCGTGCGACTGGCGACCGGCGTGGACCTGCTCCTGGCCGCCATCCAGACCGCCGCTGGTCAGGACCCCGCCGTCACACCCACCCACAGTGCGAGTGCGGCCGTCGCCCTGATCCGAGCGGGGTCCACCGGTACCGTGACCGGCCAGGCGTTCGACCCCGAGCAGTTGGATGCGTCCTGGCTGGCCAGGCTGACCTGGGAGGCCCACCTGGGCACTTCGGTGGAGGCGCTCCCAGCCTCGGTGCTGGCCCGCTGTGTCGTCACCGGACCCGACCCGGACACATGTCTGGCCAACCTTGCGCAGGCCCGTCGGGCCATTCGGGTGACCATCCAGCCGGACTGCCCATAGACTCACCCAGGGCGGTCCGTAGCCACAGCACCTGGCATCGCAGTTTGACTGCTGTCTGAGCCGTCGAGCGGGTTCAGGCTGTCACCGGAGTACGGAGGCCGCATCGTCGCTCTGGGCCTGGTAGACGGTCACGATCGCAGCGACAGCGTCGACTTCGAGCGGTCCGGTGATCCTCAGCCAGACCAGTTCGGGCAGGTCCTCGGAGCGATCGAGCCGGCCGACCGCCTCGGCGGGCCAGGGCGACGGCAGCTTCGGCAGGTGGATTAGGGAGATCCCGTCGATGAAGATGGGGGCCAGTCCGGGTTCCCACGGGCGGACCGAGTGGAGATTGGACAGCGAGATCACCACATCGGGCTTCCACGGCCCCTCGCGCAGCCACACGTCCAGCGTGTTGTCCTTGCGGTCCTCGGTGGACTCGTTCAACGAGATGCGGTCGATGAAGTAGCTGGAGCAGGATTCCAGCGTCAGTGCCGCATTCGTGCATCGGTTCTTGAAGGCATCGGTTGCCTTGTGTTCGTCGACCACGGCACGAGACTACGGTGAGTGGGACGGTCCACGGGAGCGCTCTTCGAGCACCTGGCTGATGATGTCACCGCCGTGGCAGGCCTCAACCCTGGTCGCCCAGATCGAACTGTTGCGATGCCGACGTCGGTCAAAGTTCGGTGAGACTGATGTTCACTAAACTTTGCCGGGACGGAACACTGACGCCCTGTCATGCATCAACTGAGACCGTCAATGATGTCTTGAGCCAAGCTGCCAACATAGTCCCGAGACCTCACACGACAGACCCACGTCAGAGGGGCAACATCCGCACCACGCAGCCCAGCCGCACCTTCATCGACCGCCTCGAGCTTCACCTCGGCGACCGCCCCTGCCATGCCTTCTCGGAAAGCCGCCGCAGCACCGGTGGATACCAGTCACGGGCACCCAAAGCACGTCTCAGCGTCGCCGATTCTGTGCCTGGCGCAACCGCTCCATGGCCACGCGTTGCGCCTCGACCAGAGTCCTTCTGCGGGGTGCAGCAGCAGGAGCCGCGGTCTTCTGAGGCACGGGTGCCCTGACGAGTGTTGGTCGCTCCAGCCGTGTTCCCGCCAGGTGGTACACCTGGCTCGCTGTGCGCGCCCCCACCGCGACTACCTGCAACATCATTCGGGAATCGGAACCCGGAAGAGCATCCCGCAGGCGATAGACGATCCTCCACCCAGGCGCCCGACCCTCGTTGCGTGTCTCACGATCCGACTCGTTGTGGACGATCACGTAATTCGGCTCTGTCGAAGATCTTGTGATCAGGCTTGAGAGCGTGGTGGCGAACCGGGCAGTGTTCGATGGGGAGCGACGGGGTTGACGCCTCGAATGATCGTTCCTGTCGGCGGGCGCGCATGGGCGAACGGGCCTCTTGGCAGAGATGAGGTTGTCGACCAACTCTCCGCCGCAGGAGGCCCGTTGCTGTCCCAGTTCACCATCCCCGAAGTGTCCG
>NZ_JBFBFA010000116.1:0-3868 GCF_040683915.1 Kitasatospora sp. NPDC093102 | reverse complement strand
TCCTCACCCGACCCCACACCTGGACCACCCCCGACAACCGACCCCGCCGCGCCGCCGTCTCCTCCTTCGGCATCAGCGGCACCAACGCCCACCTCGTCATGGAGGCAGCTCCGGAGGCGGCCCCGGCAGCCGAGCAGGCGGCCGTCGTCCGTGGCCCGCTGCCCTGGGTGCTGTCGGCGCGAACTCCCGAGGCACTGCGGGACCAGGCGACGCGGCTCCGTACCAGGGTCGCGGCCGACCCCGATCTGCGGCCGGCGGATGTGGGCCTGTCCCTGGCAGTCACCCGTACCGCCTTCGAGCACCGCGCCTCGGTGGTGGCCGAGGACCTCGGCGGCTTTCTGACGGGCCTCGACGCCCTGGCCACCCTCTCCCGAGGAGAACCGGCCCCGGGCATCACGCAGGGGCGCGCCGACAGCGACGGACGCCTGGCCTTCCTGTTCGCCGGACAGGGCAGCCAACGCACGGGCATGGGCCAACAGCTCCACCAGACCTACCCGGTCTTCGCCGACGCCTTCGACGCCGTATGCGCCGCCATCGACCCCCACCTGCAACACCCACTACGCAAAGCCGTCTTCGAAGACGATCACCTACTCGACCGCACCGAGTACACCCAACCCGCACTGTTCGCCCTCGAAACAGCCCTCTACCACCTGATCACCTCCTGGGGCATCACCCCCCACTACCTCACCGGCCACTCCATCGGCGAAATCACCGCAGCCCACGTAGCCGGAGTCCTCAACCTCACCGACGCCGCCACCCTCGTCACCCAGCGCGGCCGCCTCATGCAACACCTCCCCCCAGGCGGCGCCATGATGGCCATCCACGCCCCCACCACCCACATCCAACCCCTCCTCGACAACCACAACGCCACCATCGCCGCCATCAACAGCCCCACCAACACCGTCATCTCCGGCACCCTCGACGCCCTCACCCACATCGCCCAGCAACTCGGCACCGACACCAAAACCCGATTCCTCAACGTCTCACACGCATTCCACTCCCCCCTCATGGAACCCATGCTCGACGAGTTCCGACAGGCCCTCCACACCCTCACCTACCACCCCCCGACCATCCCCATCATCTCCACCCTCACCGGCACCACCGCCACCACCGAACAACTCACCGACCCCGAACACTGGATCAACCACGCCCGCCAAGCCGTCCTCTACCACCCCGCCATCCAAACCCTCCACAACCTCGGCACCACCACCTACCTCGAACTCGGCCCCGACACCACCCTCACCACCCTCACCCAACAGACCACCACCACCGGCCACTTCATCCCCACCCTCCGCAAGAACCACCCCGAACCCCACACCACCACCAACGCCCTCGCCCACCTCCACACCACCGGCACCCCCATCAACTGGCACGCCTACTACACGGCCACCGCCCGCAGCACCCCCCTCCCCACCTACCCCTTCCAACGCCAACGCCACTGGCTCGACACCCCGGTGACCTCCGCGAACCTGGGTGCGGTGGGGCTGCTCACGGCGGATCACCCGCTGCTCGGCGCCGCCGTCGAGCTGGCCGGCGACGAGGGGCACGTGTTCACCGGGCGGCTGTCCTCGGCGACGCAGCCGTGGCTCGCCGACCACGCGGTGTTCGGCACGCCGCTCCTGCCTGGTACGGCCATGCTGGAGCTCATGCTGCTCGCGGGCGCACGTCTCGACGTGCCCGTGGTGCGAGAGCTGACTCTGGAGAACCCGCTGGTGCTGCCGGACGGCATCGAGGTGGACATCCAGCTGCTCGTGGGCGGTGAAGACGCCTCAGGGGCGCGACCGGTGCGACTGCACTCCCGGCAGACAGGCCGCGCCGAGTGGACGCGGCACGCCACCGGCACCATCGCACCCGCGGCCCCGGACGCCGTGCCCGAGGACGCGGCAGCTCCATGGCCACCCGCGGGCGCCCTTCCCCTCGATCTCGACGGGGCGTACGGACTGCTCACCGACCACGGTTACGACTACGGCCCCGCCTTCCAGGGGTTGCGGGCCGCCTGGCGGCTCGGCGAAGAGACCTTCGCGGAGCTGCGGTTCGACGAGGAGGCGGGCAGCGGCGGGTTCGCACTGCACCCCGCGCTGCTCGACTCCGTCCTCCATCCGATCGTCCTGGACGGCCTGGAGCAGGGCGAGGGCACGCAGCCGGTACGGCTTCCGTTCGCCTGGTCCGACGTCGCTCTCCACCGCGTCGGCGCGACGTCCTTGCGGGCCCGGCTCACGCCGACCGGAGAGAACAGCGTGGCGCTGGCGGTGACCGACGACTCCGGCAGGCCCGTGCTCTCCGCTTCGTCCCTGGCGGTGCGCGCCGTGGATCCCCGGCGCCTCACGGCAGGGGCCGGGCAGCACGACTCCCTGTTCCGGCTGGACTGGTCGCCGGTTCCCGCTCCCTCACGCCGGGACGTGGAACACGGGGCGGTGATCCATCAGGTGGAGCCCACCACCGGCACGGGCGGTCCGGAGGAACTGCGCGAGAGGCTGGGCCAGACCCTCGCCGCCGTCCAGGACCACCTCGCCGGGGACGCGCCGGAATCCCCACTGGTCGTGATCACCAAGGGCGGCGCGGCCACCGACGACGCCGTCGACGTGGTCGCCGCGTCGGTGTGGGGCCTGGTGCGTACGGCGCAGTCCGAACACCCGGACCGCTTCGTCCTCCTGGACACCGACACCGAATCACTCTCCCCCGACCTCATCACCACGGCACTCGCCACCGGCGAACCCCAACTCGCCCTCCGCAACAACACCCTCCTCGCCCCCCGCCTCACACGAGCCGACACCACCACCAACCACACACCCCACCTCGACCCCAACGGCACCATCCTCATCACCGGCGGCACCGGCACCCTCGGCTCACTGCTGGCCCGCCACCTCGTCACCGAGCACGGCGCACGCCACCTCCTCCTCGTCAGCAGGAGCGGCCCCGACGCCAACGGCGCAACCGAACTCACCACCGAACTCACCGCACTCGGCGCCCACACCACCATCACCGCCTGCGACGTCGCCGACCCCGACGCCCTCACCGCACTCCTCACCACCATCCCCGACCAACACCCCCTCACCACCGTCATCCACACCGCCGGCACCACCGACGACACCACCCTCGAAACCCTCACCCCCCACCAACTCGACACCGTCCTCCACGCCAAAGCCGACGCAGCCCACAACCTCCACCACGCAACCCGCAACCACCACACCCTCACCACCTTCATCCTCTACTCCTCCATCGCCGGCACCCTCGGCAACCCCGGACAAGCCAACTACGCCGCCGCCAACACCTACCTCGACGCCCTCGCACACCACCGCCACACCCAAGGACTCCCCGCCACCTCCCTCGCCTGGGGCCTGTGGGACGTGGCCGACAGCATGGCGAGCGACCTGGACGCGGTCGACCTCGCCCGTCTGGAGCGGCTGGGCATCGCACCGTTCAGCGCGCAGGAAGGGCTCGCCCTCTTCGACGCGGCACTCGGCACGGAGCACCCCGTGCTCGTACCGGCCCGGCTGGACATGGCCGCGCTCCGTGCCCGGGCCGAGCACGTCCCGGCCGTGCTCCGCGGCTTCGTCCGCACCCCTGCGCGGCCGACGAAGCGCAACGAGGCGTCGCTGGGCCGAACGCTGGCCGGTCTCCCCGAGGACCAGCAGCGGGCCCGGCTGGTGGACCTCGTGCGTCAGGCCGCAGCCGGCGTACTCGGTTACGGCGAGCCCCAAGCCGTGGACACGGCACGCGAGTTCAAGGCGCTGGGCTTCGATTCGCTGATGGCGGTCGAGCTCCGCAACCGCCTCAACTCCGCCACCGGCCTGCGCCTGCCCGCCACCCTCATCTTCGACCACCCCACACCCACCGCGCTCGCCGACCACCTGCGCCGGCAGCTCGT
>NZ_JBFBFA010000115.1:0-3877 GCF_040683915.1 Kitasatospora sp. NPDC093102 | reverse complement strand
GTGGCGGGGGTCGGGGGTGGTGTGGCGTCGGTGGGGGCGTTGGCGGGGTTCGAGGGCGGGTCGGTCGATGCGAAGGTGTTGGCGGAGGCGATCGCTTCGGGTGGGTTGTTGGGTGTGGTGGGTGGGGGTGTGGATCTGGCGCATCGCGCGGTGATGCACAGGTCGGGGTTGCCGGGAGCCGGTTTCGGGGGCGAGCACACCGTCGGGGTGGCGGATCCTTTGGTGGCCCCGGATCTGCCGGTGGCCCCGAGCGGGGAGCCGTCCGGGGCCCATCTGGACGTGTGGTTCGAGGGGTTGTCGGACGGGCGTCGGGAGGTGTATGCGGGGCTGGTGTCGCAGGTGGCGGACGTGCCCATGGTCGACCGGACGTGGCAGGACCGGCGGTTCGTTCGTCGGGCGATGTGGGCGGGGGAGCGGTCGCTGGTCGAGTGGCAGACCCGGCAGGGCCTGGTGCCGACGGTCGGGGGCAAGGGCAAGGCGGTGGATTCGGGCGTCTCCGTGCTGGGGCCGGCGGAGCAGGAGGCCTTCCGGCGGGGAGCGCGCGAGGTCGCGGAGGTGGAGGGCCGCGTGGCTCGCGGCGTGCCCGGAGGCGCGCCCGATCAGTCCGGGCCGGCGCCTGAGGAGCAGGGGCACGCGGGGCCGTCCACCCAAACAGCCACGGCCAACGCCAGTGCCGGGGAGTCGCACCATCTGGAGATCCCGCCGTTTCCGGCCGTGCCGGTGCGCGGCACGGCGTCGACGGCCGGGTGGCATGACAACTGGGTGCTGGACCCGGCCGTCCACCCCTTCGGTTCGGTGGTGGAGGTGCACGGAGGGCTGGGCGCCCAGATCCTCCAGGTGCCGAAGATCGGTCACCTGGACGCGAGTTCGGCGCCGCCCGATTCCGTCCTGGTGCCGACCGAGCACGGCTGGCGGATCGCCGACCCGGAGAGCGGGGCGGAGGCGTGGGGCGAACTGCTCGCCGAAACCGACTTCGTGACGGTGCAGCTCCCGGTGAACGTCCCGAGCGACCCGGCGGTGGCGGGGCTGTTCGCGAACACCGTCTCCCTCGTGAGGGAACACGGCGAGCTCCTGGTGAACCTCGTCGTGGCACCGCCCGACGCGCCGATGGGGCTCGACCCTTACGGGGAGCTGACCTTGGGCGCCGGAGCCGACTGGATCGGTGGTGAAACCGACCACGCCGGGCGAGTGGTGCTGGGCGACCGGCCGTGGTTCAAATTGAGCTCGGCGGGGTTCTACGTGACGGGCGGGGAGCGATGGGAGGCGGCCTGGCACGCGCTGGACCAAGGGCAGCCGACCGAGGCTTTCGCGATCCCCGTGGTGGCTTGGAAGAAGGACGAGTTCCTGGTGCCGGAGCGCCAAGGGGACCACTTCGTGCACACCCAGCCCAGGGGGATGAAGGCGCTGATGGAGAAGGTGAAGGCCGGGCCGGACCGATTCGCGCAGCTGCTCCCGGCGACCCGGGTGAACGATTCGGCCGTACTGTCGGACGCGCTCCTGGACGAGTGGGCGTCGGTCCTCGGATATCCGGTCGTGGCTCCGGCGGCGGATTCGACCTGGGACCAGCTGGCCGTCGTCGACCGGCGCATGGTGCGGGTGGCGGGCACCGACGGAATCTCTCCAGGAAGGTGGAGGCTCGCCACCCCGCCGGATCACCCGTTCCAAGGCATGTTCGTCCATTCCGACGAGCATGGTCGTGTGACGTGGCCCCCCCGGTCCGTGCCACAGCCAGGTTTTGAGAGGCAAGCCTGGGAGGGAGCGACTTCGGAGATCGTTGCCGGCACGATCGGCGGCATCCTGAGCGATTGGGCACCCAGGGAGAGTTCGAGCTCCAGGCCGCCCGTTGACCTGCGCGCCGCGCTGATCGAGCGGTTCGTGACCCGGAGCCAGGACCACGATCCGCTGACCCTGGCCGGCGCCGAACTGCTGGAGGGGTTCGGTACTACCCCGACGGCCGTCAACGAGGCGAGGTGGGACGCCTGGCGGGAGATGATCGACGAAGGCGACAGGCTGCAGGAGCGTGACCTCGCGAGACGGGAGGAGGCGCTGGAGGAACATCGGCGGAGTGCGCTGGCCCTCTCCTTGCACCTGGACGAGAACGAGCTGCTTCGGCTCGAAGCCGAAGCGAGGGCCGAACACTCCGAGACGCTGGCCGACGACGCGCCGACCCTGTTCGACGAGGTCCTCCACGGGCTCCATCACATCGTGGTGGAGACGGGCCTGGCTCCCAGTTGGTTCGCCGACGCACAGGACTACCTCGAACCGGATTCGGAGAGCGGTCACGCCCTGCTGCAGCTGTACGACCTCTACGACCGCCACGGCATCGACGGGTTGAGGGAACTGCGGGACAGACTGCGGCACATCCTGGAGATCGCGCCCTGGCACGACCGGTGGTCCCGGGCCGAGCCGTTCGGCAGCGCCCGTTCCGATCGATTCCTGGTCCTCTCGTCGAGCACGGGCTCCGAGGACTCGCATGCGGTCATCGTCCAGCCCATCGGCGCGGTGCCGACAGGGCATCTCTTCGCCAAGCACCATGGTGGCCCTCGGAGCGGCTACGAACTGTCGTCGGATGCGAGCAGTCCTGGAGCGATGCCACGGACCCGTCCGGTGCCATGGAGTGGCGAGCCGGTCGTGTTCGTGTCGGGCCACGGATATCCCGGGGCCGCGGCGATAGACGCCCTCCCGTCGTGGGCGCCGGGTGAGTCGGGGAGCGCGTGGACCACGGCAGGACACCTGGCTGACGTGATCGCCGCGGACCAGGGCTTCCGGGCCATGTACGAGAGGTTCGGCAGCCGGCTGAGGGTGGTGCTCTACCAGTGCAGCGCCGGCCGCATGCTGACTGACGGCTTCCGATCGGTCGACGATTCCGGACGGGCCGCCTTCCGCCTCAGGGAACTCCAGGCCGCGTCCCACTTCGCCGAGCGTCTGCACGGTACCCATCGGATGCCCTTGAAGGTGTTCGCGAGTCCGTTCAAGGTCAGGACCGACCATCAGGGGAGACTCGTGGTGCGCGTCCCGCCCGAGCTCCACGACCGCCCCGAGACCCACTGGATCTCCGTCGAGCCGGGGGGCCAGGTATCCGGAGGCTTCCTGCCCGCAGTCGGCCCCGATGCGCTGTCGGCCCCCACCTCGGTCGTCAAACTGCCGGGCCACGACTGGCGCAAGCCTCTCCTCAGGGGAAACAGGTGGGAGATCGTGCTATCGGGTGACCCGAATCAGGCGGTCACGGCGGGGCTGGCAGGGGTGCTTCCCGACGGAGTGCTCGGAGGACTGCCCAGAATGGCGGGCACGGTACGGCAGCTCGCCGCCAGCAGGTTCTCCGCGTTCTACCTGTCATACAACTACGGAAGACGGGACGGACTTCCGCAGGATCCGGAGTTCTGGGCGGCCCTGGCCTTGGGCCGGTGGACCGACGCGGTCGAGCGGGCCGTGCCCCAAGTGCTGGCGACGGCGTACGGGCTGTCGTTCCTCGTCCTCGATGAGCAGCCGGAGACGGTCACCCTCATCACGTCCCAGGGCGCGGCGAAGATGTCGGTGGAGGACTATCAGCGCCTGCGCGTCCCCGGCGAGCCCGAACCGCTCTACCTGGTCGAGAGCAGGATCGGCCCGCTCGCCCTCCGGCCGATCGCGGCCCCGCAGCCGCAGACGCTCCCCGTGACGGCGATTCCGGCTGACGCCGTCGCCTGACGGAATGCCGTGGGCCGGCCGGCAGCAGCCGGCCGGCCCACGGACACCCCGAGGCCTCACAGCAGGACGGTCTGCTCCAGCGGGCCCGCGCCCTGGAAGGCGGCCCTGCAGAACTCGATGAACAACGGCCGCGGCGGCATGCCGATGGCCTGCGGCGGACAGTCGTGTTTGCCGATCTACCGTTGGTTGC
>NZ_JBFBFA010000114.1:0-3898 GCF_040683915.1 Kitasatospora sp. NPDC093102 | reverse complement strand
ACGAGCTGCCGGCGCAGGTGGTCGGCGAGCGCGGTGGGTGTGGGGTGGTCGAAGATGAGGGTGGCGGGCAGGCGCAGGCCGGTGGCGGAGTTGAGACGGTTGCGGAGCTCGACCGCCATCAGTGAATCGAAGCCCAGCGCCTTGAACGACTGGTTCGCGGCGACGCCGTCGGCCTCGCCGTGGCCGAGCACGGTGGCCACTTGACGGCGTGCGAAGTCGAGCAGCGCGCGGTCGCGCTCCTCCGCGGGGAGGCCGATGAAGCGCTGTGCCCAGGGGCTGTCCCCGGGCTTGTCGTCCATCGCCTGCGCGGCGCGGCGCACGGGAGCCCTGACGAGGCCGCGGAAGACCGGCGGCACTCCGTCCGGGACGGCGCGAGACCGCAGGCCGACGAGGTCCAGCCGGGCCGGGACGAGCGTCGCTTCCTCGCGTGCGAGCGCCGCGTCGAAGAGGGCGAGCCCTTCTTCCGAGGGCAGCGGTGCCACTCCCGCCCGGGCCATGCGCGCGATGTCCGCGCCGCCCAGGTGTCCGGTCATGCCGCTGGCCTCCTCCCACAGGCCCCAGGCCAGGGAGGTGGCGGGCAGCCCGTGGGCGCGGCGGTGGGCGGCGAGGCCGTCGAGGTAGGCGTTGGCGGCGGCGTAGTTGCCCTGCCCCGTGTACCCGATCGTGCCGACGACGGAGGAGAAGAGGACGAACGCGCTCAGGTCGCGGTCCCGCGTCAGCTCGTGGAGGTGCCACGCGGCGTCGGCCTTGGCGCGGAGCACGGTTGCCAGGCGCTCCGGCGTCAGGCTGTCGAAGGTGCCGTCGTCCAGCGCTCCCGCAGCGTGGACGACGGCGGTCAGGGGATGTTCGGCGGGGATGGTGGCGAGCAGCGCGGTCAGGGCGTCGCGGTCGGCGACGTCGCAGGCGGCGATGGTGGTGTCGGCGCCCAGCGCGGTCAGCTCGGCTTCCAGCCCGGTCGCGCCGTCGGCGGCGGGGCCGCGCCTGCTGACGAGCAGGAGGTGGCGTACGCCGTGCTCGGTGACCAGGTGCCGGGCCAGCAGTGAGCCCAGGCTGCCCGTGCCGCCGGTGACGAGGACGGTGCCTTCGGGGCCGAGGCCTCGTCCATCGGCCTCGGCGCTGTCGGCACGCCCCAGGCGCGGTACGCGGAACTCGCCGTTCCGCACGGCGAGCTGAGGCTCACCCGTGGCCAGCGCGGCCCGCAGGAGACCGGCGGCGGGCTCGGCCTCGTCCGTGTCAAGGAGGACGAGGCGTCCGGGCTGCTCGGACTGTGCCGTACGCAGCAGACCCCAGACGGCCGCCGCGGCAAGGTCCGTGACGTCGTCGCCGTCCCGCGTGGCGACCGCGCCGCGCGTGGTGACGATCAGTCGCGCGTCGGCGAAGCGCTCGTCGGCCAGCCACTCCTGGACCGTACGCAGGGCCTCTTCGAGGGTGGAGTGCAGGTCGTCGCCCGCGACGGGGAGCACCGCGTCGGAGCCCGCACCGGCCTCGGCGAGCGCGACCGGCTCCGGGTGGGCGGCGCCGTCCGCCGCCGGAACGACCAGTGGCGTCCAGTTCAGCCGGTACAGCGACCGGCCGGGCCCGGACGTGCGGCTCGCGGCGGCCAGTTGCTCGACGGAGACGGGCCGCAGGGCCAGCAGTCCGGCCTCGGCGGCCGGGGCTCCCGTCGGGTCGTAGGCCATGACGGACATGGCGTCCCGGCCCGTCGGCGTGAACACCACCCGCAGTTCCCGGGCTCCCGTGGCGTGCAGCCGCAGGCCGTCCCAGGCGAAGGGCAGCAGCGGCCCGTCCTCGGCCTGGTCCCGCAGCACGACGGCGTGCAGGGCCGCGTCGAGCAGCGCCGGGTGGAGCCCGAACGCGTCGGCTCCCTCCCGCTGTTCCTCCGCCAGCCGCACTTCGGCGAACACCTCGCCGTCGCGCTGCCACAGGGCGCTCAGCCCCTGGAAGGCGGGGCCGTACTCGTAGCCTCGGGCAGCGAGGAGCTCGTAGCGCGCGGTCAGGTCGACGGGCGTGGCGCCCGCCGGAGGCCAGGAGCCGAGGGCCTCCGTGGCGGCCGGCTCGCCGAGGGCCAGGAAGGCGGTCGCGTGCCGGGTCCACTCCCCGTCGTTCGCGCCGGGGGCGTCGGCCGTGGGACGGGAGTACACGCGCAGCGGGCGCCGGCCCGAGGTGTCCGCCGCTCCCACGGCCATCTGGAGCTGGATCTCGCCGTGTTCGGGGAGGACCAGCGGTGCTTCGAGCGTGAGGTCGTCGACTTGGTCGCACCCCGCCTCGTCCGCCGCACGCAGGGCCAGTTCCACGAACGCGGTGCCAGGCAGGAGCACGGTGCCCGCCACGGCGTGATCGGCCAGCCACGGGTGGGCGCGCACCGACAGCCGGCCGGTGAGCAGCAGCCCGCCGTCGTCGGCGAGGGAGACCAGGGCGCCCAGCAGCGGATGGTCCGCCGTGGCGAGTCCGGCACCCGCCATGTCTCCTGCCGCGGCCGGGGGCTCGATCCAGTACCGGCGGCGCTGGAACGCGTAGGTGGGCAGCTCCACCCGCCGGGCCGGCCCGGCGGTGCCGGGCACCGCGGCCCAGTCCACCTCGTGGCCGCCGACGAACACGGTGGCGAGGGAGGTCAGGAACTCGCGCCAGTCGCCCTTGTCACGGCGGAGCGAGCCGACGACCACGGCGGGGGCGTCCTGCCCGGCCTCCTCCGCAGCCGCTTCGAGGGTTTCCTGCACACCCATGGTCAGCACGGGGTGCGGGCTGCTTTCGATGAACGTCCGGTAGCCGTCGGCCGCCAGGGCCCGGATCGCCTTCTCGAACTGGACGGTGTTGCGGAGATTGCGGTACCAGTAGTCGCCGTCCAGCGCCGTCGTGTCGACGGGCTCGCCGAGGAGTGTCGAGTAGAACGTCACGTCCGACGCGTGCGGCGTCACGTCTGCCAGCGCTTGGAGCACCGCGTCGCGGATCTCTTCCACGTGTGCGGAGTGCGAGGCGTAGTCCACCGCGATCGTCCTGGCCCAGATGCCCTCGTCCCTGCAGGACTGCACGAGCTCCGCGAGCGCGTCGGGATCGCCGGACACCACCGTGACGGACGGTCCGTTGGCCGCCGCGACCGACAGCCGGCCGCCCCAGCGTTCCAGCCGGGCCTCCGTCTCCTGCCGCGACAGCGGTACGGAGCCCATACCGCCCTTGCCCGCGAGCGCGCGGATCGCCAGGCTGCGCAGGGCGACCACCTTCGCCGCGTCGTCCAGCGACAGCGCGCCGGCGACGTACGCGGCGGCGATCTCGCCCTGCGAATGCCCGACGACGGCGGCGGGAGTGACGCCCACGGAGCGCCACACCGCCGCCAGCGACACCATCACGGCGAACAGCGCGGGCTGCACCACGTCCACGCGCTCCAGCCCCGGAGCGCCGGGGGCGCGGCGCAGCACCTCGGTGAGCGACCAGTCCACGTACGGCGACAGGGCGCGCTCGCACGCGGCGATGCTGTCGGCGAACACGACGTGGGAATCCAGCAGTTCCACCGCCATTCCGGCCCACTGCGAGCCCTGGCCGGGGAAGACGAGGACGGCCCTGTCGGCGCCTGCCAGGGCATCCCCGACCACGGCAGCCGGGGTGTCCCCGACTGCCAGCCCGTCCAGACCGGCGAGGAGGCTCCCGTGGTCCTCGCCAAGGACCACGGCACGGTGGTCGAGGAGCGCGCGGCCGGTGGCGAGGGCGTGGGCGACGTCGGCGGGGCGGGGGAGGGGAGCCGCGGCAAGGTGCTCGCGCAGGCGCTCCGCCTGGGCGCGGAGTGCTGCCTCGCTGCGCGCGGAGAGCACCCAGGGGACGACGCCTGCGGGGGTCGGTTCCTCGTCGGTCTGCTCGGTGTCGTCCGCGTGGTTTTCCGGTTGTTCGAGGATGAGGTGGGCGTTGG
>NZ_JBFBFA010000113.1:0-4018 GCF_040683915.1 Kitasatospora sp. NPDC093102 | reverse complement strand
GCACGGTCGCGCGGGAAGCCCTCGGACATGCACAGCAGGAGGCCGTCCGCGGAGACCACCACGGTGTGGGACACCCCGGGGGTGTTGTCCACGAAATTGGTGATCAGCCAGTTCAGGTTCTGTGCGGCCTGGCTCATCTGAGTCAACTCAACGCTCCTGGTGGTTCGAGCCGCCGAAGAGATCGGTGCTCCGGTTCTGTCCGTTGCCGGACTGGTCTACCTGATCGGGGTCGATCCGGAAGCTTCCGGTGTTACCGGCAGTGCGACCCTGCTCCACACCGCGGCGCAGGTTGGTGAGGCGGCCTCGGACCTCCTCCGGGCTGCGGGAGACCTGCGGCCCGTCCTGCGGGGTGGGCTTGGCGTTGCCGGGCACCAGGTTCTGCTTGGGCACGCGCCGCGGCAGACCGGCGCCGGTGGTGCCGCTGGAGGAGGGTTCGCGCAGCTGCTCGGCCCGCTGCCAGTCGCCGTCGTTCGGCGACTGCCAGGCGGCGCTGGCGGTCGGGCCGGTCGGGCCGTATCCGCCGAGCGAGGACACGTCGTGGCCGCGCTGGGCCGCGGGCGTCGAGGTGTCCTTGGCGCCGGCGAACCAGTTCGGGCCGTCGCCGGCCGCGCTGCCGCCGGTCGCACCGGCGGCGGGGCCACCGCCCGCCAGCTGCTCGCCGGGGCGGCGCTGCGGCAGCCCGGACGGCAGGGTGGTGTGCGGCTCGGCGGCGGGCAGCGCGGGCGGCTCCGGGGTGTACGGGTGGCCGGCCGGGGACTCCTCGGCCTGCCGGCCGTACTGGTCGGCGTACTCGTCCTGCTGGTAGCCGCTCTGGTCGTAGCCGCCCTGGTCGTAGCCGTACTGGTCGTCGGCGAAGTCCTGCTGCTGCTCGTAGCCCTGCGGGGCGTACTGGTCGTAGCCGTCCTGGGCGTACTCGTCCCGGGCGTACCCGTCCTGCTGGTAGCCGCCCTGGTCGTAGCCGTACTGGTCGTCGGCGTAGCCCTGCTGCTCGTAGCCCTGCGGGGCGTACTGGTCGTAGCCCTGCTGGTACTCCTCCTCGACCTCGGCGTCCACCACCGGTGCCTGCGGGGCGCTCTCCAGGGCCGTGCGGCGGACCTGGTCGAGGCGCTGCGAGCGCTGGACGGCCTCCAGGGCCGGGCTGAACCCGCTGGAGCCGGCGTTGCCGATGCCGGTGAGGTGGTCGTCGAAGCCGAGCTCGGCCGCGCTGCGGGCGCTGGGGGCCGGCGCCCACTCGGCGGTCGGCTCCTGCTCGGCGAAGATCCGGGAGACGGTGAACTGCTCGTCCGGCTCCGGCGCCGCACCGGACTGGGTGACGAACGGCGGGAGCATGACCAGCGAGGTGGTGCCGGCGGACTCGCCGGACGGGCGGAGCTGGACGCGGATGTCGTGCCGCTGGGAGAGCCGGCCGACCACGAACAGGCCCATGCGGCGGGAGATGGTGGCGTCCACCGTGGGCGGCTCGGCCAGCTTCTCGTTGATCTCCGCAAAGTCCTCGGCGGTGAGGCCGATGCCCTTGTCGTGGATCTCGACCAGCACGCGGCCGTCCGGCAGACGGGTCGCGTTGACCAGCACCCGGGTCTGCGGGCTGGAGAACGAGGTGGCGTTCTCCAGCAGCTCGGCGAGCAGGTGGACGAGGTCGGTCACGGCGGCGCCGACGACGTCGACCTCCGGGATGCCGGAGAGCTCGACGCGCTCGTACTGCTCCACCTCGGAGGCGGCGGCGCGGAGCACGTCGACCAGCGGGACCGGGGTGTTCCAGCGGCGGCCGGCCTCCTCGCCCGCGAGGACGAGCAGGTTCTCACCGTTGCGGCGCATACGGGTGGCCAGGTGGTCCAGCTTGAAGAGGTTCTCCAGCTGGTCCGGGTCGGCCTCGTTGTTCTCCAGGTCGGTGATCAGCGCCAGCTGGCGCTGGATCAGGCTCTGGCTGCGGCGCGACAGGTTGGTGAAGATCGCGTTGACGTTCCCTCGCAGCAGGGCCTGCTCGGCGGCGAGCGCCACGGCCTGCTGGTGGACCTGGTCGAACGCCCGGGCGACCTCGCCGATCTCGTCCTTGCCGTGCAGCGGGATCGGGGTCACCGAGGTGTCGACCCGGTCGGGGTCGGTCTTGGAGAGCTTCTCGACCAGGTCCGGCAGGCGGTGGTCGGCGATCTCCAGGGCGGCGCTGCGCAGGGTGCGCATGCCGAGGATCATCGAGCGGGCCACGTAGCCGGTGAGCAGGCCGGCCAGGATCAGCGCCGCGACGACGATGATCGTGTTGAGGACGGCGTCGTAGAGCGCGTTGTCCTTGAGGTTGCGGGAGTCGGTGAGGACGTCGTTCAGCAGCGCCTCTTCGGTGCTCCGCAGGGCCTGGATGTGGGTGTTGGCGGCCTGGTTCCAGTTGTCCGGGGTCAGACCGGCGTTCCTCGCCTCGGTGAAGGCGGCGTCGGCGACGGTCTTGCCCTTCAGCTGGCCCTCCGCGGCGGCCTGGCTGTAGGCGGCGCCGAGCTGGAGCAGGCCCTGCATGGTGGGCGCCGTGCCGTTGGGCATCTTGTACGCCGAGCGTTCCTGGGCGGTGGCCTGGGCGACCTGCGCGGCCGCGTACTTCCCGACGTCCTCGGGGGCGCCACCGGTGTTGAACTCGCTGAGGGAGACCTGCTCCAGCTTCTGCGCGACCAGGATCTGCTGGATCACGTCCTGGTTCTCGTAGCGCGTGATGGTGTTCTGCGAGATGCCGACCAGCAGGTTGAGCATCAGCGCGCGCTGGGTCGAGGCGGAGGCCTTGGCCAGCGACATCGCGTAGATCGCGCGGCCCTTGCTGGTGGCGTTGGCGGATCCCAGGCCGACCGAGTTGTCGTAGGCCAGCAGCGGGGCGAACATCACCGAGTAGGCGTTGGCGGTGGCGCTGGCGAACAGCTCGGGGTTGTACGCGTTGGCCCGCAGGTGCGGCAGGTCGACGATCAGGGTCTGGAACGCCGCGTGGCGGCGGGGGAGCTCACCGGACTTGTCCGTGGCCTCGTAGGCGGCGTTGTACGCCTTCAGCGCGGCGTCGGTGTCGTTGCGGCGCTTGGTGACCTCGTTGTTCGGGTCCTGCTTGGTGAGCAGGGGTATCAGCGTCTTGTCGCGCTCGTTCTCCAGCGCCTCGGCGAGTTCGGTCGCCGCCTTGGCCAGCTCCGCGGTCTTCTCGGCGCGGGAGGCCTTGATGTAGCCGTCGACCGAGGTGTTCACGCGCAGACCGCCGAAGACGAGACTGATGATCACGGGGATCAGCAGGATCGCGATCAGACGGGTCGGCACGCGCCAGTTGCGCGGGCGGAGGAAGTCGTACCGGCTGGAGCCGCCACCGTCGCCCGACGAGCCGCCGCTGCGGGGCGTCGTGGGTGCGACCGTGGGCTCGGAGGCCGGGACGGGGGTCTGGGCGCGTTCCTCCGTGGGAGTGAACGCGGAGAATCCGGTCGGGTCCCCGGGGGTACCGTTCGGCTCGCTCTGGCGGGGCTCGGAGCGCCGCTGCGGGGCGGGTTGCTGCTTACGCCTCACTCGACAACTACCTCTCGGCCGACTGCCGGCCATGGATCAATCCAGCGCTACCCCCGGGCCCTGACGTCCCGCCGGACGGGCCGACACGTGAGACATCCAGGGGCAGCTGGAATTTCAGCACGTGCAGGGATGGGGGACAAACAGCCGCCGTCCGGCACCCGCGTCGGAACAATCCGGACATTCACCGACATGGCGGAGCAAAACCGTGGTCACCTGGCGCTGAGTGACGCTAATTCGCCACACTGGGTCATTGTTGATCACAAAATGCCTACCGAACTGTTATCCGCTGCTTATACACGGGTCTTGCGCGGGGCCCCGGGAGGACACCGGCCGGTAAGCGTCGCTGCCCCGACGGCCCGTCGCGGGGGACGGGCCGTCGGGGCTGTGCGGTTCCCCCCGCTCAGCGGAGCCGAGCCAGCAGGGCGTGTTCGACGAGGGTGATGAGGGCGCTCTTGGCGCTGTCGCGGCGGCGGGCGTCGAGGGTGATGACGGGGGTGTCGGTGCC
>NZ_JBFBFA010000112.1:0-4039 GCF_040683915.1 Kitasatospora sp. NPDC093102 | reverse complement strand
GGACTGGGCGTCGGCTGAGGCTGCTGCGGTGGGTGCGGCGGCTGGTGCTGCGGGTGGTGGGGTGCGGCTGGGGTGGGGTCATCTGCCGGTGGGGGATGTGGGGCGGTTGTTGGCGCATCCGGTGGCGGGGGTCGGGGGTGGTGTGGCGTCGGTGGGGGCGTTGGCGGGGTTCGAGGGCGGGTCGGTCGATGCGAAGGTGTTGGCGGAGGCGATCGCCTCGGGGGCTGTGCTGGGTGTGGTGGGCGGGGGTGTGGATCTGGCGCACCGCGCCGTGATGCACAAGGCCGCCCTGCCGGGCAGCGCCGCGCCGACGGATCCACGGGACGGGGAGCCGTCCGGGGCCCATCTGGACGTGTGGTTCGAGGGGCTGTCGGACGGGCGTCGGAAGGCGTATGCGGGGATGGTGTCGCAGGTGGCGGACGTGCCCATGGTCGACCGGACGTGGCAGGACCGGCGGTTCGTCCGTCGGGCGATGTGGGCGGGGGAGCGGTCGCTGGTCGAGTGGCAGACCCGGCAGGGCCTGGTGCCGACGGTCGGGGGCAAGGGCAAGGCGGTGGATTCGGGCGTCTCCGTGCTGGGGCCGGCGGAGCAGGAGGCCTTCCGGCGGGGAGCGCGCGGGGTCGCGGAGGTGGAGGGCCGCGTGGCTCGCGGCGTGCCCGGAGGCGCGCCCGATCAGTCCGGGTCGGCGTCTGCGGCTCAGGGGCACGCGGGGTCGTCCACCCAAGTAGCCAGGGCCGACGCCGGTGCCGGGGAGCCGGACCATCTGGAGATCCCGCCGTTTCCGGCCGTGCCGGTGCGCGGCACGGTGGCGACGGCCGGGTGGCATGACAACTGGGTGTTGGACCCAGCCGTCCACCCCTTCGGTTCGGTGGTGGAGGTCCACGGGGGGCTGGGCGCCCAGATCCTCCAGGTGCCGAAGATCGGTCACCTGGACGTCAGTTCGGCGGCGCCCGATTCCGTCCTGGTGCCGACCGAGCACGGCTGGCGGATCGCCGATCCGGAGGACGGGGCGGAGGCGTGGGGCGAACTGCTCGCCGAGACCGACTTCGTGACGGTGCAGCTCCCGGTGAGCGTCCCGGGCGACCCGGCCGTGGCCGAGTTGTTCGCGAACACCGTCTCCCTCGTGAAGTCGCACGACGAACTCCTGGTGAAGCTCGTCGTGGCACCACCCGACGCGCCGATGGGGCTCGACCCGTACGGGGAGCTGACCTTGGGCGCCGGAGCCGATTGGATCGGTGGTGAAACCGATCACGCCGGGCGAGTGGTGCTGGGCGACCGGCCGTGGCTCAAGCTGAGTCCGGCCGGGTTCTACACCGTCGGTGGGGAACAGTGGGAGGCCTCCTGGCGAGCACTGGACCAGGGGCAGCCTGCTGAGGCCTTCGCGGTTCCCGTCCTCGTGGCGCCGGACGGAAAGATGTTCGTGGCGGACAAGGTTGACAGCTACGATCAGCTCGCCTCCCCCGGCCAGATCAAGGACCTGCTCAAGACGGCGAAGGTCGGGCCGGATCGCTTCGTGCAGTTGCTCCCGGAGCCCCTGGAGAACAGCTCGGCCATGGTGTCCGACGAACTGCTGGATCAGTGGGCGCTGGCTCTCGGGAGGCCCGTCGTGGCCCCGGTGGCGGACTCGATCTGGGACCCACTGGCCGTCGTCGAGCAACGGGTGGTGCGGGTACTGGACGCCGACGGGACGTCTCCCGGCAGATGGCGGTTGGCCACGCCGCCTGGGCATCCGTACGAGGGCATGTTCGTGGGCTCCGACGAGCACGGTCGCGTCGTTTGGCCTCCGTGCCCGCTGCCACCGCCGGACCCTTGGAAGCACGTCTGGGACCGGACGACCTCGGAGGTGCTCGCCGGCGCCGTCCACGGCATCCTGGTGGACTGGGGGAGGAGAACGCACCCGGACTCCCCTCCGCTTGAGGATGTGTCTCCCACTGGCGTCCGCACCAGGCTGATCCAGCGTTTCGCCGGGCGGGCCCGCGACCGTGATCCGCTGACCCTCGCGAGCACCGAGCTGCTCAAGGAGTTCGGCGTCTCGCAGGAATCCGTCACCACGGCGAAACGGCATGCCTGGCAGGAGATGATCGACGAGGGTGACCGGCTGTTCGAGCCCGAGCTTCCGAGACGGGAGGAATTGCTCGAACGGCATCGGCGGGACGCCATGGCCACGTTCCTGGGACTGGACGGGGAAACGCTGACCCGGCTGGAGAACGCGGCAGCCGGTGAGCTGGCCGGAACCCTGAACGAGAGGGCTCCGCAGCTGTTCGATGACGTGCTTGAGGAACTGCACGGAATCGTGACCAACACCGGTCTGGCTCCGTCGTGGTTCGCCGATGCGCGGGACTACTTGGAGCCGGAATCGGAGAGCGGCGCTGCACTGCTTCGGTTGTATGACCTGTATGACCGACATGGTATCGATGGGCTGAGGGAACTGCACAGCAGATTGCGGCACCTCCTCGGAATCGAGCACTGGCGGGATCGATGGCCGCACGGGCAGCCGGTGGGTGGCGCGAAGCTGGAGTCCTTCCTGACCCACTCCTCGACGTTGGGCAGGTACGACGCGCAGCTGATCATGTTCCAACCACGTGGAGCCGCATCGGCGAGGACGGTCTTCGCCAGGTTTCACACCGGGCCTCGCAGCGACTACAAGGTGGAGGAGACGACGCCGACGTTCGCGACGTCGCGCCGGTACTATCCGGCGCCGTGGAAGGGTGAGCCGGTCGTGCTCGTGTCGGGCCACGGACACCCCGGGATCGTGAAGATCGATGTCCACCCGTGGCGGCAGTTCGACGAGTCGGAGGAGATGGTGATTGCCGGGGACCACCTTGCGGATCTGGTGATCGCAGACAAGGGGTTCCAGGAGATGTATGCGAGGTTCGGTCCTCGGCTGAAGGTGGTGCTGAGCCAGTGCTACGCCGGTCGTACCCTGGCCAACGGCCTTTGGTGGAGGGGTTCTTCAGGACTGGCCAAGCTTCGCTTCCGGGCACTCCGGACAGCCTCCGAGTTTGCTGACAGGCTGCGTGACGAGCACGGGCTGTCCTTGACGGTCTTCGCAAGTCCGTTCCGGATGGGCGGCACTCCCATGGGCACTTTGACCGTCACGGTCCCTCCCGGGCTCCGCGACCGCCCCGACACCCACTGGGTTGCTCATGGCGCGGGGTCCGCGGCGCAGCCGGTCACGAGCGGCGGCATCGAGCGCACGCAGCGGCCGGGCAGCTCGGAGACCGGTGCCGTCGTCGAGCTCCCGGACGGAGACTGGCGCAAGCCGTACGTAGTCGGCAATCACAGGGAGATCGCGATTGCGGACGACCAGCAACACGCCGTCAGCCACGCATTGGCGGAGGTGCTTCCGGATTCGGTGATGGGAACCCTGCCCAGGACGGCGGAAACGGTGCGACAGATCGTCGCCACCGAGCTCAGCGAGAACTTCGAGCAGTACGACGACGGCAAGCGGGGCGGCCTCCCCCGGGACGCGGACTTCTGGGCAGCCGTGGTCCTGGGCCAGTGGACGGACGCGGTCGAACGGGCGGTGCCACAGGTACTGGCGGAGACGGACGGGCTCAGCTTCCTCGTCCTCGACGAGCAGCCGGGGTCGGTCACCCTGATTACGCGTCAGGGCAGTTCGCGGATGTCGTTGAACGAGTACCTCAACTCGCGTGCCCCGGGAGTCCCGGAGCCGTTGGTCATGGTGGAGAGCCGACTCGGGCCCCTCGCCGTCCGGCCCGTGACGACTGCGGCGCCGCAGACGCTTCCCGTCACGGCGATCCCGGCCGGAACGTCCTGAGAGCGGCCCCGAGAATGGCCGAGGGCCGGTCGGCCCTCCGCCGGGCCATCGGGCCTCACAGCAGGACGGTCTGCTCCAGCGGGCCCGCGCCCTGGAAGGTGGCGTAGCGGACGCTGCGGCGGCGGGGACGTGCCTTGGTGCCGACCAGTTCGCTGGAGGCGGAGAAGGCGGCCCTGCAGAACTCGATGAACAACGGCCGCGGCGGCATGCCGATGGCCTGCGGCGGACAGTCGTGTTTGCCGATCTACCGTTGGTTGC
>NZ_JBFBFA010000111.1:373-4349 GCF_040683915.1 Kitasatospora sp. NPDC093102 | reverse complement strand
TCCGACAGGAGGCCGTCCACGCCCTCCCGGTCCGTGGTGTGGTCGTCCGCGAAACGACGGTCACCCGTCGCGTCCGGCACGTGCTTCACACAGACAACGATCCTCAAGCTCACGGCCTTGTCTCCTGTACTGGTCTCGTCCGGCGGCTGCGGCGGTGCAAGCGGGCGCGAACACGGCACGCACCCGCCCCGGGCAGCGAATTCCCGTGCCGGTCCGGAACTTCCTGGCAGCATACTCGCCGGTATCACAGTGGTCACTACTGGCCAGTAGCTTACGCCGTACGGCTGCTCCGCCGCCTGCGCCCATCCTGCCCCAGCCCGAGGCCGACTCCACCCGAGGGGGCGGAACACGTGCGACCGGATTGCTCACACGACGCGACCGAGCGCCGCGATCACGTCCACCCTGCGCGGCTGCCCCGCCGCCCGCCGCACCACCCTGCCCTCCCCGTCCAGCACCAGGACGGTCGGCGTCCGCCGGACCTCCAGCCGGCGGACCAGCTCCAGCCGCTCCTCGGCGTCCACCTCGACGTGCTCGACCCCGTCGACCATCCCGGCCACCTCGGAGAGCACCCGCCGGGTGGCCCGGCAGGGCTGGCAGAAGGCCGTCGAGAACTGCACCAGCGTCGCCCGCACGCCGAGCGGCCCGCCCAATTCGGCCTCCGACAGCCGTTCCGCCCCGTCCTCGGCGCTCACTCCCAGCCTCCCGTCACCCGGGCCCGCAGCGGACCGGGTCCGGCCGCCGTCGAGGCACGACAACGCGGGCCGCCGGCCCGGTCGTCCCTCCAGTCTGCGGCAGCGCCCGCGGCACCCGAAACACGGTCGACCGCCGGGGTCGGGCCACGTACGATCGGCCGATGGACTCCGAGTGCCGCCCGAGGCCGCTGCCGGCCTGCCGCCGCGTCATCGCCCACGCCCGGGCCACCGTCCGCCAACGGCGCTGAGGCCCCGCCACTGCCGCCGCCCGTCGCGACCCCCGGAGCCCCCGTTGCAGACCGATCCTCGCGGCCCTCGCCTGGCCGCAGCGCTCACCTCGATCGTCCTGGCCGTCGTCCTGCGCACCGGCAACTGCCCGCTCCTGGTCGCCCAGACGCTCGTCTTCGCCTTGGGCGCGTTCGGCGGCCTGCGCCTGGCCCCCTACGTCCGGCTGTTCCGGGTGCTCGTGCTCCCCCGGCTCGCACCGCCCTCCGAGACCGAGGACGAACGGCGGCTCCGCTTCGACCAGGGCGTCCTCATGGTGTTCGCCGCGGTCGGCGCCCTCGGCTACTGCGCCGACGTGACGTGGCTGGGCCTGCTGGCCGTCTCGGCCGCACTCACCGCCGCCTTCGTCAACGCCGCGTTCGGCTACTGCGTGGGCTGCGAGCTCTACCCCTTGGTCCGACGCGCCCAGGGCCGCCTCACCGCCGGCGTCTGATGCCGGGCAACGGAAAAGTTCCCGTGGGAATTCATCACGGAGATCACACCGCCAATAGTCGCTCTACCGCACGGCTCAGGTGACAGCAGGCACTCGTTCGGGGGATCATCTCCGTGAATCACCCGTGACCGCCGCGGAGTGCCGTGCTCCGGTCGGCACCACCCGCACAACGGAGCGGGTACCCGCCGAACCGGGCTCCGGCCCGTGGAAGTCAGGACTGACCGTGGCAGAGTTCGTGTACCCGCCGGTGATCGGCGCCGCACTCACCGCCTTCCGCGCGCTCGACGCGCGGATCAAGATCGTGGGTGCCGAACACATCCCCGCCAGGGGGGGAGCGGTACTGGTCAGCAACCACATCAGCTACCTCGACTTCCTCTTCGCGGGCCTCGGCGCCTACCGCGGCGGCAAGCGCAAGACCCGCTTCATGGCCAAGGACGACGTCTTCAAGCACCGGATCTCCGGCCCGCTGATGCGCGGCATGAAGCACATCCCGGTGGACCGCACCGACGGCCAGCCCGCGTACGAGGCCGCCGTGCGCGCCCTCAAGGCCGGCGAGGTGGTCGGGGTGTTCCCCGAGGCCACCATCAGCCGCTCGTTCATGCTGAAGAAGTTCAAGACCGGCGCCGCCCGGATGGCCGCCGACTCGGGCGCCCCGCTGCTGCCCGTCGTGCTCTGGGGCACCCAGCAGCTCTGGACCAAGGGCCGCCCGAAGACCCTCACCAAGCGGCACGTCCCGATCACCATCATGATCGGCGAACCGATTCACCTCGGGCCGAACGACAAGCCGGTGATGGTCACCCGACGGCTGCGCACCGCCATGAGCGAGATGCTCGACCAAGCACAGCGCGAGTACCCCGGCAAGCCCTCCGGCCCGGACGACACCTGGTGGCTGCCCGCCCACCTCGGTGGCACCGCGCCCACCCTGGAGGTCGCCGAGGCCGAGGACGAGGCGGAAGCCCTCGCGAAGGCCGAGCGCCGCGCCGCCCGGGGCTGATACCCCCCTCTCCGCCTCCGTCCCCCTCTTTCCGCCTCCATCCCGCGTCTACTCCGTGCGACCGAGCGAGCGCGGTCCGTCGCGTGTCCTCCGGCCGCTGATGCTCCCCATCTGACACAGTGACAGCTCCTTTCAGGGGCCTTCGTCCTGAATCCGCGGCGGGGGCACACGTCGGAACGGTCGAAAGGCTCGGAGGCGGAGATGGCAAGGATCACCACCGGCACACGACAGTCAGCCACGGGCAGAGCCCGCACCCGCGCAAGCGCCGGTGCGGGCCTTCTGCTTCTGGGCACCCTGCTCACCGGCTGCGGGGCCGAACCCGGGGAGATCCCGCTCTCGGAGATCCGGCCGGAGACCCCGACCGCCGTCCCCGAGGCGACACCCGACGTGGTCGGCGCGGCCGTCGGAGCGCCCGCGGCCCCCGTGCACAACGGGCTGATCGTCAGCCGCGCCTACACCGACGCCTCCCGCACCAGCAGCGCGATCGTCACCCTCTCCCCCGACGGCAGCGGCCAGCGCCAGGTCACCCAGCCGCCGGCCCGCACGCTCGACGACCGCCCGGACTGGTCACCCGACGGCACCACCATCGCCTTCGACCGCACCGACCCGCAGACCGGCACCGCCCGGCTCTGGACCGTCCCCACCGCCGGTGGCTCCGAGCACCAGGTCAGCCAGCTGTGCGACAGCGGCACCGCCGACTGCGCCAACGAGGACGAACGCGCCCCGGCCTTCTCCCCGGACGGCAAGCAGGTCGCCTTCAGCCGCTCCTGGGGTGCCCTGGACTCGTCCGGCAGCCACCAGGTCCAGTACTCGGACCTCTACCTGATGAGCCCCGAGGGAACCGACGTCCAGCGGCTCACCTTCCTCACCAACGACAAGCCCTACTCCGGAGCGGTCAGCAACCCCAGCTGGTCCCCCGACGGCAAGCAGCTCACCTTCGAGTACCGCACCAGCGCCACCGGGCAGCCCGCCAACAGCCGCGCCATCTACGTCGTCAGCGCGGACGGCACCGGGCTGCGCCAGCTCACCCCCTGGGAACTGCGCGCCGGCGACCGCGCGGACTGGTCCCCCGACGGCACCCGGATCCTCCTCACCACCTACCCGGCCGGCCCCGACAACGCCCCCGGCGGCGGCATCTACACCGTCCACCCCGACGGCAGCGCTCTCGGGGCCCTCACTCCCGCGCCCTCGAACACCTTCTACGGCACGGCCACCTACGCGCCCGACGGCACCTCCATCGTCTTCGCCCAGGCCCCCGCGGGCGCCGGCACCGACCTCTACAGCATGCGGTCCGACGGTACGGGCGTCGCCCGTCTCACCAACAGCGCGGACAGGTGGCTCAGCCGACCGGCCTGGGGCACGGCGGAGGCCGTCACCGCTCCCGCCGATCCTGCCGCTCCCGCCGATCCTGCTCAGGCACCGGTTCAGGCACCCGCCCAGGCACCGGATCAGGCGTCGGACCAACCATCGGACCAGACACCCGCCCAGGCACCGGATCAGGCGTCGGACCAACCATCGGACCAGACACCCGCCCAGGCACCGGATCAGGCGTCGGACCAACCATCGGACCAG
>NZ_JBFBFA010000111.1:0-275 GCF_040683915.1 Kitasatospora sp. NPDC093102 | reverse complement strand
AGACACCCCAGGCTCCCCAGACGCCGCAGGCCGATACCCCGCAGCCGACCGAGGCCCAGGGACAGGCCTCCACCGACCAGCCACAGCCTGGAACGGAGTCCGAATCCGACCCCGAATCCGACGCCGAGTCCGACGAATAGATCGTTCGGCTCCGAACATGCGAAGAACCCCCATCCGGGACCCGGATGGGGGTTCTTTCTGAAGAATTGTTCGGCGGCGTCCTACTCTCCCACAGGGTCCCCCCTGCAGTACCATCGGCGCTGTAAGGCTTAGCT
>NZ_JBFBFA010000110.1:0-4646 GCF_040683915.1 Kitasatospora sp. NPDC093102 | reverse complement strand
GCGGGCGAGGCCGGAGCCGGCGATGTAGAGCTCGCCGGTGACGCCGGCCGGGACCGGCTGGAGGCCTGGATCAAGCACGTACGCACGAGTGTTGTGGATGGGGCGACCGATCGGCGGCGGCGAGTCGCCACAACCCAGCGGGCTGCTGAGGGTGGCGCAGACGGTGGTCTCGGTCGGCCCGTAGGCGTTGAGCAGCCGGTGCTCCGGCGCCCAGCGGGCGATGAGGTCGGCGCCGGGCGTCTCCCCTGCGAGGATGAGCACGCTGCCGGCCGGGATGGTGTCGGTCGGGAGCGCGCCGAGCAGCGCCGGCGGGATGGTCGCGTGCGTGATGCGGTGGGTGGCGAAGAGCTCGGCGATCCCCTCGGCCGAGCGCAGCTGCTCGGCGTGCGCGAGGACGAGGGCGGCCCCGGACAGCAGGGCCATGCAGAACTCGGAGAACGCGGCGTCGAAGCTGGGCGAGGCGAACTGCAGCACACGGGAGCTGGGAGTGACGGCGAAGGCGGCGATCTGGCCATCGGCCAGGTCGCGGACACCGGCGTGGGTGATCACGACCCCCTTGGGGCGGCCGGTGGAGCCGGAGGTGTAGATGACGTACGCGGGCTGGTCGGGCCTGGTGCCCAGGGCGAGGGCCCGGTCGGACTGGCCTGACAGGTCGGCGAGCGTCGCGGGGGCGTCGAGGACCAGGAGCTCGGAGCCGGCTGGCAGGGCCGTTGCCACCTCGCCCGTGGTGAGGGTCAGCAGCGGCGCGGCGTCCTGGAGCATGTAGGCGATGCGGTCGGCGGGGTACTCCGGGTCGACGGGCAGGTAGGCGGCTCCGGCCTTGAGGACGGCGAGTACCGCCACGACAAGCTCGACGGAGCGGGGGAGCGCGAGCGCGACGATGCGCTCGGGCCCGGCACCCCGGGCGACGAGCAGCCGGGCGAGTCGGTTGGCGCGGGCATCGAGCTGCGCGTACGTGAGCGTGGTGTCTCCGAAGACCAGCGCGTCGGCGTCCGGGGTCCGCAGGACCTGGGCCTCGAACAGCTCGGGCATGGCGACCGGCGTCGTCGTCCGCGCGGTGTCGTTCCAGTCGCCCAGGAGCTGCTGCCGCTCGGTGGCCCGGAGGAGGTCGATCCGGCCGATCGGGACGTCGGGGTCCGCGGCCACCGCCCGCAGGACGGCCCGCAGGCAGTCGGCGATCCGCTGCGCGGTCGGCGCGTCGAAGAGGTCGGTGGCGTACTCCACCATGCCGCCGATGCCGTTCGGCGTGCCGTCCTCGGTGAACAGTTCACCGATGTTGAACGAGAGGTCGAAGAGTGCCGCGTCCGAGTCGACGGCCACCGGGCTCAGCGTCAACCCGTTCAGTTCGCACGTGGAGCGGCCGGTGTTCTGCATCGCCAGCATCACCTGGAAGAGCGGGTGGCGAGCCAGCGAGCGGGTGGGGTTGAGGTGCTCGACCAGGGTCTCGAAGGGGACGTCCTGGTTGGCGTAGGCGGTGAGGTCGTGCTCCGCGGTCCGATCCAGTAGCGCGCGGAAAGTCGGGTTGCCGCTGGTGTCGGTGCGCAGGACGAGGGTGTTGACGAAGAACCCGACCAGATCGTCCAGTGCCTCATCGGTGCGGCCGGCGATGGCCGTGCCGATCGGGAGGTCGGTGCCCGCGCCGAGGCGGGTGAGGACGGTGGCGATGGCGGCTTGCACGGCCATGAACAGGCTGGCGTCGGTGCTGCGGGTCAGCCGGAGAAGCTCGCGGTGGGTGTCGGCGTCCAGACTGAACGGGACGGACGAGCCCTTGCGCCCGGCCCGGGCGGGCCTCGGCCGGTCGGTGGGGAGGTCAAGCTCGTCGGGGATGCCGTCGAGCGTGGTGCGCCAGTGGGTGAGCTGTTCGTTGAACAGGCTGTCGGGGTCGTCGGCTTCGCCGAGGAGCTCGCGCTGCCAGAGGGTGTAGTCGGTGTACTGGACCGGCAGAGGTTCCCAGTCGGGGGCCCGGCCGTCGGTGCGGGCGTTGTAGGCCTGGCCGAGGTCGCGCAGGAAGGGGGCCATGGACCAGCCGTCGGCGGCGATGTGGTGCAGCAGGACGAGGAGGACGTGGTCGTCCTCGGCGATGCTGAACAGGCGGGTGCGGAAGGGGATTTCGGTGGCCAGGTCGAAGACGTGGCGGCTGGCCTCGGCGAGCGCGGCGGTCAGGCCGGCCTCCGCGACGGTGCTGACGGTGAGTTCGGGCGCGGCGGTCTCCGCATCGAGGACGTGCTGGTGCGGTTCGCCGTCGGTTTCGGGGAAGACGGTGCGCAGGCTCTCGTGCCGCGCGACGACGTCGCCGAGCGCGGCCTGAAGGGCGTCGCGGTCCAGCGATCCGCTCATGCGCAGCGGCAACGGCATGTTGTAGTCGGCGCCGGCCCCCTCAAGGCGTCCGATGAGCCAGAGGCGGCGCTGGGCGTAGGACAGCGGAATCATCAGATCTCCTTCTTCGACCGCAGCGCCGGACGGAGTGCGGGGCGGCGCGACTTCTTCGCGCTGGACAAGTGCTCGGACAGGGCGGCGACGGTGGGCGCCTTGAAAAGGGTGCGGATGGGCATTTCGGCGCCGAGGGCGGTGCGGATGCGGCTGGCGAGGCGGGTGGCGAGGAGGGAGTGTCCGCCGAGGTCGAAGAAGCTGTCGTCGATGCTGATCTCGGTGAGGCCGAGGGTCTCGGTGAAGAGGCCGCAGAGGATCTCTTCCTGCGGTGAGCGCGGGCCGCGTCCCTGGTGGTCGGTGGGGTACTCGGGGGTGGGCAGGGCCTTGCGGTCGAGCTTGCCGTTCGAGGTGAGCGGCAGGGTCTCCAGCGTCGTGAATGTTGCGGGGATCATGTACTCCGGCAGCAGGTCCGCCAGGTGGGCGCGGAGTTGGGCCGGGTCCGGGGTGTGCCCGGTGGCGGGGACGGTGTAGGCGACGATGCGCTTGTCGCCGGGCCGGTCCTCGCGCACGATCACAGCGGCGCTCGCCACGGTCTGATGAGCAGTCAGTGACGCTTCGATCTCGCCGAGTTCGATGCGGAAGCCGCGAACCTTGACCTGGTGGTCGACCCGGCCGAGGTAGTGGAGCGTGCCGTCGTCCCGGCGGCGGGCGAGGTCGCCGGTGCGGTACATCCGGTCGCCGGGCGGGCCGAAGGGGTCGGCGAGGAAGCGTTCGGCGGTGAGGTCGACCCGGCCGAGGTAGCCGCGGGCCAGGCAGGCGCCGGCCACGTACAGTTCGCCGGTGACGCCGTCGGGCGCAGGCCGCAGGGAGCCGTCCAGGACGTAGGCGCGGGAGCCGCGCACCACCCGTCCGACCGGGGTGCCGTCGGGGCCCGGGGTCCAGGCGTAGGCGTCGACGGTGGTCTCGGTGGGGCCGTAGAGGTCGATCGGGTGCAGGCCGGGGGTGGCGGTGAGGCGCTGCCAGAGGGCGGGCGGGGTGGCTTCGCCGCCGATGGCGAGGACGGACGGGCGGTGTCGGCCTTCGTCCAGGATGCCTTCGGCGAGCAGGACTTCGAGGTAGGAGGGGGTGAGGTCGAGGTAGTCGATGCGCTCGCGGTGGAGGTGGGCGGCGAGTGCGGCCGGGTCGCGGTAGGTGGCGTCGTCGAGCAGGTGGAGTTCGTGACCGTGGACCATCCACAGCACCGGGTCCCAGGAGGCGTCGAAGGCGAAGGAGGCGCTGTGGGCGATGCGCAGCCGCTCGCGGCCGGTGCGGCGGAGGGCCGGGGCGATGTGGTCCTCGCCGTGGCCGGCGTGCAGGTTGGCGAGCGAGGCGTGGGTGACGACCACGCCCTTGGGGCGACCGGTGGAGCCCGAGGTGTGCAACACGTAGGCGGGGTCGTGTAGTCGGGGTGCGGGTGGTGCAGTGTCCAGTTCGCCGTCGGCGTCCTGCGGCCGTACGGTGGGCAGGCCGGGCGGCAGGTCGAGCGCGGCGAGGGCCTCGTCGGTGCCGACCGCGCAGACCGGGCGGACGTCGGCCAGCACGGAGGTGAGCCGCTGCCGGGGGTGGGCGAGGTCGAGGCTGACGCAGGCGCCGCCGGCCTTGAGGACGGCGAGCATCGCGACCAGGGTGTCCGCGCTGCGCGGCAGGGCGATGGCGACGGGGGCGCCGCCGCGCACGCCGAGGGCGGCCAGGCGGTGCGCGAGGCGGTTGGCGGCGGCGTCGATTTCGGCGAAGGTGAGCGAGGTCGAGCCACAGCGGACCGCGACGGCGTCCGGGGTGCGGGCGGCCTGGGCGGCGAACAGCTCGGGTACGGTCCGCTCGACTGGCGGCTCGGCGCGGCCCTCGGTGGCCCGGCGCAGGCCGTCCGCGTCCAGCAGGTCGATCCGGTTGATCGGCTGGTCGGGGTCGTTGGCGGCGGCTTCGAGGATCCGGGTGAGCTGTTCGGCGACGCGCTGGGCCGTCGGCGCGTCGAAGAGGTCGGTGGCGTACTCCACGGCGCCGCGCACCCCGCCGGACTCGCCGTTCGCCCCGGCCAGTTCGAGCAGGCTGAACGACAGGTCGAACTTGGCGACGCCGAGCGTGGTCAGCTCGGGTTGGACGGTGAGGTCGGCGAGTTCGAGGGTGGTGTGGGTGGTGTTGTTGAGGGTGAGCATGATCTGGAAGAGGGGGTGGCGGGCGAGGGAGCGGGTGGGGTTGAGGTGTTCGACCAGGGTTTCGAAGGGGATGTCCTGGTGGGT
>NZ_JBFBFA010000109.1:0-4777 GCF_040683915.1 Kitasatospora sp. NPDC093102 | reverse complement strand
ATGGTGGTGGGTTCAGTCGCCGAGGCTTCGTGCGGTGCCTGGTCCGGTCCGTGCGTGACCGCCGGCTGTGCCGTCACCGGCGGGGTGGGTGCGGGTTCCGGGGCCGGCTCGCCCGGTGCCTGGTGGTCGCCGGCAGGCTCCTGGTCCTGGTCCGGCGCGTGGCCTGGGAGTTTCTCGGCCCGGTCGGGGTGCTGTCCTTGGCCCGGGTTGTTCTCGGTGTGGGGTGCAGTGCTCTCCTGTGCCTGCGGGGTGGTGGAGTGTCTGGCCTGTTGGTAGTGGTGGGTGGCGCCGCCGATCGCTGCGGTGCCGGCGCCCGCGGCGGCGGCGAGACCGAATGCGGTCGGGTCCCACGGGCCGCCCTGCCAGGCGGTGGAGATCACCGTCCCGGCCTCGCCGCCGATCGCGCCGCCGAGGGCCCCGCCGGCGACCTTGCGCAGCAGGTCCGGACCGGCCAGACGGTCGCCGAGTCCGCGTCCGGCCACATCCCCGATGCCGCCGGCAAGGCCGCCGACCCCGGAGATCAGCAGCGAGGTGACGTCCAGCCCCTGCCGGTACTTCGCCGCCTCGATCGCCTGCACCAGGGCGTCCTGCCCAGCCCCGAAGAGTGCGCCCGAGCGCATCGCCGCCAGCAGCTCGGCCACGATCTCACCCACGGACCGCCGACCACCGGCCACCACCGCCGGCACCAGCGTCGCCGAGGCCCCGCCCGTCGCGGCCATCGCCCACACGAGCTGGGCGACCGTCCACAGGGTGATCGCCGCGGTGAACCCCATCATCAACTGCGCCTGGTCGACCTCCCGGGCCTGCTCCTCCAGTGCGGTGGCGCCCTCGTCCAGGGTTTGGGCGCCATCGCGGGCCGTCGACCCGACACCGACCAGGGTGGAGGCCATCATCGCCCCGGCCCCGGGCATCGCCACGCCCGCACCCGCCACGGCCCGCTCGACAGCGAGGGCGCGGTCGTTCACCAGCGCGGCGGCTCGGCGTAGTGCGCCGGCGCCGGCCAGCAGGCCCTCCACGTCCGCCTTCGGGTACGACGTCCCGGAGATCGCGCCCATCAGCCACGCCCACCACGGCGGTGTCTGCTTGCCCGACCCTCCGAGGTTGATCAGACCGGACAGCCAATCGCCTGCGGGGGACTTCGACACCACAAACCTTCCAATCACCAAGGGGGAAGCCGCACCCGTGACCGGCGGGGTCCGGGACCGGATTGGAAGGAACGCAACCGAGCGGAGGAACGTGACACGCCGACGGAAGCGTTCAGCTCATCACGATCGACATCGATCAGGCCGAAGCCCTGGCGACGACCCGGTCGATTTCCTCCTCTCCCACCTGCGTCTTCATCCCCCAGGGGAAAGTGTTCTCCACGCTCACTGCCTGCACCAAGGACTCCATTGCGAAGCAGACCCAAAGGTTGAAGTCCCCCGGCTGAGCACCGTACCGAGCCCACCTACCCGGTGGCGCTGCCGCCCAGGAGGGCACCCCACCGGCCGGCCTCACCGGCGGGCGTCCCCGGGCGCCAGGAAGCTGGTCACCTCGGAGATCGCCCCGGCGGAGGGCTTGAAGTACCGGCGGACGTTCCCCGGCTTCCGGTGCCGGGACTTGGCCATCAGCACCAGCTCGGACGCGCCCTGCTCGCCGAGGTGCGTCAGCCCGGGGTGCCGATACTCGTGCAGGTCCCAGCCGCTGCCCGGCCCCGCATGCGTGGTGCGCTGGTCGAGCAGCGCGCGGGCCTGGACGTAGGACAGGCGGGCCAGGCCGGTCAGCCTTCCCCTGGGCTAGGCGCAGCGCTTCGAGCCGGCCCCGCTGCTGCACCCGGCGGGCAGCGACCTGGCCGAGCTGCCCGGGGCCGTGGGCGGCCTGCCGGGAAGCCCGCCGGTCGCCTTCCCGACGGTGAAGCCCGAGGTGGTCGTCGAGATCGAGACCGACGAGCGGGCCGAGTTCGCGCGGTACCGGCATCGGCCGAAGGTGAAGCGCGTACGCGGCGACCTGTCCCCCGAGCGCCTGGTCCGCGCCGGCCGCTGACGTTCAGGTTGCGGGTGATGCGAGCTCCGCTTCCGAGGCCGGACAGATCGGTACACCATCGGTGTACCACCGGTGTACCATCGCGGTATGGCCGATGCAACGATCAAGGTTTCCCCTGATACGCGTGACCGGCTGGCCGCTCTCGCGGCGGCCCGCGGCACTACGATCGGCGCCCAGGTGAGCCTGCTGGTGGAGCAGCAGCCCACCGCGGAGCAGATCGCCGAACGCGTTGCCGAGGGCCGCCGGCTGCTGCGCGAGCACTTCGGGATGACCCTCACGGACACGGAGCTGGACGAGGGCCCGGACCTGCTGCAGCGGGTCTACGGCATCGCCGCGGCGGACGCGCGCGCCAGGGTCGTCCCGAGGCGCAGCGCGTGATCATTCTGGATTCCAGCGCTCTGACCGCGCTGGCCGAAGGCCACCCGCGGCTGCACCGGATCGTGGACTCCGCGTTGCGCAGCCCTTTCCAGCATCTGGTGGTGCCGGTGCTGTGTCTGGTCGAGGCCGAGATCAAGGACGAGGGCGCGGCGCACGCGGTTCTGGCGCTGCCCGCGCTCGATTTCGATCCCCTGGACGCGAGCACCGCCGTGGTGGTGGCGACCATGGTCCGCGACGGCTACGGCGGCCAAGACCTGGCCCACGCCATCGCCGCGAGCCTGCCCACCCCGATGCGTCCGCAGCAGCACCTGATCCTGACGGCCGATCCGGAGCTGTATCCGCCCGGGATCGTCACCGTCAGCATCGACGACCCCCGCCTGGAGCAGTAGGTGCAGTTGACCTGCGCGTTTCATCCGGGGTCGCGTCCGGATCGTGATCAAAAAAGCGAAAGTGCCTTCTGAACTGCAACGATGAGGCTTGTCTAAGGTCCCGGTCGTACCACCGGGAAGGCACTTTCCGCGTGCACACCACCCGGTCACGCCCCGAGCTCGTCGTCAGCACCGACGGGCACGGGGTGGTCAGCCACGCCGGCTCGCGTCTTCTCGCGGATCCGGCCGACGTCACCACGCTGACCAATGCCTTCTCCGACGCTCTGTACCGGTTGCGGCCGCGCGGGACCGGGCATGATCCCGGCCGCGTCGCGGTGGACCTGGCGGTGATGCTCGCCGACGGCGGCGAGCCGATCCGGGACCTGGCCGTGCTGCGCGACCAGGCCGGCGTGTTCGGTCCTATCGCCTCAACCCCGACCGCCTGGCGGGTGCTGGCCGACATCGACGAGGCAGCCCTGAACGCCCTGCGGGCAGCGCGGGCCAGGGCCCGGGAAGTAGCCCGGCTGCAAGCCGACGAGACCGGACGCGCCATACCCGCATCACATGCTGGCGGTCGTGAACTGCCCGGCCTGGTCCTGGACATCGACGCCACCCTGGTCACCTGCCACTCCGAGAAGGCCCCGACGGCGCGCCCGCGCGAGGCCTCGGCCGCGGTCCTGCCCCTGCCCCTTGATGTGACGGGGGCGACAACGCATCGCCCTGCTTGAACACTTCCGTCGGTGTGTCACGTTCTGCTTCACGGTCATGCTCCCGCCGATCCGATCCGATCCGATCCGATCCGATCCCGGTCGCGGACGGGCGCGGTCGTGGTTTCCCCCTTGGCGTGTGGAAGGTTTCCTGGTGTCGAAGTCCCCCGCAGGCGACCTGCTGTCCGGTCTGATCAATCTGGGGAGCTCGGGCAAGCAGACGCCGCCGTGGTGGGCGTGGCTGATGGGCGTGATCTCCGGGACGTCGTACCCGAAGGCGGACGTGACCGGGCTGTTGGCCGGCGCCGGCGCACTACGCCGAGCCGCCGCGCTGGTGAACGACCGCGCCCTCGCTGTCGAGCGGGCCGTGGCGGGTGCGGGCGTGGCGATGCCCGGGGCCGGGGCGATGATGGCCTCCACCCTGGTCGGTGTCGGGTCGACGGCCCGCGATGGCGCCCAAACCCTGGACGAGGGCGCCACCGCACTGGAGGAGCAGGCCCGGGAGGTCGACCGGGCGCAGTTGATGATGGGGTTCACCGCGGCGATCACCCTGTGGACGGTCGCCCAGCTCGTGTGGGCGATGGCCGCGACGGGCGGGGCCTCGGCGACGCTGGTGCCGGCGGTGGTGGCCGGTGGTCGGCGGTCTGTGGGTGAGATCGTGGCCGAGCTGCTGGCGGCGATGCGCTCGGGCGCGCTGTTCGGCCTCGGGCAGGACGCCCTGGTGCAGGCGATCGAGGCGGCGAAGTACCGGCAGGGGCTGGACGTCACCTCGCTGCTGATCTCCGCCGTGGGCGGCCTTGCCGGCGGCATCGGGGATGTGGCCGGACGCGGACTCGGCGACCGTCTGGCCGGTCCGGACCTGCTGCGCAAGGTCGCCGGCGGGGCCCTCGGCGGCGCGATCGGCGGCGAGGCCGGGACGGTGATCTCCACCGCCTGGCAAGGCGGAGAGTGGGACCCCACCGCATTCGGTCTCGCCGCCGCCGCGGGTACCGGCACCGGCGCGATCGGCGGCGCCACCCACCACTACACCCAAACCACACACCGACCGGAACAGCTACCGCACGCGACACCGGAGATACCTGCACCCCACACCGAGAAGACGCCGGGCCGGGGACAGAACCCCGACCGGCCCGAGAAGACCTCGGGCCACGCCCAAGACCGGGACCGGGCCGGTGACCACCAGGCACCGGGTGAGGCGGCCCCGGAGCCCGCACCCACCCCGCCGGTGACGGCACAGCCGGCGGTCACGCACGGACCGGACCAGGCACCGCACGAAGCCTCGGCGACTGAACCCACCACCAT
>NZ_JBFBFA010000108.1:0-4802 GCF_040683915.1 Kitasatospora sp. NPDC093102 | reverse complement strand
ACCCACCAGGACATCCCCTTCGAAACCCTGGTCGAACACCTCAACCCCACCCGCTCCCTCGCCCGCCACCCCCTCTTCCAGATCATGCTCACCCTGAAGACCGGCTTCGGCCCGGAGGCCGAACTCCTTGGCCTGGACATCAAGATGGAGCGGGCCGACCTGGGCACCGCCAAGTTCGACCTCTCCTTCAGTGTCGTCGAGAACCGCACCGCCGAGAACGCCGCAGGCAGCCTGAACCTGACCCTTGAGTACGCTGGCGACCTCTTCGACGCGCCGACGGCCCAGCGCTTCGCCGAGCAGCTCACCCGGATCCTCGAAGCCGCCGCCAACGACCCCGACCAGCCGATCAACCGGATCGACATCCTCGACCCGCGCGAGCGCAGGCAGCTGCTCGACCACTGGCACACCGACGCCCGCGACCCGTCACCCGCCACGCTCACCCAGCTGTTCGATCAGCAGGTCACCGCCACGCCCACGGCCCCCGCCCTCACCCACGAGGACCTCACCCTCAGCTACGCCCAGCTCGACGCGCGCGCCAACCAGCTCGCCCACGCCCTGACCGAGCACGGCGCCGGGCCCGAGCACCGCATCGCCATCGCCCTGCCCCGCTCCGCGGACATGATCATCGCGCTGCTGGCCGTCCTGAAGTCCGGCGCCGCGTACGTCCCCGTCGACCCGGACTACCCCGTCGACCGCATCGCCTACATGCTCCAGGACGCCGCCCCGCTCCTCACCCTCACCACCAGCCCGATCGCACCCGCCCTCCCCGACGGGGCCGACCGCATCGAGCTCGACGACCCGTCCACCACGGCACGGATCGACGCCCACAACACCTCCAGCCTCGGCAACACCGGCCTCCGCCCCGAGCACCCCGCCTACGTCATCTACACCTCCGGATCCACCGGCCGCCCCAAGGGCGTCGTGATCACCCACGAGAACGCCACCCGCCTCTTCACCACCACCCAGCCCCTCCTCGGTTACGGCCCTCAGGACACCTGGACCCTCTTCCACTCCTACGCCTTCGACTTCTCCGTCTGGGAGATCTTCGGCCCCCTCCTGCACGGCGGAAAGCTCCTCGTCGTCCCCCACACCACCAGCCGCTCCCCCGAACAGTTCCTCCAACTCCTCACCCACCACCAAGTCACCGTCCTCAACCAGACCCCCACCGCCTTCCACCAACTCACCCAGACCGCCACCGAGAATCCCCACCTCGCCGACGGCCTCAACCTGCGCACTGTCATTTTCGGCGGCGAGAAACTCGATCCCACCCGCCTCACCTACTGGCACACCCACCACCCCCGCACCGCCCTCGTCAACATGTACGGCATCACCGAAACCACCGTGCATGTCACCCACCACACCCTCACCCCTCACCCCACCCACACCCCCCGCAGCCCCATCGGCACCCCCATCCCCGACCTGCGTGCCCTCACCCTCGACCCCACCCTCCACCCCACCCCCACCAACACCACCGGCGAGCTCTACATCACCGGCCCCGGCCTCGCCCGCGGCTACCTCAACCGCCCCGCACTCACCGCCGAACGCTTCGTCGCCAACCCCTACGGCCCATCCGGCAGCCGCATGTACCGCACCGGCGACCTCGCCCGCCGCCAGGCCGACCACACCCTCCACTACCTCGACCGATCCGACCATCAGGTCAAGATCCGCGGCTTCCGCATCGAACTCGGCGAAATCGAAGCAGCGCTGACGAGTCACCAGGACATCGCCCGGGCCGCCGTCATCGTCCGCGAGGACCGCCCCGGCGACAAGCGTCTCGCCGCCTACACCGTCCCCACCGCCGGACACACCGCCGACCCCACCCAGCTCCGTGCCCACCTCGCAAGCCGGCTGCCCGACCACATGATCCCGGCCGCCATCGTCACACTCGACACACTGCCACTCACACCCAACGGAAAGCTGGACACCAAGTCCCTTCCGGCACCGGAGATCCGCAGCGACGGGAGCAGGCGCCCCCGGACCCCGAAGGAGGAGGTCCTGTGCGGGGTGTTCGCGGAGGTCCTGGGGGTGCCCGAGGTCGGCATCGACGACAGCTTCTTCGACCTCGGCGGTCACTCCGTGCTCGCGACCCGACTCGCCAGCCGCATCCGCACCGTCCTCGGTCTCGAACTCCCTGTCCGCACCCTGTTCGAGGCGCCGACCGTCGCCGCCCTGTCCGAACAGTTGTCCAACGCAAAGAAGTCGCGCCGCCCCGCACTCCGTCCGGCGCTGCGGTCGAAGAAGGAGATCTGATGATTCCGCTGTCCTACGCCCAGCGCCGCCTCTGGTTCCTCAGCCGCTTCGAGGGCGCCGAGGCGTCCTACAACATCCCCATCGTGCTGCGCCTGCGCGGTGCGCTCGATGTGGACGCCCTGCGGGCGGCCCTCGGTGACGTCGTCGCGCGGCACGAGAGCCTGCGCACCGTCTTCCCGGAGACCGACGGCGAACCGCACCAGCACGTCCTTGACGGCGTCGCGCCGGAGCTCGTGCTCAGGACGGTCGAGGAGGGCGGACTCACTGCCGCGCTCGCCGAGGCAGGCCGGCACGTCTTCGACCTGGCCACCGAAATCCCCGTACACACCAGGCTGTTCAAGATCGCCGAGGGCGAGCACGTCCTCCTGGTCCTGCTGCACCACATCGCCTCCGACGGCTGGTCCATGGCCCCCTTCCTGCGCGACCTCGGCCAGGCCTACAACGCCCGCATCGACGGCCGGGCACCCGACTGGGAGCCCCTGCCGGTCCAGTACACCGACTACACCCTCTGGCAACACGAGCTCCTCGGCGAAGCCGACGACCCCACCAGCCTGCTCAGCGAACAGCTCACCCACTGGCGCACCGCACTCGACGGCATCCCCGACGAACTCGACCTCCCCACCGACCGGCGCAGGCCCGCCAAGGCCTCCTACCAGGGCTCGTCCGTCCGGTTCGGCCTCGACTCCGACACCCACCGGAAGCTACTGCAGCTCGCCCGGGGGAACAACGCCAGCCTGTTCATGACCCTCCAGGCCGCCGTCGCCACCCTGCTCACCCGCCTCGGCGCCGGCACCGACCTGCCCATCGGCACCCCCGTCGCCGGCCGCACCGACGAGGCCCTGGAGGACCTGGTCGGGTTCTTCGTCAACACCCTCGTCCTGCGCACCGACACCAGCGGCAACCCCACCTTCCGCGAACTCCTCACCCGCGCGCGGGACACCAACCTGGCCGCGTACGCCAACCAGGACATCCCCTTCGAGACCCTGGTCGAACACCTCAACCCCACCCGGTCCCTCGCCCGCCACCCGCTCTTCCAGGTGATGCTCACCCTGCGGGACGAGTTCGAGGCCACGGGCGAGCTCACGGGCATCGACCTGGGCATGGAGCAGACGACCCTGGACATCGCCAAGTTCGACCTCTCCATCGGCGCCATCGAGCACCGCGGCCCCAACGCCGCCCCGGCCGGCCTGAGCCTGGCCCTGGAGTACGCCACCGACCTGCTCGACCGCGCGACCGCGCAACGGCTCGCCAGGTACTTCACCCGCGTCCTCGAAGCCGCCGCCGACGATCCCGACCAGCCGATCAGCCGGATCGACATCCTCGACCCCACCGAGCGCCAGCAGCTGCTCGGCCAGTGGAACGGCGGCGGCTCCGGCACCGAGCCGACCTCGCTGCCCGTGCTGTTCGAGGCCCAGGTCGCCCGAACCCCCGACGCGGTCGCCGTCCACTCCCACGACGCCACCCTCAGCTACGCGCAGCTCGACGCCCGGGTCAATCAGCTGGCACGCGCCCTGACCGAGCACGGCGCCGGGCCCGAGCACCGCATCGCCATAGCCCTGCCCCGCTCCGCGGACATGATCGTCGCACTGCTGGCCGTCCTGAAGTCCGGCGCCGCGTACGTCCCCGTCGACCCGGACTACCCCGCCGACCGCATCGCCTACATGCTCCAGGACTCCGCGCCGCTGCTCGTCCTCACCGTCGACGGGATCGTTCCCGCGCTGCCCGACAGGATCGACATCCTCTCGCTCGACGACCCGTCCACCACGGCACGGATCGACGCCCACAGCACCTCCAGCCTCGACGACACCGGCCTCCGCCCCGAGCACCCCGCCTACGTCATCTACACCTCCGGATCCACCGGCCGCCCCAAGGGCGTCGTGATCACCCACCAGTCCTTCTGCGAGTACCTGGCGGTCTGCGCCACGAGCTACTCCGGGATCCGGGGAACCGCCCTACTGCACTCCCCGCTCGCCTTCGACCTCACCGTCACCTCCGTGTACGGGCCGCTCACCAGCGGCGGACGGATCCACGTCGACGAGCTCGACGGCTCGTCCCCCCACGCCTGGCGCCAGGTGGCCCGACCGGCCGTCGACCTGGTGAAGGCCACCCCCAGCCACCTTGTGATCCTCTCCGGGCTGCCCGCGGAGCACTCGCCCACCCGGGAGATCATCCTTGGCGGCGAGGCCCTCCCCGGCGACCTCGTACGGACCTGGCGGGAGAGCCACCCGGACGTCGCCGTCGTGAACGAGTACGGGCCCACCGAGGTCACCGTCGGCTGCATCGCGCACCGCATCGAGCCGGGCGAGCCCATTCCCTCGGGCGATGTGCTGATCGGCCGACCCCTCGGCAGCACCCGCGCCTACGTGCTGGACGCCGGACTCCAGCCGGTGCCCGTCGGCGTGGCGGGTGAGCTGTACCTCGCGGGCGGCCAGCTCGCGCGCGGCTACCTGGGCCGTACCGGGCTGACGGCCGAGCGCTTCGTCGCCTGCCCCTTCACCTCCGGCGAGCGGATGTACCGCACCGGCGACCTCGTCCGCCGGCAGCCCGACGGC
>NZ_JBFBFA010000107.1:0-4804 GCF_040683915.1 Kitasatospora sp. NPDC093102 | reverse complement strand
TCGCCGCACGCGGCCTCTACGACCTCGGACAGCACCGCTTCACCACCGAAACACCCACCCTTCCCCCCACCACCCCACCCACCCACATCGACCACACCTACCGCGAAACCTTCCACCGCGGCGCCAGCCTCGTCGCCGTCTCCGAAAACCGCCTACGCGTCGGCCTGTTCGGCGCAGGCCCCGACCACCCCGAACACCCCGAACACCCCACACACCCCACACACCCCCACGACACGACCACCACCGCAGGCCCCTCCCACACCACACCCACCCCTACCAACGGGGACGGCGGAACTGCCCGGAGCGACCAGCCCGAGCAGGTGAGCCCATCGGCCCCGGCCCTGCCCGCACACCCGGCAAAACCTTCGGGATCGCACAACTCTCATGACCTGATGGAGAGTTCGAATCCCAGTCGGCAAGAGGCCGCGGGGACACCCCTGGACCTGGACCCGGTCTGGGCCGCCCGGATCAGCAAGGCCGGGCAGCACCCACAGGTGCGGACGGTCAACGCACTCACGGACGAGGAGATCGCGGCGTGGTGGGAGCCGCTTCCCCCGGTCACCCAGAAGCGGCTCAGTGTCCTGGTTCGCAACGCGGCCGACTTCACCCGGCTGCAGCCGGGGACCGGCGACAGCCTGCCACTCCGGCACCGGCTGGCGTTCGCCGGAGCGCTCTCCCTCCTGAGCATGGGAAAGCCGGAGGAGGCGATCAGCGCCACCACCCTGCTGAAGGGAAAGTACGAGCTGACTCCCGGAGCACCGTTCCGGGAGTACGACGAGCGGGAGAAGGTCGCGTTCCACGAGGGCGCGAGCCGGCAGGCCCTGGCCTCCGGCATCCCGAAACTCGCTCTGCCCGGTGGCTCCCCGCCCCCCGGCACCCGCATTCCCCGGCCTCCCTCCCACGCGGGACCCTCGTCCCGCACCGAACCGCCGACGCGTCGGCAGACGGCCGGCCCCGGCGAACCGCCGTCTACCGGACGCCTCCAGGAGACGGCTCCGGCCACACCCTCGAACCCCAAACGTGCGTTGGACTCCCCCGAACCCTCCCCGACCGCCTCCAGCCACAAGCGTCAGCGCTCCGACACCCCCAGGGAAACGACTCGGCCCCCTGTCAGGACCGACCCTGGCCCCGCGGTCTCGATCGTCGACGAGGGTGCGCTCTCCGTGGCCGTCGAGCTGATGACCAAGTTCGGCATCACCACCGAGAACGGGCAGCCCCACGCGAGCGACCCCCTCACCCGCGACGTCGCCCTCCACTACACCCTCGCCAAGAAGAGCCTCCACACCGTCATCACGGACGACGTCCAGCGCGAGACCATCGCCAAGAGCGCGGCGACCGAACCGATCAGGCCGCAGATCGAAGCGTTCGAGACCGCGATCGAGCTCATGAAGGAACACAAGGCCGCCCCGCAGGGCGAACCGCACGAGAAGAACCCCCTCACCCACGACATCGCCCACCGCTACCTGCACACCAAGAACGGCCTCCCCGACTCCATGACGGACCCGGCCGAACGCAAAGCCGCCGCCCGGGCGGCTGCCACCAGCCTCCTCAAGGAGGTCCTCGCCAGGGAGGCGGCAGCCGAGCTGATCAGGGCACGCGCCGAAGCGTTCGAGACCGCAATCGAGCTCATGAAGGAACACAAGATCGCTCTGCGGGGCGAACCGCACGAGAAGGACCCCCTCACCCACGAGATCGCCCTCGGCTACCGGCTCGCCAAGGAGGCCCTTCCCGACTCCATGACGGACCCGGCCGAACGCAAGGCCGCCGCCAGGGAGGCCGCCGCCAACCTCCTCAAGGCAACCGACGCCCATAACCGTGCGGTGGCGTGGGCCCTGGAACCGGACCAGCACACCTTCGGCACACTGGGCCGGGTGTTCGCCCGACCGGGGATCGCGTCACTCGACGTGCCGCTCATCGACGTTCCCGGTGCCCTGGCGCAGAAGGCCGGCAGAGGAACCATCCTGGTCCCCACCGAGCACGGCTGGCACCTGACGGACAGCGCATCAGGACGAGCGCGGTGGCAAGAGCTCCTCCACCCCAAGCCCATCAGCCTCTACGCGCTCCAGCTGCCGGTCCACGAACCCACCGAACCCGCCGTCAAACGGCTGCTGGACAACACCCGCCGGACACTGGAGAAACACCTCGGGATCACCCTGCTGACGGCACCGCCCGGCAGCCGCATCTCCAGGACGGCGGCCGGCGAACTCCAGGTCACCGGCGGCACCTCCTGGGTCGGCGGTCTGGAGGGCCTCCATCAGCGCCAGCGCCCCGGCCTTCCCCAGAACTTGTTCACGGACCGCTCCGGCCGGTTGTCCGTCCCCGGACAGCCGGCTTTCCTCCGAAGTCCGGCCGGCCTCGGTTTCACCGGTGGTGGGCGGTGGGAAGCCGCCTGGCGGTCCCTCGAACCCTCCCACAAGGAGATCTTCGCGATCAACTGCCTCATCAAGGACACTGGCGAGATCATGGTCCCGTACAAGACGCGCAATCGCATCCTGTGGAAGACCGACCACCACCTCCACGACACACTGCGATGGAGCGGAGCCGGACCGGATCGGCCGATTCAGCTGCTGCTCGACCAGTCCGATCTGCCCTCCAACGAGGTTCTCAAGGAGCTTGCCAGGAACATCGGGCGCCCGCTGATCGTCCCTGACTCCCACTCGGCCTGGGATGCCTCCGCCGTCCACGACGGGATGATCCGCGTCGGCTCACTGGACGGCCTGGCAGCGGGACGATGGCGGATGTTCCTGCCTCCCGACCACCGGTTCCGAGGTATGCACCTGTGGACCGACCCGCAGGGGAAGGTGTTCTGGCCACCGAGGGCGGAGCCTCAGGTCGACCACACCTGGGAGTCACTCACCCCCGAGCACGTGACCGCCACCGTCGACAGCATCATCGAGGACTGGCGCCCCCGAGAGCCGGCCGAGCGGCGCGCTTCGAACCTGTCCGGCCCGAAGCTCCGCGAGGAACTCGAAGACGGGCTCCACTCGCGGGTCGTGGAAGGCGTTCCACTCACGGTGATCAGCAACCGGACGCTGGAACAGTTCGACCTGGACAGGTCCGAGCTGAGCACCGCCTCCATGGAAACCTTCCGATCCCTCGGGCACTACGACGACCCGTGGAACGAGACGCTGGCCGAGCGACTGGAGTTCAGCCCCGAGGTAATCGCCCACGTCAGGAAGGCGGTGCAGCGAGAAGGCATGGAGGGAGCCGAGGACACCTTGGACTTCATCCTCGAAAAACTCCAGGACCAGCTGCTGCAGCTCGGGGTCTCACCGGACTGGCTCACCGATGCGGATGCGTTCCTCGACGCGACCACCATCGAGGGCACCGCGGCCCTGAAGGCCCTGGACCTCTTCGACCGGCACGGCGCTTCCGGCCTGGTGGAACTGGAGCGCCGGCTCCGGAACGACCTGCTCGGAGAGCCTCCCGAGCCCGAGCCCACCCGGACCGTGATCGGCTCGGCCGACGCCGGACAGTTCCTGATCCGCTCCACCCGCGGCGGCACCGAGCACTCCCGGTTCATCCAACTCGTCTCGCCGAAAGGCCAGTTCGAATCGGCCGCTTTGAGTCGACTGGACGACGGCCCCGGAGCGGTGTACGCCGTGGTTGAGTCTCTGAAGCCCGGCGAAAGGGATCTCGGCTGGCATCCCCTGCCGTGGACCGGGCCGACCCTCTACATCGACGTCCACGGCCGCCCAGGCATCGTGCGACCGGAGATGAAGCACGGCCTGGCAACCGCCACCACGGGGGCCCACCTCGCCGATCTGGTGGTCGCACAGCCCTCCTTCCTGGAGATGTGGGAGCAGCACGGCACCGCGCTGAACGTCGTCCTGAACCAGTGCTATGCGGCCGAGGTCTTCATTGACGGACCCGCCACCCCTGACGCGGCCGGCTCCCCCCGGCAACTGGTGGCGGCCAGGGACTTCCAGGCACGCCTCATCGAGGAACACCGGATGCCCCTCAAGGTGTATGCCACCGCCTTCAAAGCGAGCTTCGACACCGAACTCGGGGTCAAGGTGCCCGACTCCGCTGCGTACGACCCGAAGGCCGACCACTGGCAGCTCTTCGAACCTCCGGCCGAGGCGACGGCGCCCCGGCCAACCGAACCGGAGGACATGGACGTGGACGTCGAACCCGTCACCCTGCCGGCCCTCAACCTCGGCGTCTTCAAGTGAGCGGCAGACTGATCAACGCTGAACCACCGTGCCCCACCGCCCCGTTCAGCGGGTGCCGAGTGCCTGCCCTGGCGCGACTGAACCGGTGGCGGACGACGGGCCGTTGGTGATCAGGAAATCTGCTCCCCACCAAAGCCCGGGCGGTTGCCGCACGGGTGCCTCATCCTGTGATCGACCGGCGAGGAAACCATGACATCCGATGTCCGCAGCTGGCTCTCGAACCTGCTCAGGTTCGGCTCATCGGGCAAGGGTGTGCCGTCGTGGTGGGCGGGGTTCATGGGGGCGTCGTCGGGGTCGTCGTATCCCATGGCGGATGCTGCGGGCCTGTTGGCGGGTTCGGGGGCGCTGCGGCGGGCGGCCGGCTGGGTGGACGAGCGGGCGGTGGCGTTCCAGCGGGCGGTGTCGGGGGCGGCACTGGGCATGCCCGGTGCGGGGGCGGTGATGTCCGCGACGCTGGTCACGGTCGGGGACGGCACCAGGGAGGGTGCGCGGAGCCTGCGTGAGGGGGCGCAGGCTCTGGAGGAGCAGGCCGAGCAGGTCGAGCGCGCCCAGCTGATGATGGGGTTCACGGCGGCGATGACGTTGTGGACGGTGGCGCAGCTGGTGTGGGCCGCGGTGGCGACGGGTGG
>NZ_JBFBFA010000106.1:0-5815 GCF_040683915.1 Kitasatospora sp. NPDC093102 | reverse complement strand
GTTGAGGAAGTGGTTCTCGAAGTCGAGGGTGCGGGAGGAGGCGATGTGGTCGTCGTCCAGTCCCATGGTGTGGAGGGTGGGCCATTTGGCGGGGCTGGCGGTGGTGTAGACGTCGATGCCCCAGTGGTGGGCGAGTTGGACGGCGGCCATGCCGACGCCGCCGGTGGCGGTGTGGACGAGGAGTCGTTGTCCGGGTTGTATGTCGGCGAGGTCCCGTAGGCCGTAGTATGCGGTCAGGAAGACGACGGGCGTCACCGCCGCCTCGGCGAGCGTCCACCCCTCGGGTACCCGGGCGACCATGCGGTGGTCCGTGTCGGCGAAGGCCGCGATGGCCCCGGGGAACAGCCCGAATACCCGGTCGCCCGGTGCGAAGCGGGTGACGTCGGGGGCGACTTCGGTCACCACGCCGGCGGCCTCGCCGCCGATCAGTGCCTCGTCGCCCGGGTACATGCCCAGCGTGATCAGCACGTCGCGGAAGTTCACCCCGGCCGCGCGCACCGCGATCCGCACCTGCCCCGGGCCCAGCGGCTCCTGAGGGCACGCCGTCGCGGCGAGGCCGTCCAGCGTGCCCGTTCCCAGGCTCCGCAACCGCCAGGGCTCCGCCGGCAGCGTCAGACCGTCGGCCGGCCTCGGGCGTACGAGCCGGGCGGCACGCAACGCGCCGTCGCGGACGGCGAGCTGTGGTTCGCCGGTGGCCGACGCCGCCCGGACCTTTCCGTACGAGCCGTCCCGGCCGTCGAGGTCGACGAGCACGACGCGCTCCGGGTTCTCCGACTGTGCGGTCCTCAGCAGGCCCCACACCGCGGCGTGCGCGGGGTCGCGGACCCGGTCGCCTTCCCCGGCGGCCACCGCGCCCCGGGTGAGGACGACCAGCCGTGACGAGGCGAACCGCTCGTCGGCCAGCCACGTCCGGACCAGGCCCAGGGCCCGTACCGTCGCCTCCCGCGTCGCCCCGGCGAGGTCGTCCCAGGACTCCGTGAGGCACTGGACGACCACCACCGGGGGCACCTCGCCCTCCAGGGACCGCAGGTCCGCGTACGGCGCGGCGTCGAGGGCCGCGGCCAGGGCGGGCGACCCGAGCACCGCCCACCGGGCGTCGTCCCGGTCCGGCTCCGGTACGGCGGTCCACTCGACGAGGAACATCGAATCGGACCGCGCGTCCGCCGCCAACTGTCCGGGGGAGACCGGCCGCAGGACCAGCGACTCGACCGATGCCACCGGCTGCCCGGCGGCGTCGGCCACGGTCAGGGCCACCGCGTCGGTGCCTGTGGGCGAGAGCCGGACCCGCAGTGCCCCGGCGCCCCGGGCGTACAACTGCACACCGCTCCAGACGAACGGGAGCCGGACGGTGCCCTCCTCGGCCCGGGAGTCGTCCACACCGAGGGCGTGCAGGGCGGCGTCCAGCAGCGCCGGATGCAGGCCGTAGGAGCCGGCCTCCGCCGACTGCTCCTCCGCGAGGCGGACTTCGGCGTACAGGTCCCCGCCCGATCGCCAGGCGGCCTCCAGCCCCTGGAAGGCCGGTCCGTACTCGTACCCCAGGGCGGCCAGGCCGTCGTAGTGCCCGCCGAGGTCCACCGGGGTCGCTCCGGCGGGCGGCCAGGCGGTGAGGGCCTGCTCCCGGGTGGGCCGTGCCGCCGCGCCCAGCGTTCCGGTGGCGTTCCGGGTCCAGGGGAGGTCCAGGTCGGCGTCGCCGGGCCGGGAGTGGATGTGGAAGGACCGCAGCCCCGTCTCGTCCGGCGGGTCGACGGTCACCTGGAGGTGCACCGTCTCCTCCGACAGCGGCAGCGGTGCCAGCACGGTCAGTTCCTCGATGCGGGCACAGCCCGCCTCGCCGGCGGCGTGCAGGGCCAGCTCCACGAACGCGGTACCCGGCAGCAGGGTGGTGCCGGTCACCGTGTGGTCGGCCAGCCAGGGCTGGGCCCGCCGGGACAGGCTGCCGGTGACGACGAGGCCCTCGCTGCCGGCCAGCGGCAGGGCGGCGCCCAGCAGCGGGTGGCCGGTCGGCCGCAGGCCCAGCTGCGCGGGATCCGCCTGCGGCGGTGCCACGTCCAGCCAGTGGCGGCGCCGCTGGAAGGAGTAGGTCGGCAGATCCACGCCGTTCTGGGGGGCTTCCGGCAGGGCCGGGGACCAGTCCACGGCCAGGCCCTGAGTGTGTGCCGCGGCCAGCGCGGTGAGCATCCGGGCCGGGCCGCCCTCGCCGCGGCGCAGGGTGCCGACGACCGCGGTGCCCTGCCGGAGGTCCAGCTCCTCCAGCGTCTCCTGGAGGCTCGTGGTCAGCACCGGATGGGGACTGACCTCGACGAAGGCGTGGTGCCCGGCCGCCGCGAGGACGCCCACGGTCTCCTCGAACCGGACGGTCCGGCGGAGGTTGCGGTACCAGTACCCGGCGTCCAGCGTCGCGGTGTCGACGAGGCCGCCGGTGACGGTGGAGTAGAAGGGAACCTCGGCGGAGCGTGGGGAGACGGGGGCCAGCACCTCGGCCAGCCGGTCCCGGACGGCCTCGACCTGGGCGCAGTGCGAGGCGTAGTCGACGGGGATCACCTTGCTGCGCACGCCCTCGGCGGCGCAGTGCGCGTGCAGCTCCTCCAGGGCCCCGGTGTCACCGGAAACCACCGTCGAGCGCGGGCTGTTGACGGCCGCGACGGACAGCCGGCCCTCCCAGCGCCCGAGCAGGTCCGCCACCTCGTCGTGCGCCAGGGGCACGGACAGCATGCCGCCGCGGCCGCGAAGGGCGTCGAGTGCCCGGCTGCGCAGGGCGACCACCAGGGCCGCGTCCTCCAGGGAGAGCGCGCCGGCGACGCACGCCGCGGCGATCTCGCCCTGGGAGTGGCCGATGACCGCGGCCGGTTCGACGCCGTACGAGCGCCATAGGGCCGCCAGCGAGACCATCACCGCGAACAGGGCGGGCTGGATGGTGTCGGCGGTGTCCATGGCGGGCGTGCCAGGCCTGCCGTGCAGGAGGTCGAGGAGGTCCCAGCCGGTGTGCGGGGCGAGCGCCTCGGCACACTCGCGCATCCGCTCCCGGAAGACCTCCGAGGTCTCCAGCAACTCCAGGGCCATTCCCTCCCATTGGGAACCCTGGCCGGGGAAGACGAAGACCGTCCGGTGGCCGGTCCCGGCCGTGCCCTGCGTCAGCTGCGGCGAGGGTGCGCCCTGGGCTAGGGCGTCGAGGGCGGTGCGCAGCTCCTCCCGGTCCGCCCCGACGAGCACCGCGCGGTGCTCGAAGGTGGCACGGGTCGTGGCCAGGGCGTGGGCGATGTCCCGGACCCCGGCGCTCGGGGTCGCGTCGGCCCAGGCCAGCAACTGCCGTGCCTGCTCCCGCAGTGCCTCGGTGGAACGCCCGCTCAGCAGCCACGGCACCACCGCGTCACCGGAGTCCCGCGGAGCCGGGTCCGCCGCGGCCTCCGGCTCCGGGGCCGCCTCCAGAACCAGGTGCGCGTTGGTGCCGCTCATGCCGAACGACGAGATCGCGGCGCGGCGGGGCCGGCCGGTCCCGGGCCAGGGTGTGGCCTCGGTGACCAGGCGGACGGTGCCGGTGCTCCAGTCGGCGTGCGGGGTGGGCTCGTCGGCGTGCAGGGTCGGGGGGAGGACGCCGTGCCGCATCGCCATGAGCATCTTGATGACGCCCGCGACACCGGCGGCGGCCTGGGTGTGGCCGATGTTGGACTTCACCGACCCCAGGTGCACCGGCAGTTCCCGGGTGCGCTCCTGCCCGTAGGTGGCGAGGATGGCCTGGGCCTCGATGGGGTCGCCCAGGGTGGTGCCGGTGCCGTGCGCCTCGACGGCGTCCACGTCGGCGGGGGTGAGGCGGGCGTCGGCGAGGGCCTGGCGGATCACCCGCTCCTGGGACGGGCCGTTGGGCGCGGTCAGCCCGTTGCTGGCGCCGTCCTGGTTGACCGCGCTGCCGCGGATCACCCCCAGGATCCGGCGGCCGTTGCGGAGCGCGTCGGAGAGCCGCTCCAGGAGGACCAGACCCACGCCCTCGCCCCAGCTGGTGCCGTCCGCGTCGGCGGAGAAGGCCTTGCAGCGGCCGTCGGGGGACAGCCCGCGCTGGCGGCTGAACTCGACGAAGAGCGTCGGTGTGGCCAGGACGGACGCACCGCCGGCCAGCGCGAGCGAGCACTCGCCGCGGCGCAGCGCCTGCGCCGCGAGGTGGATGGCCACCAGTGACGACGAGCAGGCGGTGTCGACGCTGACCGCCGGACCCTCCAGACCGAAGGTGTAGGCGACGCGGCCGGAGATGATGCTCGCCGAGCTGCCGGTCAGCCGGTAGCCGCCGGCCTCCTCGGGCGCGGCGTCCAGCAGCGCCGTGTAGTCCTGCGAGCTGGTCCCCGCGAACACCCCGGTGTCGCTGCCGCGCAGGGTCTCGGGGAGGATGCCCGCCCCTTCGAACGCCTCCCAGGCGGTCTCCAGCAGCAGCCGCTGCTGCGGGTCCATGGCGGTGGCCTCGCGCGGGCTGATGCCGAAGAACTCGGCGTCGAACAGGGGAGCGTCGTGGAGGAAGCCGCCGTGCCGGGTGTAGGTCCTGCCCGGTGTGCCGATCTCCGGGTGGTAGAGGCCCTCGACGTCCCATCCGCGGTCGGCGGGGAAGTCCCCGATGGCGTCGCTGCCGTCGGCTACCAGCCGCCACAGGTCCTCGGGGGAGGTGACACCGCCCGGGTAGCGGCAGCTCATCGCCACCACCGCGATCGGCTCGTCCGCGGCCCCGGCCGCTGCCGGTGCGACGGGCCCGGGGGCGGCGGCCTCCGCCGTACGGCCACCGAGCAGTTCCAGCACGTGCCCGGAGAGGGCGGCGGGGGTGGGGTGGTCGAAGGCAAGGGTCGCCGACAGGCGCAGGCCCGTCGCCTCGCCTATCCGGTTGCGCAGCTCGACCGAGGTCAGCGAGTCGAAGCCGATCTCGCCGAACGGGCGGTCGACGTCGATGGACTCGGGTGCGGAGTGCCCGAGCACGACGGCGGCCTGCGCACGCACCAGGTCCAGCACGGCCCGCTTTCGCTCGGAGGCGGTGAGCCCGACGAGCCCCGCGAGCGGCGAGCGCTCGTCGGCCCCGGTACGTCGGGCGGCGGTGCGCGGCAGCCGCGGTCGCACCAGGGAACTCAGCAGTACCGGCAGGGTGCCCGCGTCCGCCCGGCGGCGCAGCACGGCCGGGTCCAGGAGCGCCGGGACCGCCAAGGCCCGCCCCGAGCCGAGCGCCGCGTCCAGCAGCTCCAGGGCCTCCTCCGGTGCCATGGGGACGACGCCGGTCCGGCCGATCCGGGCGCGGTCGGCCTTGTCCAGGGCGGTCGTCATGCCGCTCGCCTGGTCCCACAGGCCCCAGGCGAGGGAGGTGCCGGGCAGCCCCTGGGCGCGGCGGTACTGGGCGAGGGCGTCGAGGAAGGTGTTGCCCGCGGCGTAGTTGGCCTGCCCGGCGTTGCCGAGGATGCCGGCGATCGAGGAGAAGAGCACGAACGCGGACAGGTCGGCGTGGCGGGTGAGCTCGTGCAGGTTCCAGGCCGCGTCCACCTTGGGCAGCAGGACCTGCCGCAGGCGCTCGGGCGAGAGGTTCTCGAGGATCGCGTCGTCGAGGGTGCCGGCGGTGTGGATGACGGCGGTGAGGGGGTGTTGGTCGGGGATCTGGGTGAGCAGGGTGGTGAGGTGGTCGGGGTTGCTGGTGTCGGTGGCGGTGATGGTGATGTGGGCGCCGAGTGCGGTGAGTTCGGTTTCCAGTTCGGTGGCGTCGTTGGCGTTGGGGCCGGTTCGGCTGGTGAGGTGGAGGTGGCGTGCGCCGTGGTGGGTGATGAGGTGTCGGGCCAGGAGTGAGCCGAGGGTGCCGGTG
>NZ_JBFBFA010000105.1:0-6131 GCF_040683915.1 Kitasatospora sp. NPDC093102 | reverse complement strand
CGAACGCGACGGCCCGACTCTTCCTCGACACCACGGAGTTCATGCCTGACCAGCGGAAACCCACCGGTCACGTGCCGAAAGACAACACCTTCTTACGCGGCAGGCTGTTTTCAGTGCTGGTACGTCAGATTCCCTTCAGCGGCCAGCTCGCTGGGGTGGTGCGGTCACGCCGCTGAAGACGCGTGTCGTTGGGGCTGAAGGCTTCTGTCGTTTTCCGCCGCCGGGGACGACGGGTGACCATCGGCACCCCGTACGGAATCGAACAAGGCACCCTCCGCCTCCCCACCGGCGTCGCCGACTGGATCACCGAGCTGCTCCGCGACGAGACCCAGGCACTGGAGGCCGGCCACCGCGCCGCCGACCGCGGCCAGGACGACGGCCTGGCCGCCGACGTCGAGCCAGCCTGGTGGTGACGAACCGGTCGATCGCCCGCGCGGTGTCGGTGGCGGCTGGGATGCTGGGCGCCATGGACGACGAGGCGTTGCTGCGGGGCCGGGTTTACGGCGCTGACCATGACGACCCCGGCCCCCAGCACGGGCACGAGTACCGGGAGTTGGTCGCAGGTCCGCTCGACGGCCTTCTCCTGGACGTCACCGGCTGGGACGCCGATCAGCTCGCCGGCGGTGCCGCACTGGCCACCGAGATCGGCTCCTATGGCGCTGGCGGCCGCGCCCATTACGAACCCCGGCCGGCGGACCCGCGCCGCTGGGAGTGGCGGGGAGACACGCCCTGACAGCGCCCCTCGGACCAACCCCAGCGGCACTGTGATGCCCGCCCGCACACACTGAGAGGGCCGGTCCGCGCCCGAACCCCCGAGCGGGCAGCGGACCGGTCCCCAACCGAGGCATCAGCGCCAGACAACCTCGACATGCTGCACCAAGAACAGCAGCACGGCAACGGCCAGCCCGGAGCCGGCGTTCGCGAGCACCGCGCCGAGCATCCGGCCAGGGTCACGCCAGGCCGGCCGCTCCGGCCGCGCCACCGCCTGGCGCCGACTGTTTGTCCCACGGGTGCGCGACGCAGTGGCCCCAGTTGACCGGCCATCGGACTTCAGCCACCACAACCGGGCCACGGCGTGGGTGCCGGACGACCTGGTGGCCGTGGTGGTCATCGACCACGCCCCGGCGTTGTGCTCCCCCTGCTCCCACGCGCCGTCGGACATCTGCGCGGTGTGGTTTCACCTGTACGGGCGCCCGCCAAGAGGGTGACACAGTGTCAGATGCATCACATAGAGTCATGCCGCACGTGCACTGAGTAATTCAAGAAAGGGTGCTGCGATGACGAAGAGCGTCGGGCTGAAGGAGTTGTGCGAGCGGCTGCCAGCCATGGCCGAGGACTACGGGCTGCGGCTGGTCCCTGCCGTACCGGAGAACCACAAGGGAAGCGCCGCGGTGGACGACACCGTGATGACGCCGGAGCAACTGTGCGACCTCGCCCGCGCCGCCGGAGCCCGAATCCTGTTCCACCGTACGATCCCGTTCGACTCCGCAGCCCTCCTGGAAGACCTCGAAGACGCTGAGGACGACCAGGACACGGAACAACTACCGCACGCCCGCAGCACGTCGCCAGCAGTGGACAGCCTCCGCCGACGGATGCGCCAGCGCGACGGCCAGGCCCCCGTCGTGGAACTGTGCGTGGTCCTCGACGGGGTCGCCGTGCTCTGGTCCCGCACGGCCCCATGGGTCGACGACCTCCTGGCCGCCCTCAGCGAAGTGCAGGAAGAGCAGGCCGCCCAGGCCCAACACACCCGCACACTGCGCGCGCAAGGAGCACAGGAGGAGATCGCCCGAATCACACAACTGCTGTGTGACGCCCCTTCCTTCCGCGCAGCCACCACGGCAGCGGCCCGCCGCCGTGCAGCCGACAGCCTCCTGCCGACCCCGGACCCAGCCGACCGGGAAGCACGAAACGCGCACTGGCGCGGAATCGACCAGGCCCTCGCCGACGTCGAAGCAGCCTCGTCCGCCATCTACAACGACTTCAAGACCAAACTGAACGACCTCGCCGACGAACTCGTGGCCAGCGGCGCACTCGACGACGCCCGCACCCTGCAAGTCCGCAAGATCCGGCTCAAGGACTTCCTGCAGCACCGCTCCGGCGGCTACGCCCCGCCCACCGACGTGCTGGCCCTGATGTTGGAACTGCCTCAACTGCGTCATCCCGTCGGCACGCGGCGCGCAGTCCCCGGCCGTCAGCGCAAGGAGACCCTGTTCGCCGTGGAGCTGCCGGAGTAGTTGGCCACAGGCGCGGCAGACGATCTGCGGTACACCCCCTGAAACGAACGCCCGACCTCCAAGCCAACCTCCCCTCACCGGCACCCGGCCCGCCGCCCTACGCCCACTCCACGCCCTGCTCCGCAAGCTTCGCGAGCTGGCCCGGCGTGAGCTTGGCACGGCGGGCCTTCTGATTGTTCAGCCACGCACCGAGGCCGACGTGGACGGTCTTGACAGCCTCTTCTCTGCCGGGGCCGGCCACCGTGACCTCCAACTGCTCCTTGTGCGGGCGCGGGGCCTTCACGTGGCCTTCCCGGTCGACGGATGCCGCCGAGGCGGCCAGGCCTCGGGCGAACCGATCGGTGCGGGACATTGCCGGCTTCGCATCGGCTGCGGCCTTGGCGGCCACCGTCTCCGGGTCCGCCGGCCGCGGCCGGGACGACGACCAGGGTGCCGAGGTCGAACCGGCCTGGTGGTGACCCGGCGTTTCCGGTCCGGCCGCCGTGCCCGGTGCCGTTGGCCGCGGCTTGGACGATGGCCGGGACGCGGGGGTCGAACCGGCTTGGTGGCGGCCCTGGCACTTTCCGGCTTCGCCCGCGCGGTGGGAGCGGCCGCCGTCTCGTTGAGAATCTCGTGTCCGGCGGGGCCGGAGCGCGCATGGCGGGTCAGTCCTGGCAGGAATCCGTCGACCATCTGGTGTTCCGGGTGGTCGGTGCGGGTCGTCCGGGTGGTTGGGGGGTCAGCGATGGCGGTGCGTGCTGGTCCGCCGGTTTCGCCTCACAAGTCGGTCACCTTCTGCTAGGAATGATCGACACATGGTGATCTGTGGGTGTCCTGGCATGAAGGAGCGGTTGTATGGCTGTCGGATCGAAGGTGTACGGCGACCTGGAGCTGGCGTTCACCGACAAGTTCGAGTGGTGCTACGACAACGACGCCACGTCGTGTCCGGACTGGGTGAGCTTCTGGCGTCCGTTGCCGCCCGAGGGGTTCCATGCGCTGGGCACGGTGGTGGTGCCGGCACGGGGAGCGGCGAACCTGAAGCCGAAGGCCGACGGGCCGATGAGCGACGAGCACATCGTCGCCCTGTGCGTGAAGGACGCGGGCACCACCGAGGACGGCAAGCTGCCGCCGCTCGCCCGGCCGGTGGACTACGAGGAGGTGTGGAACGACCAAGGCAGCTACGGCTACCACCGCGGCTCGGTGTGGCGGCCCGTGGCACCGGAGGGCTATGTGGCGCTGGGCTGCGTGGCGCCGGTGTACTCGTACGACAAGCCGCCGCTGGACGCGATCATGTGCGTGCGCGAGGACCTCACCCACGCCGCGAGGCCGGTCAAGGCGTTCGAGAACCACAAGAGCAAGGGCAAGGACGTCGGCGTCTGGTTCAACGACGTCCCCCAGTCCTACACCCCGGAGGACGCGGGCGACACCAGCCAGTTCCTGATCGCGCCCAACACCTTCGCGGCACACCCCAAGTACGCCACCCCGAAGTTCCTCACCGAGATGAACGTCCTGCGCCTGACGGTGGACGCCGGCGGCTCGCTGCCGACCGAGTACCCGCAGCTGGAGGGCCGTGAGCTGCCGCCCGAGCGGACGATGGAGGCGCTCGCGAGCACCCTGTGGCTGCCGTTCACGGCCGTCCGCGACGAGGCGAAGCCCGTGCCGTGGAAGCTGCAGAAGTCGCCCTTCTACAAGGTCGAGCGCCGGGTGTCCTGGCTGCGGCTCGCGTTCCTCAACAACGACACCGACAGCGACCAGAAGGAAAGCATCGCGCTGACCACCGGCCTGGAGAAGGAGCAGACGTCGAACTGGAACACGAGCCTCGGCTTCTCGCTCAACTACACCTCCGGGGTGTCGTTCGGCGCCTCCGCCACGGTCACGGTCGGCTTCAGCATGGAGTACAGCTTCGGCGGATCGGTCTCCACCAAGTCGCTGGAGTCGAAGACGATCACCCGCGAGCTGACGGTGAAGCCCGGCACCGCCGCGGCCGCCTGGACCGGAAGCCACACCGTCCAGGTCAAGCGGGCCGACAACAGCCGCGTCGGGCCGACGCTGGAACTCAAGACCGCCAGCGTGCACTTCGACCAGTACCCGGACCCGGAGAAGGAATCGGACGAGTAACCGGGCCCCGGTTCACAAACCCCCGGAGGGCACAGGGAAGGCCGGAGACGGCCGTCCCGTGCCCGCCCGGGGCCATCAAGATCACATGGCTCTGCCGGGACCCGAACCGGGAGACCGGGGAGCTGAAGCAGTAGCAGTAGCTGCGGTGGACCTCGACCGGGTCGGGCTGGACGACGGAGACGAGTTCGCCGCCCAGCCGGTAGCCGAGGCGTGAGGTTCGGCAGGTGTTAGGCGACAGCTTGTTTTCAGCGCTGGCACGTCAGGCGAGTTCAGCAGCCAGCTCGCTGGGGTGGTGCGGCCACGCCGCTGAAGACGTGTGTCGTTGGCACTGAAGGCCTGTGTCGTTTTCCGTTGAAGGTTTCGTGTCATCCGGGATGGTCTGCGGGTGGCCGTCCGGCGGTTGGAGTTCTTCCGGGTTTCAGTGTGGCGCGTCAGCTGAAACCGGCCTTGGCAGCGGCAGACCTGACTGGCGCTTCGACACCCGGAACGCGACGGTGGCCGCGGCCCGCAGAAGGGACGGCGGCCGGACTTGTCCCGTCGGTCAGTCGGTCGAGACTTCGGCGACGCCGCGCAGGACGGCATCGGTGTGTTCGCGTTCGCTGCGCCGCTGGGCGGCCCAGTCGCCGGGCGGCCGCGGCGTGGGCCGCTGGCCCGACTTTGGCCGCGACGTTGATGACTGTCTTCCGTCGCCAGCGGACGGCCTCTAAGGTGACCTGACGATCACCGGGAAGGCCCTCACATGACGAAGACGATCGCTGCCGCCGTTCTGTCCGACTCAGTCTGGGGCGGCCCCGATCTGCCACCGCCGCCCACTCCCCGCCAGCCGGTCGACTGGCAGGAGCTGAAGAAGATCCTGCGGCTGATGCCGAACAACGACTTCCCCGTCACCGTCGACGCGGACGGCAACCTCCGCTTCCGATTCCGGTAACGGGACGCCATCCATCCACCCGACGCGCCTCGATCACATCCCGACGATCAAGGCCTCACCGCCGTCACGCAGCCCCGACGACCGGGTCGTCGATGTGCTGGAGCCGGTTGCGCGCGGCCACCCGGTCCTCGCCGGACAGCTTGGCCCAGTACTCGTCGGCCCACACCGCGTGGCAGGCCCGACACCTGGCTTCCTCCAGCCGGGCGGACTGGGCCAGCGGCTCCTCGCTCAGGCCCTGCCGAGCGGCCTCCAGATCGCCGCCCCACGACGGCAGCGACGTGTGGCCGCTCCAGCTCCAGGCCCTCCAGCAGTTCGCGCCGCCGCGCGTACGGCTCGGCGAGCAGCGACCGCTCACCGGTGTGCAGCAGGTCGAATGCGATGTAGAGGGCGGGTGCGGACACCGCCCCGGTCTGCACCGCCGCCGGGCGGGTGCGGTAGATGCGGCCCTGCAGCCCAGGGAACGACGGGACGTCGGCGCGCATCACCACGAGTCCGCAGGCCGCACGGGTCCGTGATCGTCGCCCCTGGGATGCGGCGGGTGGACCGGCCGGGTCCGGGAGTGCTACGCGGCTTTCCAGGCGTTGATGCGGTTGGGGTCGCTGTCGGCAAGGCCGCTCTTGTGGCTGAGGGTGGTGATGAAATTGAAGCCGAAACAGTCGTCGGACTTGTAGAGGTCGACGTCACCGCCGGTGTTGTTCCACGTGCTGCGAGGATCCTTGCGTCCCTCCGCGTGGGAGGACTTGCAGAAGGTGGTGCTGGGCCGGTCGATCTGCCAGCTGTTGATTGCCACTCAGCATGAGTACGGATAGGCCTGGTTGTGCCACTCTCGGTGAGCACGGTGAATTGATGGTTGCAGCGGGGTTGATCTTCGG
>NZ_JBFBFA010000104.1:0-6256 GCF_040683915.1 Kitasatospora sp. NPDC093102 | reverse complement strand
GGGTGGACGCCCCGAGGCCCATTGCCATCGGGAGATGTTCGACGCGGTGCGTTACCTCGTCGACAACGGCGTGAAGTGGCGGGCGATGCCCGTCGGCCTGCCCGCCGTCTTCCACGCCCTGTGGCACGGCTGGCTGAGTGTGTCGTTGGACAGGCCCCTGCACGAGCAGGTCGTCGTCGGTCCCGGGAGCGGGCCGGGCGGCGGCGCGAACGCGGGCAGGAGAAGCGCCGGCAACGGTGACGCCGGGGGGCACGGCTCGGTCGACGGTCCCGGGCGGCCCGGCGGCCGGTTCGCGGCCGGCCCGGTGGTGGCCGGTGCGGATCCGCACGCGCGCGGCGTGGGCGGGGGTGCGTGGTGAGCGCGGGAGCGGGGCGTCGGGTCGGACGGCCGGTGGTGGCGGTCGGCGGGCACGTCGATTTCCAGGGGATCCGGTGGCAGGTCGTGCGCCTGGCCGGTCAGCGCGTCCACCTGGTCGGCGATGAGCGGGAGGAGGTGGTGCTGGCCGGGTACCTGTTCGCCGACCCCATGTTCACCGTCGTCGGCCCGGAGCAGGAGAAGGCGGCGCCTCAGTGGGGCCTGTTCGAGACCGCGCCGGCTACGGCCCGGGAACGGGCGCTGGCGTGGCGCCGGCACATCCGGGAGGTGGAGACCGGCCACCCGGACGGGGCGGGCGCGGGCTATGTGGTGCACGAGCGCTACGACCCCGAGCGGTACACGCTGGCGCAGCGGGAGCGGGCCAAGGCCGAGGAGCTCACCGCTATCGGTTTCGGGAAGGTCACCCGTTCCACGGTGTAGCGGATGCGTCTGGACTATCGCAAGCAGGGTCTGTGGGGGCTGGTCGACCACCGCACCACCCGTGGGCCCATGCCTGCGGGGCGCGCCGACGAGCGGGTGGTGGCTGCGGTGAAGGAGGCGGTCGGGCGCCGGCGCGGCCGTTCCAAGGGCACCGTCAAGGCGCTGTTCCCGGTGGCGGCGCGGATCCTCGCGGAGCGGCACGGTGACGCGGTGGTGATGTGCTCGCAGGCCACCTTCTACCGGCTGGTGGCCGCGCTCACTGACCCGCGCGAGGGTCTGCACGGGCGCGGGGACGGTGTTCCCGGGCCGCGGGAAGGGCGGGCGTTCACTCCGGCCGTGGCGCTGCGCCCGGGTGAGCAGGTCCAGGTCGACACCACGCGCCTGGACGTGTTGGCCGTCTTCGAGGACGGCACCCTGGGCCGGCCGGAGCTGACGATCGCGGTCGATGTCGCCACCCGAGCGATCCTGGCCGCCGTGCTGCGCCCGCACAGCACCAAGGCTGCCGACGCCGCGCTGCTGCTGGCGGAGATGGCCGTCCCCCAGCCCGCCCGGCCCACCTGGCCCGACGCGCGGGTGCTCCGGGGGCGCCGGGCGGGGCGGCGGCCCGGGCCTCCGCCGGGGCGTCAGGTCAGGGGCGGGGCCGTCCAGGCCCTCCGGCCGGGGCGGACAACACCCTCACTCCGTACCGGAATCCGCACCGGAGAACGCATCGGCCCCACCCGCCCACGGATCGAGTCCCGGCTCATGCAGGCGGGACTCCTCGTCGGTGCTCAGGAACCTCGCCGAGGCCGCGCTCCACGGCGAACGGTCGCCGATGGGGCGGGAACCGAGTTCCGGAGGGGACGCCGATCAGGAACTCGCCCCTGCCGCACGGATGGAGGCTGTTCCCCGGAAGCAGAGGGAGGACGGGGTCAGTGCTGCAGGACGGTGAGGGCGTAGGCGCGGGTGCCGGCGACGTGGCGGCGGGCGAGGTCGGCGGCGGTGCGGGGGTCGCGGGCGCGGATGGCGGCGAGCAGCTGCTCGTGTTCGGTGCACATGGGGGTGCCGCTCTCGGGGCCGGTGGTGAGGCGGAAGAGGCGGCGCAGGCGGCCGTCGAGGGGGGCCATCATGTCCTGGAGCAGCGGGTTGCCGGAGAGTTCGACGATCGCCCGGTGGAAGTCGGCGTTGAGGCCGACGGTCTCGCGCAGGCGGCCGGCTTCGGCGGCCCGGCGGGTGCGGGCGAGGATGCGCTCCAGGTTCTTCAGCCCGGCGGGGGTGGCGTGCTGGGCGGCGAGGCTGGCGGCGAGGGCCTCCAGGGGCTCCCTCACGGCGAAGAAGTGCTCGGCCTCGGCGGGGCCGAACTCGGCGACCACCGCACCCTTGCGGGCCTGGACGGTGAGGAAGCCCTCGGTCTCCAGGCGCTGCATGGCCTCGCGGACGGGGACGCGGGAGACGTCCATGGTGTCGGCGAGTTCGCGTTCGACCAGGCGGCGGCCGGCGGGGTACTCGCCCTCGATGATCCGTTCGCGCAGCCGGAGGTAGACGAGGTCCCTCAGCGACTGGTGGGCGTCGCCGGGCGTGTCGGGCATCTCGGGCTCCAGTCGGGTGGGGGTCGCGCCTGGTCGCGGGGGCTGGGCTGATCATTTCAGATCGCCGGCCGACACCCCTTGCCTGGTATTCGGTATACCAGATAGCTTGTGGCTCCCGCCGGGCCGCGCGGCCGTCTCCGCAGGCCGGGCCCGTCCCGCTCCCCTGATTCCTGGACGCCCACGTGACCTCCCCCGCCCTCCTGCTCGACGCCACCCTGCCCGACGGCAGCGCCGTCGACGTCCATCTCGCCGACGGCCGGATCACCGCCCTCACCCCGGTGTCCGCGCGGCCCCCGCACACCGGCGCCCCCGGCGCGGTGCGCCTGGACGGCGCGCTGCTGCTGCCGGCCCTGGTGGACGGGCACGCCCACCTGGACAAGACCTTTCTCGGCGCGCCCTGGCAGCCGCACCGCGCCACCGACGGCCTGCGCGCCCAGATCGCCTCCGAGCGCGCCCTGCGCCACGAGGTCGCCCGCCTGGCCCCGGTCGCCGAGCGCGCCGAGGCGCTGGCCCGGCGGATGGCCTCACTGGGCACCGGGCACGTCCGCTCGCACGTCGACGTGGACCCGGACACCGGCCTGGACCACCTGCACGCCCTGCTGGAGGTGCGCGAACGCGTCCGGGACGTCATCGGCGTCCAGCTGGTCGCCTTCCCGCAGAGCGGCGTGGTCGCCTCCCCCGGCGTCGCCGACCTGCTGGACGCGGCCCTGCGCGAGGGCGCGGAACTGATCGGCGGACTGGACCCGGCCGGGTTCGACGGCGACGTGGACGGCCAGCTCGACATCGTCTTCGGCCTCGCCGGGCGCCACGGCGCCGGCGTGGACATCCACCTCCACGACGGCGGCCCCGTCGGCGCCTCCCAGCTGCGTGACATCGCCGACCGCACCGCGGCCCTCGGCCTCGCCGGGCGCGTCGCGGTCAGCCACGCGTACGCGCTCGGCGGGCTCGACGCGGACGAACTCCACACCACCGCACGGAAGCTGGCCGAGGCCGGAGTGGCGATCATGACCAACGGCCCGAGCCGCTCCATGCCCCCGGTCAAGCTGCTGCACGAGTACGGCGTACGGGTCTTCGCCGGCTCCGACAACATCCGCGACGCCTGGTGGCCCTACGGCACCGGCGACATGCTGGAGCGCGCCACCATCATCGGCCTCCAGGGCGAGCTGATGACCGACCGGGAACTGCTGCTCGCCGCCGACCTGGTGACGACGCACGCCGCCGCCGCGCTCGGCCTGAGCGACTACGGCCTGGCCCCCGGCGCCCCGGCCGACCTGGTGGCGGTCGCCGCCGGATCCGTCCCCGAGGCCGTCGCCGCCCACCCCGAGCGGCTCCTCGTCCTGCACGGCGGCCGCACCCTCCTCGACCGCACCCCCGGCGCCCGCTGACCCCCGCACCCGCGGCGCGCCACTCCTCCCCCACCCCCCTGCTGGAAGGACGCCCCCACCGTGAACCCCTCCGCGGAAAGAACCCGGCCCGCCCCGCCCTTCCCGCAGGCCCCTGCGGACGGACCCGGCCGCCTCGCGGGTGGCCAGATCGGCACCACCGACCTGGTCTTCTTCGTGGTCGCCGCCGCCGCGCCGCTCACCGTCCTCGCGGGCATCGCCCCGTTCGCCATCGGCGTCGGCGGCGCCTCCGCCCCCCTCGCCTACCTGATCTCGGGCGCGCTGCTCGTCCTGTTCGCCGCCGGCTTCACCGCGATGAGCCTGTACGTGCGCAACGCCGGCGCCTTCTACGCCTACGTCGCGCGCGGCCTGGGCCGCACCCTCGGCGTGGTCACCGCCTACGTCGCGGTGGTCTCCTACAACCTGATCACCCCCGGCGTGGCCGCCGCCTTCGGCTACTTCGCCGCCGGACACATCGAGCAGCGCACCGGCGCGCACGTGCCGTGGTGGCTGCTGTCGGGCGCCTGCGTCGTGGTGGTCGGCGTGCTGGGCTGGCTGAAGGTGACGCTGAGCGCCAAGGTGCTCGGGGTCGCGCTGGTCCTGGAGGTGCTGTCGCTGCTGGTCATGGAGGGCGGGGTGCTGTCGGACCGCGGCACGGCCGCCCTCGACCCCGTCTCCTTCGATCCCTCGCTGCTCGCCCAGGGCGGGGTCGCCGGCATGTTCGTCCTGGTCATCGGCGCCTTCACCGGCTTCGAGGCCACCGCGATCTACGCCGAGGAGGCCCGCGACCCGCGCCGCAGCGTGCCCCGGGCCACCTTCATCGCGATCGGCTTCCTCGCCGTCTTCTACGCCCTGGGCACCTGGATCGTCATGGGCGCCTACGGCACGGACGCCGCCGTCGCGGCCGCCCGCGCCTCCGACGGCCCGGACCTCACCTTCACCGCCGCCGAACGCTTCGCCGGCCTCTGGCTGTCCGACTCGATGCACGTCCTGATCGTGGTGAGCGCGTTCGCCTCCACCCTCGCCTTCCACAACGCGGCCGCCCGCTACCTCTACGCGCTCGGACGCGAGGGGCTGCTGCCCCGCCGGCTCGGCCGGGTGTCCCCGAGGTCCGGCTCGCCCGGCCCCGCGGTCGTGGTGCAGAGCGCCTTCAACGCCCTGGTCGTCCTGCTCGGGGCGGTCATGGCCGCCGACCCCTACCTGGTCGTGCTGCTGTGGTCCAACAGCGTGGGCGTGCTCGGCATCATGGCGATGCAGGCCCTCGCGGCGGTGGCGGTCTGGGCGTTCTTCCGGCGCGACCGGCGCGGCATGTCCGCCTTCCGAGTGGTCTGGGCACCCCTGCTGGCCGCCACCGGCCTCGCTCTGCTCACCGTCCTCGCCGTCTTCAACTTCGGCCTGCTGACCGGCGCTTCAAACGGCGTGAACGCCCTGCTGCTGATCCCGCTGCCCGCCGTCGCGGCCGCCGGCCTCCTGGTCGCCCGGCGGATCCGGCGACGGGACCCGCGGCGCTTCGCCCACCTGACCGAGATCGACGTCGAACGCGGCTGAACCCCGCCGGCGCCCGCGCGCCGGTGCCCTTCCCCCGGCCCGGGGGCGGGGCGCCGCCGCGCGGCCCCAGTCTCGCGACCAGCGGCTCTCCACGATCCCGCACTGATGCGCCGCCGCGTCGGCGAAGCGGTAGCCGCGCTCCACCAGCCACGGCCCGAACACGGTGCCGCCCGCCCCGGCGAACCCGGGGGACGAACAGCCGCAGTTCCTCGGCCAGCCCCTCGCGCAGCAGCGCCGAGACCAGCCCCGTTCCTCCGAAGCACAGCAGTGTCCCGCCCGCCCGCTGCTTCGCCCGTGCCACGGTGTCGGCCAGGTCGCCGTTGAGCACCTCCGTGCGCGGCCACTGCCGCTGGGGCCGGCCCGTCCGGGAGACCGTGAACTTCGGCAGCTCCCCGATCGTCCGGCTGAACTCCCAGTCCGCGTCGCCGGGGTGGAGGGCGGCCATCCGCTCCCAGTGCCCCAGGTACCCCTCGTCCGTCATCGGCCGGCTCAGCAGGATCCCCGAGGCGCCGGCCAGCAGGGCATTGAACGAGGCCCGCAGATCCGCGCTCCACGGCCACCGCGGCCCCCAGTTCCACAACTGCCAGTCCGCTCCCGGCACTTCACTGTCCACACAGCCGTCCGCGGACACCTGCATCGCCACGACCAGCCGCCCCGTGCCACCCATCTCACACCTCCCGCACCGGCACCCCAAGGGAAGGGTCCGACATTGTTCGACCGGCTTTCCAGTTGTGTACCGACTCAGGGCGGGCCGCGCTGGCGTGAAAGCGGGTCAAGTGTCCAGGGAACGACCGGCGCGCTCTCCCGCGATGCGTTGGCAGGGGACGGCAAGACCCGGACGACGGTCCTGCGCCGGACCCGGCAGGGGTGAGCTGCTCTGGCTTTCATGGAGTCCCCGATGTCTGGGTTTGTTACGATCCAGGCGTAAGGAGAACCACGAGCAGTGCCAGCACCCCGTAAGTA
>NZ_JBFBFA010000103.1:0-6872 GCF_040683915.1 Kitasatospora sp. NPDC093102 | reverse complement strand
CTCCACCGAAGTCACCCGCCCACAACCAGCATGAGCACCCCGACAGCGACGCACACCAGGCCCGTGACCAGCCACTTTACGATGCACACCACTCAATGAGGTTGCAGCGGGCGCGGCTACCGGGCCGGACGGCGCTTCAGACGATCGGCGGCCGTCCGGCCCGGGTGAGCCGCCACACCGTTCGCCAGCTCATCGGCCGCCGCTCACCGTGGCCGCCCCGCAGCCCCTCCGCGAGGCCCTTGAACCACACACCGAGCGCCCCCGTCGAGCGGAAGCGGTACACACTGAGCAGCGTCCACACGGCCAGGTACACCGGCACGAGCGGCGCCGGCAGACGCCGGTAGGCCACCCACACCCGGTTGCGGGCCACCATCCGGTAGAACGGGCCGTGCCGTGCCGGGTTCGTCGCCGGGTGGTGCACCTCGATTCCAGCCGCGTACCAGCCGAACCTCCCCAGGTCCCACAGCCGCCACGACAGGTCGATGCCCTCGTGTTCTTCGCGCTCCGTGTGTGTCATGAGACATCAATGGGGCCCAAGAGTGGGGCTGGCGTCGGCCTCGGAGATGCCAGTTCACGATCCCCCTGCTTGGGGCCTGAGAGGGTGTTCTGTGAGGCTTCGCCGGAGTTCAGGTCTGGGTGGCCGGTGTCGGGTTGGTGAGGGCGAATAGGCCGGGCTCGGGTTCGGTGAGGATGCCGCGGCTGACCAGGCGTTTCAGCTTGGCGCGGGTGCCTTCGATATGTCGTGGCTCGGGGGCGAGGCCGATCGTCTGGCAGATGTCTTTGGCCCGGAGTCCTTCCTCCGACGCCTCGATGACGGCCAGGATCGCGCGGTATCCGGGCGGCAGCGCCTCGGGCGGCTCCGTGCCGGTCTCGGCCGCCAGTTCCAGGATGGTCTCCCGGGTGATCTCCAGACGCTTCAATGTGTCTTCGGCGGCCGCGAGTTGCTCGGTGAGACGGGCGATCTGCTCACGCAGTTGTTCGGCTGTCTCGCGGACGAGCCGTTGCCGGGACTCGATTCTGTCCAGGAGTTCCCTCATCGATGCTCCTGCCGGTCACAGGTGGTGGATGCCAGGGTGGCGGATCACGCCAGGTCAAGGTGGCGGCGCGGGTGAGGCGTCGGAGCATCACGTCGGTCATGGACCAGTGGATCGCCGCCACCGAGCTGGCCGGCTTCGCCTCGTAGTCCCGTGCGAGCCTGCGGTGGAGCATGAGGGTACCCAGGGTCTGCTCGACCACCCACCGTCTGGGCTCGGGCGTGAACCCGCGTGCGCCGGGATCACGCCGGACGATCTCCACATCGATGCCAAGGGCGGCGCCGTGCTCGACCACGGCGTTCTTGAACCCGGCGTCCGCCCATGCCCTGGTCACGGTCGGCGCGCTCTGGGCGACCTTGTCCAGCAGTGCGATGCCGATCGCGTTGTCGTGGACGCTCGCCGCGACCACGACGGCGGCGATGACCAGGCCGAGTACATCGGTGGCGATGCCCCGTTTGCGCCCCGGGCTCTTCTTGCCGGGATCCAGTCCGGTCGTCTCCTTCGGCGCGTTCGTCGAGGCCCGCACGGTCTGGGAGTCCAGGACGACCGCGGTGGGGTCCTCGTGTCGCCTGCGGCTTTCGCGGACCTGCCAACGCAGCAGGTCATGGATGGTCTCGGCGGTCCCGTCGTCGCGCCATGTGCCGAAGTAGTAGTACACCGCGCTCTTGGGTGGCAGGTCGTGGGGCAGGTAGCGCCATTGGCATCCGGTGCGGGCCTGGTAGAGGATCGCGTTCACGATCTCCCGCATCTCGTACCGGCCCGCATGGCCGCTGACCGAGGGATGCTTCGCCTTCCACGCGGTGAGGACCGGCCGGATCAGCTCCCAGGCTTCATCCGACAGGTCGCTCGGGTACGCGGGACGCTCACCCACATCCGTCAGCACACCGCGCCGACGGCCCGCCGTGAAGTACCGGAATCGGACAACCTGCCGTCAAGGACTACGAGAACCGCCCAAGACTCGCAGAACACCCTCTGAGACAGACCTGCTCTCGGCGACCTCCCCACCCTCAGGGAGCTAGGCGTTTCCTTCCGATCAACCTGTTGGCCGTGTGAGGGAGGTGAGGCTACGGAGAACATGCTTGTACTGCATGTGTGATGGGCTGGATGCCAGCAGGAGATGTGAACGTCCCCTGGTATCGCGCCCCGCGCAGGCGCCTGTGCGCCGCCGGGCCCTCTTGTGGCACCTGCCGTCGTGGGGAATGTTGGGAATCAAAGCATCCCCTCTGGAAGGTGAGTTGGTGGCCATGACGGGTTCCGGGAAGCCGATGCCTGGTGAGCTGATGACGCGCGAGTATGTGGCGTCGCTGGCGCGACAGGCGTACCTGTGGGGATGGGCGCTGGAGAACGTGCACAACCGCAACGTCGTGTTCGAGACGGTCCCCGAGCCGGGCTTGGCCGGAGGGGTGATGCCGGTGGCGCCGCCCGGCCGGCTGGCGATGCTGCACGACTACATCTCCCCCGAGGAGCGGCAGGTCGCCTGTCCCAACCAGGACGTGGTCTACGGGATGGGCCTGGTCACCGTCGCCAGCGGCCCGGCGGTGCTCCAGGTACCCGACTTCGGCGACCGGTTCTGGGTGTACCAGATCGTCGACCAGCGCACCGAGTCCTACGCCCCGATCGGCAAGATGTACGGCAACGCGCCCGGCCTGTACCTGTTGGCCCCCGCCTCCTGGGAGGGCGAGGTCCCCGACGGGATCACGGAGGTGTTCCGGTTCGACACGGCCGTCTCGGTGGTCATCCCGCGGGTGTTCATGGACGACACCGACGCCGACCGGACCGCGATCTAGCCGGTCATCAACCAGATCATGATGTACCCGCTCGACGAGTACACCGGCGAGCTCCAGACCACCGACTGGTCGCAGATCCCCGACCTGCCCCCGCTCGGCGGCGACAGTGGCGACGGCGAGACCCACTGGGTCGACCCGACCGTCTTCTTCGACGACCTGCCCACCCTGCTTGCCGAGGTACCCGCCAGGCCCGGCGAACAGGCCCTCTACGACTGGATCGGCTCCCTCGACGACCCGACCGTGACCGAGGCCCACGGCAAGCTGCTGCGCGACACCGCGGTCGTCGCCGAGAAGGACCTGATCGGCCCGCTCTTCCAGTTCCGCAACATCGGGGTCCCGGCGGGAAACCACTGGACCACCCAGCACGACGGTGCCCAGTTCGGCACCGACTACCTCTCCCGCACCGCCATGGCCAAGGCCAACATCTTCGTCAACTCGCCCAACGAGACGGCCTACTTCTACCTCGACCTCGACGAAGCGGGCGAGCGGCTCGACGGGGACCGCGCCTACACCGTCACCTTCCCGGCCGGCCAGCTCCCGCCCGCGCGGGGCTTCTGGTCCCTCACCCTCTACAACCAGCACCACTTCTTCGCCCCCAACTCCCTCGGCCGCTACTCGCTGGGGACCAAGAACACCGGTCTGCAGAGCAACCCCGACGGCTCCCTCACCCTGCGCGTCCAGGCCGACCAGCCCGCGGACATGGAGTCGAACTGGCTCCCGGCCCCCGCGGGCGAGGCGTTCTCCCTCTACATCCGCGCCTACTGGCCCGAGGACGCCATCCTCAACGGCGGCTGGACCCCACCCCCGGCCGTCCCCACCGACGACGCGTAGCCTTCCGCAGGTCAGCGGGCGGACCAGATGAAGATGCCCGCGATGTGGAGGCCGGCACGGAAGACGGTGACGGTCTTCCGTGCCGGCAGGCTGCGGGCGCGAGTATCGATCTTGTGCGGTGCGCTGGCCGCGCCCCGCTGCCGACCAAGGCGTGCTGCCCGGCGCTGACCCCACCGCCCGGTCCTACCCCCAGATCGCCGAGACCCGCGAGGACGGCCGCGAGGTCCTGCGCGCCGACCACCAACGCGCCTGGGCGATCGAGGCTGAGCGCCTTGGCGCAGCCGGCCTTTGGCATCGAGCGAAGGAAGTCCGCGCACCCCGAGCGCGGGCGCAGGTTCCGAAGAATCGCCGCATTGTCCAAGGTCAGAGCGGGTCTGACAGAAGGCGGAACGCCGCCGGGCGGGGAGCCCCGGGGAGCCTTTACGAGGAACGGTTTTGACGGAAAACCGAACAAAGGTCTACCCCCGTCAGGAACCCCTCCCCCAGCAAGCCAGCTCGGGAAGTGGATCAGTGATGGCTGTGCCGAGAATCGATATCGACTTACCTGCTCGGCTTTCAAGGGCGCCCGCCATCTGGGTACACAATCGATATCGATTCATGACGCCGGCTGGCCCCGGCCCGGCGCTGGCAGATCTTTGGGCCGTTCTACCGGAGCCCGAGGCGGTCGAACTCGGCGAGGATCTCCTCCCGCTCGGCTTCGCCGCGTTCCTGTGCGGCGGCCAGGGCCTCCAGGTCGAGGTGCTCGCGCAGTCCGCTCCGGACGACGTCGACGAGCTGGATCGGCGAAAGTGACTCCGCCTGGACGGTCTGGTGCATGACGTCCCCTCGACGGTCGCGGCTCTTCTGCGGGGCCGTGGGCAAACCAGTACGAACTCCTACGAACCAACCCCGCCAGGGTTGACGAAACAGATAGGGGCACCCCCCGCGTCCAGCGGCCGCATGGTCGTCGGGCAAGCTGTGACCTCCCATGTCGGTGGTGCCCCTCCTTGACGATGAACAAGGAAAAAGGGGAACCACGCCATCGCCGATGATGGCCGTCCTTCGACTTGTCGCACTTGATCTTCGTACCTGCATTCGAGACCATGGCGGGACGGTGAGGGGGGTGGGACGTGAACGCACAACTCAAGGCAGGTGTACAGGTGGCGGCAGGATACATGGTCGATCCTCTTTCTCAGGAAACGGATTCACGGCGGATCCTGCGGTCCGAAACGGCATTGGTACTGGCCCTCTCGCTGGGGGCCAGCGGAGTGTCTGCCCTGATCAGTTTTGTCGGATCACTGACGAAACCAGGGGGACTGAAGGAACAGGTCGCAACGATCAACGGCTCGTACGCGCCGGGGCGTCCATGGCTGGATCTGACCTGGCAGCTCTTCGGTATCGCTACGGTCCTGGTGCCTGTCGCGCTCGTCGCCCATCTGTTGATCAGGGAAGGCGCTGGGCTTCGCGCCATCGGCTTCGACCGGAGCCGGCCGTGGCCGGATCTGGGTCGCGGCACGGCGGTCGCGGCGGGGATCGGCAGTGCCGGGCTCGCCTTCTATCTGGTGGCGCGGGCCACCGGTTTCAATCTCACCGTGGTTCCGGAATCACTCCCCGATGTGTGGTGGAAGTTTCCCGTCCTGATCCTGTCCGCGCTCCAGAACTCCGTGCTCGAGGAAGTGATCGTCGTCGGGTATCTGCTGCGCCGGCTCGGGCAGTTGGGGTGGTCGCCGATGGCCGCCCTGGCGGCGAGTTCGGTGCTGCGCGGCTCGTACCACCTGTATCAGGGGATCGGCGGCTTCATCGGCAACGTGGTGATGGGTGTGGTCTTCGTGCTGCTGTACCGGCGTTGGGGGCGCGTCGGCCCGCTGGTGGCCGCACACACGCTGCTCGACATCGGGGCGTTCGTCGGATACGCGCTGCTGGCGGAGAAGGTGGGGTGGCCTATGCCGTGAGCAGCTCACCGTCGATCACCGTCACGGCTATGCCGTCAGCAGCGTACGGTCACCGCGCAGCGAGGTGCGGACCAGACCGGGCCGTGCGGACGCCTGCAGTCCGGTCAGTTTGTCACGGCCGAAGCGGGCCGACCAGAAGGGGGCCAAGGCGGTGTGGGCACTGCCGGTGACCGGGGCCTCGTCGCCCGCTGCCCAGCCCCCTGCCTGGCTACGGCCGGGCGTGGGCGGTGGCATCCGTGCCTCGTGCCTTGGGCAGAGTGATGCCCTGGGCCTGAGCGGCCTGCCCCGGGCGCAACGTCCATGGAACAGAGCCCGTTTCTGCCAGCCACTCATTCGCCAGCAGACGCTTCACGACAAAGCCCCGCAGCGGACCTTTCAGGTCCCAGCCCAAGCCCGAGCACAGCTGGGCGTACGAGGGGCCGTGTCCGTGCTCGCCCCGAAAGGCCACAGTGAACTCGGCCGCCAGCCGGCCGCGGTCCGGGTGCATGTCCTTCCACGCGCCGTAGGCGGCCCTGACGTCCTTGGAGAAGAACTGAGGGCGACTGGGATCCATGAACGCCTGCGCGACCCGCTCCGGAGGCCGAGCGCACACGGCGCAGTACTCAACGGCCTCAACGTGCCGTCGCAGCGCAGGGCTGGCCGGGCTCTTCCATCGCGTCCATGCATCTGCGCTGAACCGGAACCTCGGAGTTGAAGCGGGTACGGCCTTGCTTTCGCCCTTCGGGGGCTCCGCCGCCTTGTCCTCTTCGGTGGGAGGGCGCATGCCCGACAAGTGGCGCACTGCGCCATCGAGGCGGAAGCGGTCCGCGCACAGCTCAGCGAGGAAGCCCTTGCACAGGAGGTCGGGCAAGGTGGCCCGGCAGGCTGCGGGAAGATCGGGCGGAATCTGTCCGACAAGCTTGGACGTGCTGTGTGCGGCGAGGAACAGACCGGCCAGCCGTGCGGCGGGAGGGAGCTTCTTGACCGGCTTGGCGGACAAGGCCCGTGTGGTCCATCCGGACACCCGTGAGCGGGTGTTCTTCCCAAAGGCCAGAGGGGGGTCCGTCTCCTGGGCCAGGCCGGGGACGGTGATGGGGAGCGGCGTTGCAGGATCGCCGTCGAAGAGCGAATCGTTCACCTGCCAGCCCAGGCCGCGAAGGGTATCAACGGCTCCGCGTGCATCCTCCAGCCGCAAAGCGGACAGGTCCGTCCCAGTGAGTGGTGTGCATCGTGAAGTGGCAGGTCACGGGCCTGGTGTGATTCCGTGCCCCGGTGCTCGTGCTGGTCACGCGCGGCAGTCTGCCGTGTAG
>NZ_JBFBFA010000102.1:0-7182 GCF_040683915.1 Kitasatospora sp. NPDC093102 | reverse complement strand
GCCAAAAACACCTACGACCCCACCCACACCCTCACCCCCGGCCAAAACATCTTCCCCTAACACCCAAAACACCCCACCCAAACAACACACCCAAAGGACCCACCCCCATGCACCCCATCCACCACACCGACCAAACCCTCCTCAACCACCCCACCGACATCGTCTGGAACGCCCTCATCGACGAACTCAACGGCAAAACCACCTGGTGGCACCCCCACAACACCCACCAACCCGGCCCCACCGGCCCCCACCACCGCAACGGCACCACCACAACCACCATCCACACCGGCGGAATCGGCAAACCCGGCCCCAAACTCCACTTCACCTCCACCACCACCCACATCACCCCCCACATCCAACTCACCCAAACCCACACCGGCCACTTCCACGGCACCACCACCTACACCCTCACCCCCCACCACAACAACACCCAAACCCAACTCACCATCACCTTCAGCACCACACCCCATCGCCTCGCCAAACTCCTCAACAAACTCACCAGCCTCACCACCAAACACACCACCGCCACCCAAAACGCCCTCACCAATCTCCACCGCCACCTCAACAAGCAAAACCCCGAATAGAAGAACCAAAAACAACACCGGAAAAGGAGGCCCCCGTGACCACCACCGAACTCCCCGCGCTCCCCGCCCAGCACGCCGTCACCACCACCGACCACGCCGCGACCACCGACGATCACGCGCACCTCGCCATCACGGTCCACCAGCCGGGCGAGCCCGACCCGAGCCGGCCGCTGGTGCTGCTCGTCCACGGCTGGGCCGCCTCCCGGACCGTGTGGCACGCCACCGCGCACCAGCTCGCGGCGGCCGGGCACACGGTGGCCACGTACGACCAGCGGGGTCACGCCTCGTCGACGTCCGGGCGGGAGCCGATCAGCATCGAGCGGCTGGCGCGGGACCTGGACACCGTCGTGGGAACGCTCACCACGCCGGAGCGGCCGGTCGTGGTGGTGGGGCACTCCGGTGGGGGGTACGCAGCACTGGCCTGGGCGGCGGGGCTGCCCGCCAGGCGGGGTGGCGCAACCAGCAAGCGGCTGGCGGGGCTTGTGCTCGTGTCGACTGCTTCTTACGGGCAGAACACCCCGGCGAACGAGGTCAAGATGATGGGGTCGAAGCTGTTCAGCCGGGCGCTGCGGACCCCGTGGCTGGGACGCCGACTGCTCGGGGGGACGCACGGGCCGGGTGCCTCGCTGTCTGCACGGGAGGCCAACCGTCGGCTGTTCGCCGCCACCTCGCCGGCGACCCGGGCCGCCTGTTTCGCGTCGACCCAGGAGATGGACCAGCGCGCGGGCCTGGCCGGGATCACTGCGCCGACCACGGTCATCACCGGCACCGAGGACAAGATCGTGAAGCCCGGGTTCAGCCAGGAGCTCGTCTCGGCGCTGCCGCACGCCGAGCTGCACCGGATTCCCGGCACCGGCCACATGGTGCCGTTGGAGACTCCGCAGCACATCGCGCACCACACTCACCTGCTGGTCACGGCCGGACGCTGACGACCGTGACCACCGCCGCCCCAGCCGGTGTCCTGGCCGCGCTGCTCCCGCCCCACGTCCACTGTGCCGAGGTCTTCGGCTCCCCGGCCGAGGCCCGGCTGCTGCCGCTGGAGGCGGCGTACATCCAGGACCGATCGCCGCGCCGCCAAAGGCAGTTCGCCACCGCTCGGACACTCGCCCGCCAGGCGCTCGGCGCTCTCGGGCACCCGCCGGTGCCGCTGCTGCCCGGGCCGGGAGGGGCGCCCCGGTGGCCGGCGGGCGTCACGGGCAGCATCACCCACACGGACGGGTACACGGCCTGCGCCGTTGCGGGCACCGGGCACCTCGCCTCGCTCGGGATCGACGCCGAGCCCGCCCGGCCGCTCCCCCGGGGTGTGCTCCAGCTGGTCAGCAGTGAAGCCGAGCGGAGCGGCCTGGCCATGCTGTCCGAGGGCGGCGTCCCGTGGGACACCGTCCTGTTCAGTGCCAAGGAGGCCACCTACAAGGCCGTCCATCCGCTGACCGGCACCTGGGCGCCGCTCGCGGCCATCTCCGTCACCGTGCACGCCGACGGCACCTTCACGGCCCGCCACCCGCACCATCCCGCCGTCCGCACCGGTTCCTGGGGCGTGCACCGCGGCACGGTCGTCACCGCGCTCGCGCTCCCGCCGTACCGGGCGGCCGCCGCCTGAGGCCTCCGATGGCGGTTCGAGCCCCCGTGACGCCGGTAACCATGCGCGCGCGCTCACTCCACAAGCCCCGCCCCTCGCCCGGCATCGGCACGGCTGATGCGGGCCGGGGCGCGGCTGTGGGGTTTCGCGCCGTTCCACGCGTTCGTGCTGCGGTCGGCGAGCCTGGCCGCCCTGCTGTGCAACGGCCTCACCGTCAGTTCCACCAAGGGGACTTGGCGGACGCGACTCACGGGGCCAACGTGCCGTCGGAGGTGAGAGCGAGTTGGGCGAAGCGCTCCGCGATGAGCCGGTGGGCCTCCGGGGAGGGGTGGAGGCCGTCGGGGAGCGGGTGGGCGTCGTGGTCGGGCTCGCCGTAGAGGGCCAGGCCGTCCAGGTGGTACAGGTGGTGGTCGCCGTCGGCCCGGCGCTGGGCGACGATGCGGGCCAGTTCGGCGCGGATGACGGTGAGGGTGAGCCGGCCGGCGGCGACTTCGGCGGGGTCACCGGTGGCGCGGAAGCGCAGGGTGCCGCTGCTGAAATCGGGGGCGAGCGGGCCCGGCACGGATTCGTGGAGCGGGCAGAGCAGCGGGGAGACGACCAGCAGCGGTGTGATCGGATGGCCGTCCCGGATGGTGTCCAGGAAGCCGTGGACGGCCGGGGTGAAGGCGCGGAGCCGCATTGCGTCGCTGTTCACGAGGTTGATGCCGAGTTTGAGGCTGATCAGGTCCGCTGGGGTGTCGCGGATGGTGCGTGCGGTGAAGGGGTCGAGCAGGGCGCCGCCGCCGAAGCCGAGGTTGGTCAGGTCCAGCCCGGCGCCGTTGGCCACCAGGGCGGGCCAGGTGCCGGTGGGATGGGTGGCGTTGGAGCCGTGGCTGATCGAACTTCCGTGGTGCAGCCAGCGCTTGCGGGTGCCGGTCGGGATCGGCTGGATCGGTGCGTCGGTGTCGAGGGCGATCAGTTCGGTGGTCTCGGTGTGCGGGAGCCAGATCTCGACGGTCTTGTCCCGCTCCGGCAGACCGGTGAACCGGGCGCTGCCGGGCGGTCCTTCGGTCAGTTCGAAGCGGCCGGTGGCCAGGTCGACGGTGCGCAGGTTGCCGCCGGGAACACTGGCTTGCGCGGTGAGCCGGCCGTCCACCAGGAGGTCGTGGACACCGTCCGGGACGTTCGGGACGCCCGGGTAGGCGCGTTTGGTGGGGACGGCATGCAGCGTGATCGTGGTGGCGCGGGTGCGGAAGGCCAGCCGGACACCGGAGGGCTGGGACTCGGCCATCGCGAGCTGCTCGTCCGGAATCTGCCGGCGGGCCGCGGCGGGCAGGCGGTGCGGCAGCAGGCCGCGGCGGGTGTGTTCGACGTCGAGGTGGCCGTGGAGGAGGTCCTCGGTGACGGGGGTGGTGATCGTCGTCATGGTGCTCTTCGGGTCGTCGGGTCTTCGGGTCGTCACAGAAGTCGCATGGGGCACAAGAGTCGCACGACCCGCATGACTCGTACGAGAGGCAACCGGAGAACGGCCCGGTCAGCCCGCCAGGATCACCGTCTCCGCCGGCCCCGAGAAGCCCGCCGGCTGCGCCGGGGTGCCCGTGGCGGCCAGCCGGCGGTGCTCCTGCGGGCTGATGCCGCGCACCCGCTTGAACGCCGCCGAGAGGGCGAAGGCGTTGCTGTAGCCGACCTTGCGGGCGGCGAAGGCGACGGTGCACTCGGGCTCGCGCAGCAGGTCGGCGGCGACCGCCAGGCGCCAGCCCGCCAGGTAGGCCATCGGCGGCTCACCGACCAGGGCGGTGAAGCGGCGGGCCAGGCCGGCCCGGGAGACCCCGACCTGCTGGGCCAGATCGGCGACCGTCCAGGCGGTGGCGGGGTCGTCGTGCATCAGCCGCAGTACCGGGCCGACCACCGGGTCGTGCTGGGCGCGGTACCACGCGGGGGCGCCGGAGTCGGGGGCGGCCAGCCAGGCGCGCAGCACGGAGACCACCAGGAGGTCCAGAATCCGGTCCAGGACCAGCTCCTGGCCGGGCTCGTTGCGCCCTATCTCGGCGGCCAGCAGGTGCACCAGGGTGTCGTCGGCGCCGGTGCCGGCCGGACGGACCAGCAGCGCGGGCAGGCAGCCGAGCAGCCGCTGGCCGATCTCGTGCTCGGCCTGGTAGGTGCCGGACAGCACCACCGAGGAGGCCCGGTCGCCCTCCCGGCCCTGGCCCCAGGTCCGGACGCCGAGCGACATCACCTCGGAGACGTCCACCCCGTCCTTGGTGCAGACCTGGCCCGGGCCGACGATCACGTCCACCGGGGTGTCCGGGTCGTCCGCCACGGTGTACGGCTCCGGGCCGCGCACGATCGCCACGTCCCCGGGGTGCAGCAGCAGCGGGGTGCCGCGCTCGGGAAGGATCCAGGCGTCGCCGCGGACCATCGTCACCACCGAGAGCGGAGCCCGGTCCTCGATCCGCAGCGACCACGGCGGGGTGAGGATGGAGCGCAGCAGGAACGCGCCACGGGCCTTGGGGCCGTCGAGGAGTCCCGTCAGAGTGTCCATGCCGTCAAGTGTAGACGTCAGGACATTATTTGACGTCTGATCATTTGAGAGACTCTTGAGCAATCGAGGTGGCTCGCGCCACTCAAATGCCGGATGATCTGCCCACGGGGTACGGACCGAGACACGACGACTGCGGTACCGCGATACCGACAGCGAGAAGTGAGGGGCTCACGACGATGGAAACGGCACGCACACTCGTCCTGGTGGCGGCCACTGTCACCTGTGGACTGACCGCAGGACTGTTCTACGGCTACTCGTGCTCGGTCATGCCCGCGCTCGCGCGGGTCGAGGACCGGACCTTCATCGAGGTCATGCAGCGCGTCAACGTGGCGATCCTGAACGGCTGGTTCGTCCTCGGCTTCGTCGGCGCCCTGCTCGCCACCGCGGCCGCGGTCGCCCTGCACCTGCCCTCGGACGGGCACGACGTCCTGCCCGCGACCATCGCCGCGCTGGTGCTGTACGTCGCGATGATCGGGGTCACCCGCTCGGTCAACATCCCGCTGAACGACGAGCTCGAAGCCGCCGGTTCGGCCCAGCGGATCACCGACCCGGCCGCGGTGCGCAGCCGGTTCGAGGCCCGCTGGGTGCGCTTCAACGTGCTGCGCGCCCTGCTGTCGACCGGCGCGCTCGCCTGCCTCGCCTGGGCGCTCGTCCTCAACGGGCGGAGCTGACCGGGCCCGCACGCTCGACGGGCGGGCCCGACCGCGCCGCCCGTACCCGCCACCCTCCGCGGCCGGCCGGACTCAGCCGCAGAGGGTGGCGAAGCCGTACCCGCGTGCCTTGAGCGTGGAGATGATCGCCGGCAGCGCGGCCACCGTCTGGCTGCGGTCGCCGCCGCCGTCGTGCAGCAGGATCACCGAGCCGGGCCGGACGTTGTTCAGCACCCGCGACCGGATCGCGGCCGTACCGGGACGGGACCAGTCCGCCGGGTCCACCGACCAGAGCACGACCTGCTTGCCGAGCGCCGCGGCCTTCGAGCGCACCGTGCTGTTGACCGCGCCGTACGGCGGGCGCAGGCAGCTCGGGGTGCGGCCGGTCTGCGCACGGATGGCCTTGTCGGTGTCGGTCACCTGTGCGCTGAGCGCGGCGGCGGAGAGCTTGCGCAGGTCCGGGTGCGACCAGGAGTGGTTCTGCACGCTGTGGCCCCGCCTGGCGACCTGCGCGGTCACCGAGGGGTGGGCGGCGACGTTCTGTCCGATCTCGAAGAAGGTCGCGCGCACTCCGTACCGGTCGAGCGTCGCCAGGACCTTGGGGGTGTAGGCGGGGCTGGGGCCGTCGTCGAAGGTCAGGTAGACCACCTTGCCGCCCTTGGCGCCGGCCGCCTCCGCCTCCGCGGCGGGCAGGGCGACCGCCGCTCCCGCCGCCAGGGCCACGACGAGCGCGCCGATCGCGGCCCTGAGCCTGCCAACTGCCTTGCGCCTGCCGGGTCGTACGGACATGCCTGCTCCCTGCGGTCGGAACTCCCGTGCACCGGCCAGTCTGCTCCCGACGACCCGTCCGCCGCGACCCGTCGTCGATCGCGAGCGAACGGAATCGGCCAGCCGGGCACCGGGTGCCGCCGACATGCCGAAGGCCCCCGACGGGGTTCCGTCGGGGGCGGTGTGCGGGGGGCGGCGTTCAGCGCTCCGCGCGGCCGTGCAGCACCAGGGAGCGGGTCAGCGCGAGCAGACCGCCGGTGCAGAGCGCGGTGCGGAGCATGTTGACCGGCACCCAGGTGTCCGCGAACTTGGCCCGCACGGCGGCGAGGTCGTGGATCTGAGACACGTCGCCGGCCGCCGCCAGCTCGTTGTTGAGCGGGATGTTGACGCCCATGGTGACGATCAGCGCCACCACGTACAGCACCGTCGCGGCCGCCGCCCACAGCGCGGCCTTGCGCCGGCCGGCCTTGTGCTGGAGCCAGGCGGCGATGCCGGTGGCGAGGAAGGCGCCGATGAAGACCAGGCCGAACAGCCCGTTCCCGTCGATCGACTTGTTGATGTGCTGCATCGCCGTCACGTAGGTCCCGTCGTCGCCCGCCGCCAGGCCCGGCATCACCGAGACGTCGAAGGCGAAGAACAGGCCGGCCATCAGGCCCATCGCGATGGTGGCGCCCACCAGGAGCGGCCCGGCGGCCTTGCTCCGGGTGGCGGGCACGGCCGGGGCCGGACCTCCCGGCGCGAGGCCGGTGAAGGACTGTGCAGCAGTGTAGGAAGCAGGGGTCGCGGTCTGATTCGAGCGCATCGGTATTCCTTCGGTCTCCCCGGTCCCCGCCCGACGCGGGGACCCTCCCGGTGCCGGGCCGCCGGCCTCCTCACCGCTCCCGGCCGCGGCCGGGTGGTCGGTCAGGTGGTCGGCGCCGCCCGGCACCGACGATCAACTGGACTGCCGTACGGACGGCAGGTGTTGCCCTTCTGGCTGGTCACGCGTTCCACACGCCCGAGGCGGCGGCCTCGCGGGCGTAGTCGGCGAAGTCCCGCGGCTCACGGCCCAGCGCCCGCTGCACACCGTCGCCCAGCGAC
>NZ_JBFBFA010000101.1:0-7684 GCF_040683915.1 Kitasatospora sp. NPDC093102 | reverse complement strand
GGTCGCGTGGTACAACGGTGAACGACTCCACTCCGCCCTCGGCTACCTCCCGCCCGACGAATACGAACAGGCCTACTGGGCGCAACTGGACCAAGTCCCGCAGACCGCTTGATCACACAATCGCGGACTCCACGAAATACGGGGCAGCTCAGTGAAGACCCCGCCGTGCCGGCGCGGACGCCCGCCCTTGGGGCCGGAGCGGGGCTCGCCCGGGTCGCGGAGCATGACCCGGTCCGAGCGCAGTCGGCCGATCAGCTCGACCGGCAGGTCGCAAAGGACGTAGGCCAGCCGGGTCACGTCGTAGCCGGCGTCCATGACGATCAGGATGTCCGGATCGCCTTGGTGCCAGTGGCCTGCCGCGATCAGACGGTCGACGACCTCCCGCAGCTGAGCCGCGGTGACGGCGGTCGCGTCGTCGGCGGGTCCCAGCCGGACCGCGTCCAGCAGCCCGACCCATGACGTGCGCCCTGACTCCAGGGCGGCGACGAAGGAGTACGGCCAGCCAGGGACGAACTGGTCGGCACTGCGGCCGCGGCCGTAGACGTGGCAGAACAGGCGCTCATTGCTCGTCGGGGCGTCGGGCCGTAGCCAGTTGGAGACGTCCACCGCCAGCGCGATCCTCCCGTCCGCGAGCCGTGGCAACGGAAGCCCGGCCAGGGTGCGGCGCAGCCGAGTCGGCTCCAGCCAGCCCCGGTCCAGCGCCTGGTACATCGCGCCGTGCCCGCGCCGGTGCTCGGCCGCGAGCGACAATTCGACCAGCGTCTTCACCGGCCCGTCCGTGCACAGCACCGCGTCGGTGAGCTCGAAGAGCGCGTCAGCGCGGGTGTACAGACAGTCGTAGAACTCAACCCGAAAGCGGGACAAGATGCCCAACCCGTCGCCTGCGGGCGACTCAAGGGGGAGACTCATGCGCAGCGGCCGTTCTCTCGTACTTCGTGACTCGACATCTCGAAGCGTGGAGAACGGCCGCCTCCGTTGTCCCGGGAAGAACTGCAGATCAGCAGGTCGAGTGACCTGCGAGGTTAAACGTCAAGCTCAGAGGGCGTTTGAGACCTGACGTGGGACGATCGGTCGGTGACTCGACTCGTGAACCGTGACCGCTCCCTTGAGGAACTTGAGCACGACCGCTGGCCGGCCCCATCGGGCGGCGAAACCCGGCTGATGGCGACCGTGCACGAGCTTCGGCGCAAGCCGATCGGCGACCTGACGGTCGAGGACATGCGGTTGCTCATCGGGCAGGACGTAGGCCTTGCCCATCTCCTGGCGCTGGCGATAGAGGTCCTTCGAAAGGACCCACTGGCGGAAGGCGACATGTACGAAGGCGATCTGCTGGCCGCCGTGCTCACCAGGGATGCGGAGGTCTGGAGCAAGTCTCCCGACCTCAGGCGGGAAGTCCGGTCGATCGTCTCGGAGTTGGCCGACGTGCCACCGACCGTGAAGCGCGACATCGAGGGGTTCCTGGCCCGATAGGCCGCCGAGAGCGGCTGCCGTCGGGGAGAGGTCGGGCCGGCTCCAAAGTCGGGTAGCCGGATCACGTTGCCGTGACCCGGGGCCGCGCAGGTGCCGGCCGGGGAGCAGGGCTCGCTCGCCGCGGAGCGGCGCCGGGCGCTGGAGGAGATCGACCCGTGGTGGTGCCCGGTGTGGCCGGTCACCTGGCAGCGCGCCTACGCCACCGCGCGGCTCTGGTGGCTGGAGTCCGACGGCCTGGTCGACTGGGCGCAGCTGCCGCAGGACACGGTGTTCGAGGGCGAGCAGCTCGGCCGGTGGGTTCAGGCGCAGCGGGCCGGGTGGCCGGCTCTGGAGGAGGAGCAGCAGGACCTCCTTGGCGCGATCGGCATCGAGGAGGACCAGGAGCTGGTGGCCGCGGAGGCGAAGCCGAAGGTGTCCCGCTCGGACCGCTTCGCCCAGGGTCTGGCGGCGCTGGCGGCCTTCATCGAGCGGGAGCGGCATCCCCGAGTGCCCCGCCCGCACAAGGAGCAGGTGGAGACCGTCGAGGCCGGCCCCGGCGGTGAGGAGCAGGTGGTGGTGTCGCACTTCGCGCTGGGCACCTGGCTCAACAACCAGAAGGCGAGGCGGGCGAAGCTGACCCCGGGCCAGCTCGCGCAGCTCGCCGAGCACGGAATCGAGTGGGCGTAGCGGGCCGTCCCCTGCCGGGGCGGTGTCGTGGCCCGGCGGTGGGCTGCCGGGCCACGAGAAGGCCTGCACGACCTGAACAACGGCTCCTCTCAGCCGCCGGCGGTTTCGGACCGGGGCTTGCGGCTGCGCACCGCCGCGAGGGTCTCCGGGTGATAGATGCCCTTCACCCCGTACGGCAGGAGCTTCGGGTCGAAGTCCACCGCCCGGCCAGCCAGCACCACCAGCTCGGCGGGGCCGCTGCGGCGCCACTGCGGCCCGCAGGTGTCGGCGAGGTGGACGATCAGCAGGTGCCGCGACGCATCCCAGGCCCGGGCCTCCTCGAAGGTCAGGTCGTGATCGAGCATCCAGACGGAGATGCGCCGCATCATGCGGGGCGCCATGAGGAACTGGCTGAAGGCGGGAAGCGGGTGCTTCGAACGTCTGCGCATCAACTCTCCTGCAAGAAAAGGTATTTGGGAACTCTTGCATCATCTCAACGACGTGGTGCGCATATCGGTTTCCCTGCGGAAAGGGGCAGTTCAGGTCGCTTGCCGTCCGCGTCTGGACCGGTACAGCCCCAGCACCCCGGCACGCGGGACGGCCGGCTCGCTTCCGTTCCAGCGGCACGGCGCGGGCGAGCGCGGCGGTCGGCCACCAGCCGATCCGTGCCCGAAAGGGGCCGTGATGTCGGTGGACAGGAGCACAATGTTGGCTCCGTTAATGCACGTCGACGCCGGGCGCCGCCGCTGCCTGCCGGGCCCCGAAGACGTCCGGCCGCCGACCGGGCGGGGTGCCGTCCCACTCCGCCAGAAGCGCGCGCAGCCGTTCGGCCACCTCCGGCGCCACACCACTGCGCTGCGCCGTGTACCGCAGGTACTCCTCGGCGGCCTGGAGCAGGCCCGGGCGCGGGTACAGCATGGCCATGGCCTTGCGGGTGCCGTAGCCGAGAACGTGGCACCAGGAGTCGCCGTCTCCCCGGTCCGGGTCGTCCTCCTGCACCGGAATGTGCCCCTCGACGAACTCTCCGTTGGGCTGCTCGCAGGTTCCCCAGCCCTTGCGCAGCGTGCAGTCCTGGCACGCCAGGACGCCCCGCATCGCCGGGTAGCGGCGCTGCCACTCGGCGTCCAGGGCCCAGACGTCATCGGCCAGCGCGATCGGCCTGCTGCACAGGCCGCACCGGATGCGGAACGAGGGGACGGGCATAGGGACAGACTCCTGCCGCTCGGCACGGGGCCGGGCAGCCGAGCCGTGTACGGGCCCGGCCGCCCGAGGGCTTCACCGTGCTGCGCCCGATCCGGTGGGGGTGTCCGGGCCGGGCGGTGTGGAGCAGGCGCAGCCGCGCGCCCTGGTCGGGGCGCTCGGCGGGAACAACGAGCAGCCGGTCGGCCGGCAACGGGGTCATCCGGCGGCGGCTCAGGCCCGCCTGGCTGTCGTGGACCGGGTGGATGGTGCCGGTGTGGCGGTCAGGGCCGGCGATGGCGGCCGGAGCCGGTCGCCACCGCGGTCGTCGGTGGTTCGTCGGTGAGGGCGATCGCCACCCAGGCGTGCCCGTCCCACTCCTGAATCAGCCGCGGGGCGGTGGGGTCGACGTGCGCGGCGGCCGTGGTGACGACACGTCGCGCTCCAACCGGGCGCAGGCGCCGGCTGCGGCGCTGGGCCCACTCGCTCAGCGGTTCGTCGTCCACGGCCCGGTCCCCTCTCGCTGGGTGGTCGGTGGGGTCAGCGTGGCAGGGGCCGGACGGGGTCGTCCAGCCACAGGTGCTGTCCGTCCGGGGTGACGGTGAGGCCGAAGCGGGCAAGGCCGGGCCGGTCCGCTGCGGTCCACCAGGCGTAGGCGGTCTCGAACTCCTCCCACAGCCGTCTGGCTCCGTACTGGCGCACCTGGTGCTCGCCCTCGCCGTCGCGGAACGTCGTCGCCGACCAGGCCGGGTCGGTCAGCGAGTACAGCCACAGAGTGCGGGCGCCGTCGTCGTGCGCCTGGACCGCGTGCGTGACGCCGTCCAGGAGCAGCCCCATCAGGAAGGTGAAGGCCGCGTGCCGGCCGTGCTCGGGCGGCGTGGTCACCGTGACGCTCTCGGCGAGCGTGCCGCCGTTCGCGGGCGGCTCGGGCCAGATGAGGCGCTGGGAGCGCAGCTTCATGAACTCCACCGGCGCCAGAAAGCGGCCCGACGCGGTCGTGCCGTCGTCGTGGACCGTCAGGCGCAGCAGGGCGTCGAGGTTGCTGTAGTGGGTGCCCCAGGGGATGAGGATGAGGGCGCCGGGGCGGGCCTGGCGGATCCAGGCGTGGGGGACCTCGCGCAGCGCGCAGGTGGCCACGATCCGGTCGTACGGAGCGCCGGGCGGCCAGCCGTCGGCCCCGTCGACGCAGACCACGGTGGGCCGGTAGCCGGCCTCGTGCAGGGCGGTGCGGGCCCGAACGGTGACATCGGGGTCGATCTCGACGGTGACCACGTTGGCGTCGCCCAGCCGGTGGGCCAGCAGCGCGCTGTTCCACCCGGTGCCCGTGCCGACCTCGAGGACGCGCTGCCCGGCCTGGACGTCCAGGTGCTCCAGCATCGCGGCGACCACCGAGGGCTGGGAGGCCGAGCTGGTCGGCACGCTGCCGGGCTGCTCGCCGTGGTGCCGGCCGTCATCCCACTGCGTGACGATCGGGATGTCGGCCTCGGCGGCCGCCGCCCAGCCATCCGGGTCCGCGGCCCGGCTGACGGGTCGGCTGGTGTTGGTGGCCAGGTCGTGCGCCCACATCAGGTCAGGCAGGAACAGAGAGCGGGGAACCGCGGTGAAGGCGGCGTCCCAGATGCGGGCGGGCCGCCCCTGCTCGGGGCGGCCCTCCTTCTGCGCGGTGCTGGTCACTTGCGGTGGCCTCCGTCACCGGGCGGCGTGCTGCCGTCGGGGTTCGGCGGGTCCGAGGGCGGCGTCCACGGGGTGCCCGGGTGCCCGTCCCCCTCGCCGCCACCGCCGCCCGAGCCTCCGCCGCCGTGTCCTCCGTCGTGGTCCATGCCGAGCTCCTTCCGTCGCTGTGATGGTGCCCTCCCGGGGCCCGGGAGGAGTAGAGGGCCGACCCGCGTTCGCTACCCAGGGCCGGGGATGCGGATGCGCAAGTCCGCGTGGACGGTCTTGCCGAACGGCTCCAAGGACGCGCCCCAGTGCCCGCCGGTCAGGCGGTGGACCAGGGCAAGTCCCCCGTCCCGGACGCTGATCCGCACGCACCGCTCCGTGACCCGCTCGACGGTGACCGTCATCTTCCTTCGGCAGCCGGTCCGAACCGCGTTGCCGACCAGCTCGCTGACGATCAGCTCCCCCGCCTCGACCAGGTCCTCCAGCCCCCAGGCGCGCAGCGCGGTGCGCACCAGGCGCCGGGCCGCCGAAGCGGACTGCGGCTCGTACGGCAGCAACGCCCTGGCGGCGTCGGCGGCCGGGGGCCGCGTCGGGCTCTCGACGGTCGTGGTCACCATGCAACTCGCACCCGCCGGCGCCGCCAAGGCGCGGCCGTAGCCGGTGGGCGGGGTATGGGGTGCGCGGCCACGGCGGGTACTCCGCTCTCTTCGTCGGCGGTGACGGCTGCGCCCACCCGACGGGGGGCAGGCGGGCGCAGCGGCCCCAGCTCGCCCGCCGGGGCCGGGTGTCCGGTCCGTCACGGCGGGCAACGGTTCGACGGTAGGGAGTGACCGGCCGGGCCCTCAACGCGTTTGCACGCGTTTGCAGGAATTCAGCCCAGGGAGTCAGCGGCCCGGGAGATCAGGGCCCTCGCCTGCGCGCCGTAGACTGCGAAGTCCTTGAGCCGGTCGAACGCCTGGGCGTAGAGCGCGAGCTCGCTGGGCGTGGTGACGGTCACCTGGGCGGACAGCAGCTCCACCCCGGCCTCGGCGTCGTCGAAGATGTTGAACGTCTCCACCGGCCACATGGTGCGCTGCGCGGTGAACGGGATGACGCCGAGCGAGACGGCCGGCAGCGCCATGGACTCCAGCAGGTGCTCCAGTTGCTCGGCCATCGTCTCGGCAGTCCCGAGGCGGTAGTAGAGGACGGACTCCTCCACCAGGATCGCGAAGCGGTGGTGGCCGGTGCGCACGACGCGGGAGCGGGCCAGGCGCGCCTTCACGGCGTCGGCGACGTCGTTGGGGGTGCGGCGGAAGTCGGCCACCGTGGCGAGCAGCGCGGTGGCGTACGCCTCGGTCTGCAGGACGCCCGGCACGACGCGGGAGGAGTAGGAGCGGAAGTGCCGGGTGCGCTCGTACAGGGGTGCCGCGGACTCCTGGAGGCGGCGCAGGCCGGTGCGGGTGAGGCGGCGCCACTCGACGTACATGGAGTCCACGGCGCGGTTGGCGGCGATCAGGTCCTCGGCCTGGTCGTCGGCGCCGCACGCCTGGCACCAGGTGCGGAGGTCGGCGTCCGAGGGCGCGGTCTTGGCGTTGATGATGCGGGAGGTCTTGGCGCCGTTCCAGCCGCACCGGGCGGCCAGCTCCTGGCCCTGGAGGCCAGCGTCCTGCATGATCTCGCGCAGCCGCGCGGCGACGGCCAGGCGGGCTTCCTGGGCGCTGGAGGACGGGGAGGCGGGCATGGAGCTGGTCGTCCGGTCCGGGGTCAGACGGTGTACTGCTCGTGCGGGACGGCGCGCTCCCAGACGGCCTCGAACGCGTCTCCGCAGAGCTTGGCCACGGCGGGGTCCTCGCACATCTCCGGCCCGGCAGAGGCCCCGTCGCCGGTGAAGTGGTTGAACCGCACGATCGTCTGGTCGAACAGCCAGAAGTCGTTGCCGGGCAGCGCGAGGTCGGAGGCCCGGCGGCGCGGCAGCCAGCGGACCTGCTCGCCGGCCGCCAGGTTCACTACGGTTCCAGCGTGCTCGTAGCGAATGTACGCGGTGACCGGCTCGGAGACGATCCGGGCCCGGCGCACCACGACACCGCGGGCGACTGCGGTCCGGATCATCGACACCCAGCCGGACCAGCCCTCGCCTTCGGGATCGAGGTCCGGGTGAATGCCGGTGCGCTGGAAGTGCTCGAACTCCTCGGCTTCGCCGGCGATGCCGTAGGAGTCGCGCATCTCCAGGTGCACCGCGGAGTGCCGGGCACCGGCCAGCAGCTCAGAGAAGACCGTCACGTTCGGCATCGTCGAGCGCCTTCCTGATGATCTGCGCCATGCGCAGCGGGATGCGGGTCACGTTCTCGTGGTCGGGGGTACCGACGGAGTGGCCGGGCACCCATTCCGTCGTGCCGATCTCCGTCAGGAGCTCCTCGCCGGGCTTGAGGCCCTGGAAGACGAGCTCCCTCTTGGCGTCGTCCACCCACACCATCGGACTCTCGTCCTTGCCGGTATTGGGGTCCACCCCGGCGAACCGTAGCGTCATGATGCCCTCCCGTACCAAGTCGGTTGCGCGGTTTTGCACGACGTTCCACCCGCAGGTGACGGCACGTCAAGAGCGCGCGGGCGCAGCCAGGCGGCACACGCCCTACGACCGGGCCCGGGGTAAGAATTTCGGCTCCCCTGTCGCTTCCGTGGGTCGCTGACCAGGGCTGATACGCAGAACACGCCGTATCCCGGCTACGTTTCGACTTGCGAAGATACGAAACGG
>NZ_JBFBFA010000100.1:0-7897 GCF_040683915.1 Kitasatospora sp. NPDC093102 | reverse complement strand
CGGGTCACGTTGGTGTGGCGGTCCTCGCGGGAGAAACCGAGACCCTTGGAGAGGAACTCGCGGATCTCGTCACCGTCGAGCACCTCGACCCTGTGGCCCTCGGCGCGCAGCCGCTCGGCCAGCGCGAAGGCCAGCGTGGTCTTGCCCGCGCTCGGCAGCCCGGTCAGCCACACGGTGGCGCCGCGCTCGCTGGCTGTCGTCACGCTGATTTTCCTCAGTCCAGATATCCGAAGGCCCGGCAGTGGGCCAGGAGCTCCTCGGGAATGTCATCGGCACCGGGCAGCTCGCCGTGCGGCTGGATCACTCCGGACCGAATCTTGTCGCGCCAGTCCCCGAGGAATATCTGGAACGGGCCCTGGTCCTGGGTTCCGTATTCCAGCATGCCGGACTCCCACGGCACGTTCAGGAATTCACAAATCCGCTGCGTCACGCCTTCCGGATTGGTCGTCAGTTCCTCATACCGGACCGTGATTCCCGGAAGGTTGTCGCGGGCCTCGGCAACCGATTCGAGCATCGGCACGAGCATCCGAAGGGCCGCCGCCTTCAGCCGCGCCGCCACCTCTTTCGCGTCACCGAGCGCGAGCTGCTCCTCGGTCGCGCTCTCGCGGATGACCTCGATCAGGGAGTCCAGGACGTGCAGCGGGTGGCGGAACAGGAAGACGTACCTGGCCTGGGGCCAGCACTCGGCGATCCTTTCCCAGACCACGGCGTTGCCCGGCGTCTTCTCGACCAGCACCTTCTTTCCGCTGGCCTTGAGCTGGCGGTCGAGAAGGCGGTCCCAGAGCAAGTACTCCAGCTCCGTAGTGGAGAGCCCCAGTGCGTCCATGGCCGCGGTCGCCGGCTCGGTGCCGAGTCCCACCTGGACATCCCCCAGGTGCAGCTCATGGCCCGCGTACAGCTCGGAGTGAGCGTTGAGGATGCAGCGGAGCAGGGTGGATCCGGATCTCACCGCCGAGATCACGAAGACCGGCGATTCGACGAGCCTGGCCGACGTACCGTCGGACTCGACTCCGTTTTCGTTCACAACCAGTTCCTCCATCGATGTCATGGGACGAGTCGGGCCGACGCGCGGCCGGCGTTCTGCTGGATGTCCTCCAGAAGGCGGACGGCCTCCGCGCAGCCATCCTCCGGCCGCATCAGCTCCGCGAACCGTGCGGCACTTCGGGCGATCCCGGAGTCCGAAGTCGCCTGCCGGATGGCCTCCGTCAGGTTCTCCGCGGTGAGTTCACGCTGCATGATGGGGCGCGGCGCCACACCGAGCGCGTGCAGGTGCTCACTCCACATCAGCTGTTCGAAGTGGAACGGCACGGCGACCTGGGGGATCCCGGCCACGAGCGCCGCGTTGTGGGTGCCGATGCCGCCCGCGTGCACAGCGGCCCGGACGCGCGGGAACAGCCAGTCGTACGGCACCTCGTCCACGACGAGGATGTCCTCGGACGGCTCGGTGATCTTGATGCCTCCCCAGCCCGTCACGATCACCGCTCGGTTGCTCGTGTCACGGACGGCCGTCTGCACGATGCGGCCGACATTCTCGGTGTCCGGCCTGACCATGCTCCCGAAGCCCACGACGATGGGAGTCTCCCCGCCCGCCAGGAAGTCGAGGAGCCGCTCGGAGGGCTTCCAGCTCTCGTGCGCCGGAAGGTTCCAAAACCCGGTGGTGTGGACCCATGCGGGCCAGTCCGGGGAGGGCACCAGTTCGTGCGGGCTGAATCCGTGCAGCACCGGGGTCGGTGTGCCGTCCGCGCTACTGCGATAGTCGAGCCAGTTCTCACGCGGCGGCAGTTGCAGGACGTCCGAGCGCCAGGTGGCGACGAGTGCGCTGGTCACCGGATCCATGGGATTGCGGATCGCCTGCTCGTGGTTGGCCAGGTTCGACGGATGAGCGGAGAGCCCGTCGCCCGGCGGGTAGTCACGGGACGGCACGTAGTGCGGGTAGAGCGCCGCCAACACGTGTGGCACATCGAGCCGTTCGGCGATCTGATGTGCCGCCTGCCGCCAGACGTGCGAGTACACGATGACATCGGGCTGCTCCTCGCACGCTGCCTGGTACATGTCGGCGAGCAGGCCGGGGAAGATCCGAGGCATGATCTCCTGGAAGAGAGTCATCCGCAGCTGATGGTCCTCAGGGCGAGGAGCATCGCTGTGCAGGAGGGTCTCCTGCATGTCGGCACGTGAATAGGCGCCCAGGAGTTCGTCGTTGAGGGGGACGTACCGGACGCCGTGCTCTTCGGCGAGGGCAGCGAAGCGCCGGGGCCCGACGAGCGCCGCGGTGTGCCCGGCCCGTTCCAGGGCGTACGCCAGTGCGAGATAGGGCTGGATGTCTCCACGGAACCCGTGGCAGGCGTAGATCAGCGCTTTCACTCGTTGTCTCCAAATTCCACGGGGCTTCGACTCCCGGCAGGCAGGCGGAGGGAATTCCGGCCATCCGGTCGGTCAGTCCCAGCTGTTGTTCGGGCCCCCGGTGTCCTGGGCCGAAATCGCTCGGGTGACACCGTGGCTGGTCGACTGCGCGACATCGTGGGCGGTGATTCCCACGACCGCCGCGACGGCAAGAACGACACCGGCGACGAATCGGGAGAAGCGCGAGAATTCAAATGCGAAATACATGGCGATCCCACTGTGTAAAAGTTGCGTGATATCCGGCACATGAATGGCCCACCGAGGACGAGCCACACGCCTCGGTGCGGTTCCCCGAGTTCCCGTTCGCCGGTGAATCGATTCTTGCTGGCCCCAGAGCCCCGCGTCATGGTCCTGAGGCGTCAGGGTGCTGCCACGGCAGGTCGTTGCCACCGGACGGCTCTCCGAAGGGTGCGTCCCGGCCCGGCGCGTCTCCACCGGAAACCAGCAGGTGCCCTAGGGAGGGAACGAGGCCCACGGCCACGGAGAGCAGTCTCGCCCCAGGATGCGTGGACGAGCAGGCCAAGAAGTTCGCGCAGATGCCCCGGGCGGCCGCTTCGGCCTGGAACAGGGAGGGAGCACGGATGAACAGCACCGCAGTGGCCGAACCGTCGGCCACCTGGACGAATACGTGTTCCAAGCCATCGGCCGGAGTCGAGGCTCGCAGCAGTTCGCGACGTACGGCCGAGGCGACCGGCGGGTGCGGGAACACCAGATGCGCCTGTATGAGGTACATCGGATCCTTGGATGATCGCTGGTGGATCATGCGCCGGCCGAGCCGGGAAAGGCGGGTGGCAGCGCCTGGTGGACTGCACCCGCACGGCCCTCGTCGGCGTTCGGACGGCAGCGTGAATGGGAGAGGAGCGCATCGGACGAACGACACGGTGGCTCCAATGCCATTGTTGTCACGGCGGGTTCGTCCAAGCAACGTCCATGATGCTAGACGCAGATGCCTCGCGGTGGCAGCCACCCCACTCACACGAGCATCACACACATCGAACACGAACCCACGGTCGCGGGTCGATCTTGATTACCCAGGGCGATATTGACCGCCTCCCAGGCCTGACGGAGACTACAGTCGCGATCAAGGTCGTTCGTGGGGATGAATGGGGGGAAAGGATCCACATGCTGGAATCACTGGGCGTCGGCGCTGCGGCGGAGGCCGTGTACCAGGAGATGCTCAAGGACTCTGCCGCCGGCGTGGCCGAGATCGGCAGCAGGCTGGGCTGGGCCGAGGAACGAGTCCGCGCAGTTCTGGACGAACTGGCTCAACTGTCGCTTGTGCGACCATCCTGGGACAATCCTGACGCACTCCGCGCGATCGAACCGGAGGTGGGGCTGGCCTCGCTGCTGGCCGACCGCGAAGCGGAACTGCGCCGCTGCCAGGACGAGATCGACGCCGGCCGGCAGGCGCTCGAACTCGCGGTGTCGGAGTACAGCCACCTCAGCAGGAACCGCCGGGGCTCGGACATGGAGCGGCTCGACGACATCGACGCCGTCCGCCTCCGGATCGAGACCCTCTCCGCCAGCTGCACCTCCGAGATCATGGGCTTCGCCTCCTCGGGTGCCCAGTCCGCGGCCAGCCTGGCGGCGAGCCGGCCGCTCGACCTGGTGACCCTGGAACGCGGGGTGCGGATGCGGACCGTCTACCTGTCGAGCGTCCGCAACGACGCCCCGACCATGGACTACGCCCGCTGGCTGATCCGCACCGGCGCCCAGGTCCGCACGGCGGCAACGCTGCCGCCCCGCATGGTGATCTACGACCGGGAGATCGCGATCGTCCCGGTGGATCCGGAGGTCACGCGCAAGGGCGCCTACATCGTCAACAGCCCAGGGATCGTCGCCTCGCTGTGTGAACTGTTCGAGCAGATCTGGCGCTCGGCGACACCGGTCGCGAGCAACGACGAGGACAAGAACGAGGGCGAGAACGAACACAGCCTCAGCGCCCAGGAGCTGGCCATCCTGAACCTCCTGGCCATGGGCCACACCGACGAGGTCGTCGCCCGGAAGCTGGGCGTCTCCGTGCGCACCGGACGCCGCATCACCGCGAGCCTAGCCGCACGGCTCGGCGCGAAAAGCAGATTCCAGGTCGGGGTCATGGCCGTCGCCCGCGGCTGGATCGATCCCGCTGCGGCCGGCTGACGTCCGCCCAGTTCCGAGGACCCGCTCGATCCTGTGGGCCCGGTCATCCGCATCGCCATCGGCGAGGGGTGACCGGGCCCACAGCCGTTTCCGCCCTCCGAACCCAGGCGCCGCTCGCCCTGCCCTTCACGCTCCGCAACCATCCCGAGTGTCGATGACGGCATGTCACATCCTCACGTCGAATTGGCAACTAGCTGTCCGAGCGAGGTCCTGACACCCGATCTGTCTGGTGGACGGCTCGAACGCCGCCAAAACTTGTCCTGCTGACGCCGTACGTGAGGCCGGGACATCACAGGGCCGACCAGGTCGGGCATTCCCACGTGCGACGAAGCCCAGCCGCGCCTTCGGTCGCGAGGCCGACCGGTCTGGCGCGCGCAGCCAATGAGGGGACTTCCATGGGTGGAAAGATGGGTATGAGCAGGGAGCTGCGGCCGCTGTCGGGCGCTCAGGCCGGAATCTGGTACGCGCAGCAGCTGGCCCCGAACTCAGCGGTCTTCCGGCCGGGTGAGTACATCGAGATCCATGGTCCGATCGACCGCACCGTCTTCGAGTCGGCGCTGCGTCAGGCCGTCCAGGAGACCGAAGCGTTGCGGATCCGGTTCGTCGAGGAGCCGGGCGGCGTGGGCCAGTACGTCGGCGACGCCCACGAGTGGCGACTCTTCGACCTCGATTTCACCGCCGAGGCCGACCCGCGCACCAGCGCCGAGGAGTGGATGCGCCGGGACCTGCAGCGACCGCTGGATCTGCGGGTGGACCCGCCGTTCACCCACGCGCTGTTCACCGTGGCCGCGGACCGCTTCCTCTGGTACCAGGGCTACCACCACATCGCCATGGACGGCTTCGGCGCGGCAGCCTTCGCCCGGAGGGTTTCCGAGCTGTACAACGCCGCGCTGGAGGGCCGGCCGGCCCCCGCCCGAAGCTTCGGCTCCGTCGACGCCCTGCTGGACGAGGAGCGCGCCTACCTCTCCTCCGCCGAGCTCGCGCGCGACCGGGAATTCTGGGAGCAGGTGCTCGCCGACCAGCCGCAGCCCTTCACCGTGGGGCGCCGCCTCGCGGAGGACGGCACCGACTTCCGGCGTACCACCGCCACGCTGACCCCGGCCGAGACCGAGGAGCTCCGGCTCGCCGCAAAGCGCGCCGGGGTGAGCCTCGCCCGGTTCGTCATCGCCGCAACCGCCGCCTACTTGCACGCGGCCACCGGAAGCGACGACGTGCTGCTCGACCTTCCCGTCACCGGCCGGACCACCGAACTCGCCCGCTCCGTGCCCTCGATGATGGTGAACGTCCTGCCACTGCGCGTCCGGATCCGCCCCGGCCTGCGGATCTCGGAACTGCTCGGGCAGGTGTCCGCCGACATCAAGGACGTACTGCGGCACCAGCGCCACCGGGGCGAAGGCCTGCACAACCGGCTCGGTGGCCCCGGCAACGGCCGGCACGGCTTCGGGCCGCAGATCAACGTCATGTCCTTCGACTACTCCCTCGACTTCGGCGGTCATCCCGCCACCGCGCACAACGTCTCGTTCCGACGGGTCGAGGACCTCTCCGTCTCGGTGTACGACCGGTCCGCCGGCAGCCCGCTGCGGATCGACTTCGACGTCAACAATTCCCTGTCCGAGGACGAGAACCCCGCCGTCCAGCTCGACCGGTTCGTCCGCTTCCTGTGCGACCTGGTCGCGTCCGTCGAAGCCGACCTGCCTCTCGGGCGGCTGAGCATCCTCACCGCCGAGGAGCGGCACGACCTGCTGGTCACGGCGGACGACACCGTCGGCGCGGTGCCGCCGGGCACGCTGCCCGCGCTCCTCGAGGCGCAGGTCGCCCGCACTCCCGAGGGCGTCGCCCTGGCCTTCGAGGGGCGGGAGTTGACCTACGCGGAACTGAACGCCCGGGCCAACCGGCTGGCCCGGGAGCTGGTTTCCCGGGGCATCGGCCCCGAGCGCCTGGTCGCGCTGGCGCTTCCGCGCTCGATCGAGTCGGTCGTCGCCCAACTGGCGGTGGTGAAGGCAGGGGCAGCGTACCTCCCGGTCGATCCGGAGTATCCGGCGGAGCGCATCGCCCACATCCTCTCCGACGCCGATCCCGCGCTGGTCCTGGTGGGTCCGGGGGTCGCGCTGCCCGGGCTGTCGTTGGACGACCCGGAGCTGGACGCGGCGCTGGCCGCGCGGCCGGACACCGACCTGACGGATGCGGAGCGGACCGCCCCGCTGCACGGGAGCGGCATCGCGTACACCATCTACACCTCGGGCTCGACCGGCCGGCCCAAGGGTGTGGCCGTTACCCACGCCGGAGTGGCCGGCCTCGCCGCGGCCCAGGTGGAACGCCTGGAGCTGGGAGCGGGCAGCCGGGTGCTGCAGTTCGCCTCGCCCAGCTTCGACGCGGCCGTCTGGGAGACGCTGATGGCGCTGCTGACCGGCGGCACCCTGGTGCTGGCGCCGTCTCCGCGAACCGCTCCGGGCGCGCCGCTGGCCGCCCTGATCGCCGAGCAGGAGGTCACCCACACCCTCCTCCCGCCCGCCGCGCTGGCCGTGATGTCCCCCGATGACCTGCCGACCGTCCGCGTCCTGCTGGTCGGAGGTGAGGCGACGCCGGGCGAGATCGTGGCGAAGTGGTCGACCGGACGCCGCATGGTCAACGCCTACGGTCCGACCGAGACCACCGTGTGCGCCACCATGAGCCGGCCTCTCTCGGGCGACGCCGTCCCCCCGATCGGCGCCCCGATCGCCGGCACCCGCGTCCACGTCCTCGACGGGCAGCTCCGCCCCGCCCCGCCCGGTGTGCCGGGTGAGCTGTACATCGCCGGCCACGGCCTGGCCCGCGGCTACCTGGGCCGTGCCGGGCTGACGGCCGAGCGCTTCGTCGCCTCCCCTTTCGCCTCCGGCGAGCGGATGTACCGCACCGGCGACCTCGTCCGCCGGCGCCGCGACGGCGACCTGGAGTACCTCGGCCGGACCGACCACCAGGTCAAGATCCGCGGCTTCCGGATCGAACCCGGCGAGATCGAATCCGCCCTCCGCACCCATCCCGAGGTCACCCAGACCGCCGTTCTCGCCCAGCACGACAGCGTGACCGGCACCCGACTGGTGGCCTACGCCGTCGCCCCCGAGACCGTCGAGCCGGCCCGGCTCCGCGCCCACCTGGCGGACCTGCTGCCCGCCTACATGGTGCCGGCCGCCGTAGTAGTCATGAAGGCGCTGCCACTCACCCCGAACGGCAAACTCGACCGCAAGGCCCTCCCAGCCCCGGACTTCACGATCGAAAGCCGGGGGCGTGGTCCGCGCTCACCGCAGGAAGAGATCCTCTGCGGCCTCTTCACCGAGACCCTCGGCCTCACCGAGATCAGCATCGACGACAGCTTCTTCGA
>NZ_JBFBFA010000099.1:0-8293 GCF_040683915.1 Kitasatospora sp. NPDC093102 | reverse complement strand
GAACGCGACGGCCCGACTCTTCCTCGACACCACGGAGTTCATGCCTGACCAGCGGAAACCCACCGGTCACGTGCCGAAAGACAACACCTTCTAACGTGAGACAGGACACTTGACCCGGCGGGGGGCGATGCGCGGCCTTCTGGCGGGCAGCAGATTTTCGAGCACCGCCTGCCCGATCAAACCGAGCGTGTGAGGCCGCGCCGGGTCCGGCAGCACTCCTTCGGCGGCGACAACCTGGGTCCGGGCGGCTTCGAGAGCCGCAGTGAACGCGGCGCGGTCCGGGTCAGTGCCAGGCGAGGACTCCACAGCCTCGGCCATGGCACGACGAAGTGCCTGGTAGACCGTCAAATGAGCCCACATCTCCTGCTCGACTCCCAAGGGTTCCTGCGAGCGCATGACTAGGCCGTCGAGGAGGGTGTGGCGCAGGGAGTACAACGCCGACTCGATCTCCCAGCGCTCGTGGTAGAGGGCCACGAGTTCGCAGGCCGGCGCGCGACGCGGGTCCAGCAGCGTGGTGGCCAGGCGGTAATGGCCGACGACACGCACCCCGGCGCTGGTCGTGACCGTCACCTGTGCGTCGATGACGCGCAACCGCACGCCGCCGACGCGGGTGAGGTAGGAGCCGTCGGACAGGCTCGCCCACCGGGCCGGCGTGCGCTGGCTCTTCAGCCGGATCAGCAGCTGGGCGCCGGTGGCCGCGCTCCCAGCCAGGAACTCGTCGGTGTCGAAGCCCCGGTCCGCCAGCAGCAGCATGGACTCGTCCAGCAGCGGCAGGAGTTGTTCTGCATAGACGGTCTCGGCCGGGGCGACCGGTCCGAAGACCGCGCCGAGCAGGGCTCGTGTCCCGGTCTCACACAGGGCGACGAGCTTCAGCATGGGATAGCCCTCCTGGCCGTAACGGTGCTTGATCTTGCCGAGCCAGCCGCAGACTCGGGGACGGTCAGGGGCCTTGGTCGAGCTGCAGCCATCAAGCGCGACGGTCCGCCAGCGCCGATAACACACTCCTGGAGTCTGTGGCCGGGCCGCAGGCCCCGCCAGGATCGTGAACAGCGCTTTCAAGGGAGCTGGCCCCAAACGGCGACGCACGTCGCGGAGGGCCTTCTCCGAGGGGCGGATTACGAGTAACTGCCTTATCCCGCAGGTCAGTTTGTCCCAGACTCGCAGGTAGCCCAGGTGCGGGAAGAGCGTCAGGGCGAGCACGAAGTAGACGCCCACCCTCGATGGCAGCACCCGCCGCCTCACTTCTCTGGTTCGTGTCTGCTCGAGCACGTCGTCGACGAGTTCGAAGGGGATCTGCTGCGTCAGCTCGCCGAGGTGGCCGGGCGCGTAGAGGCCATCGGCGACGACGGACGTACGGATGAGCGTGGTGATGGCAGACTGGTCGGACAACGGGACCTCTCGTCGAGCGTGAAGACCTTGGTCGGCTTCCTCGCTCTACCAGGGGTCCCGCTCCTTTCGATGGCGGTTGCCCCAATTATCCTGACCCGCTTGACAGCGGCACCGGCACGCTAACTACGCGGCATTGTAAGTACCCCGATGAGCTCCGTGAGCGCGCCGTGCGCGAGGTCCGATCCACCGGCCGCCCGGTGGCGCATGTCGCCCGTGACCTCGGCATCCACCCGGAGGCCCTGCGGTCCTGGGTCCGCCAGGCCGAGGCCGACGCCGGAGAGCGGGACGACCGCCTCACCACCGCCGAGCGCGACGAGCTGAAGGAACTCCGCAAGGAAGTCGCCGAGTTGAGGCGCGCGAACGAGACCCTCAAGGCCGCCAGCGTGTTTTTTGCCCAGGAGATCGACCGTCCGCGGACGAGGCCGAGCAGGTGATCGACCACCTGCGTGACGGCTTCGGGGTCGATCCCGTCTGCCGGGTGCTGGAGCTGTCGCCGTCGACATACTTCGCGCGCAAGCAACGGCCGAAGTCGGCCCGCCGGCTCCGCAACGAGGAACTGATCCCGCTGGTCACAGCCGTGTGGGAGGACTCCGGTCGCACCTACGGCGCCCGCCGCGTCACCCGCGCCCTGATCCGCACCGACCACTCGGTCGCGCGGTGCACCGTCGAGCGGCTGATGCGCGAGCTCGGCATCGAGGGCGTCATCCGCGGACAGCGCCGTCGCACCACGGTCCCGGAGCCGTCCGCCCCGCGCCCGCCGGACCTGGCCAACCGGCGATTCACCGCCCAGCGGCCCAATCAGCCGTGGCTGGCCGACCTGACCTACGTCCGTACCTGGTCGGGCTGGGTGTACGTGGCGTTCGTCCTGGACGCGTACTCGCGGCGGATCGTGGGCTGGCAGGTCGCGAATCACATGCGTACGGACCTGCCACTGGACGCGCTGGAGATGGCCTTGTGGCGGCAGAAGATCAAGAAGGACGCCGATCTCATTCACCACAGCGACCGCGGGTCGCAAGGCGGATTCAACTGATCGTCGCAACACCTCGATCGAGGAGGGTGTTGTGGCTCAGGGACGGGCGCGTGCAGCGCTGAAGGCGGGTCGTCCGCCATTGCGGTCGCCGGGTCGGCCTCCGATCAGTCGGCGGGCCGAGCGGCAGCGGTTCTGGCGGTTCGTTGCGAAGGGCCTGACCAGCGAGGATGCCACCGTCGCGGTCGGCGTGTCGCCGGTGCTGGGGACACGCTGGTTCCGTGAAAGTGGCGGCATGCCACCGATCAGTCTTGAGGAGCCGTCAGGGCGCTACATCCCGCCCGACGAGTACGAACAGGCCTACTGGGCGCAACTGGACCAAGTCCCGCAGACCGCTTGATCACACAATCGCGGACTCCACGAAATGCAGGGCAGCTCAGGCTGCCTGCGGACACCGCAGTTCTGGAGACCGCACTGCGCACCTGGCTCGGCGAACCGCGCACACGTATGACGAACGGCCAACACGGTGAACCTGGTCAACCTGAAGGCAGGAGAAGCACCCGACAACGCAGAGGGGAGGTCTGATTGTGTGCGATCCACAATGACGGCCGGTTCGGCACAGATCTGCCCTGATGCTGCCGAAAGGCCGCCCCGCCTCCGCACCGGCAAGACATCCGAGGAGCAGGAACGACGATGGCACCCGACCCGACAATTGCCCAGGTGACCATGACCCTGGCTGCCCTCGCAGCCACCGGGGCCACCCCGCGTCCGTCCGGGGAAACCCTGGAGCATCAGACCGAACGAATCATCACCGGCATCGGCGCGCAACTGAGCGATCCCGGCCTCGCGACGCAGGGCGCGTGGCAGCTGGTGTGGCTCGCCCTGAGCGAGGCCAACGCCAACATGGCCTACATCGCACGGAGCACCAACGGCTCGAACGAGTTCGCCGTGGTCGCTCGCGGAACGGACGCCGATCTGACCGACATCCTTGAGGACCTTGAGGTCGGCATCGTCGTCCCGTTCCCCGAAAGCGGATCGCCGAAGCCCATCGCCGTTTCCAAGGGGGCGATGGATGCGTTCAAACGGGTCGTCAACGCCCGCTCGATCGCCTCCCCCTCCCCGAACGCCACGCTCGCTCAGGCGCTCGCCGCCGCGCTCAAGTCGGCGCCCTCCTCCCCGCAGCCGACTGTTTATCTGACCGGTCACAGCCTGGGCGGTTGCATCGCCACCATGCTCGCGCCGTACCTGCAGGCACAGACCTGGCCGAAACAGCCGAAGTTCGCGGTGATCACCTATGCCGCTCCCACCGCCGGTGTGCAGAGCTTCGTCGACTACTTCGACTCCGTGCCGTGGGTCATCGACGAGCGCCAGAACAACGCCTACGACCTGGTACCGCATGCCTGGGCCGATCTCGACATCACCGCCGGCTGGTACCCGAGCCCGGGACCGCGGGCGACCGACGAGGTGAAGCTGCTCATCGGGTCGATCTTCAAGCGCACGAAGGGCAACGTCTACGTCCAGCCCGGCACGCTCTGCCTGATGAACACCGGATACACGTGCCTTGCCAAGAACCTGGTCAACAAGACCACCCAGGACTTCCTCGGCCAGGTCGCCTTCCAGCACGCCAACTCCACCTACCTGGATCTGGTGGGGGCACCTGCCGTCCCTTCCGGGCCGGTGGTGACTGATGTGACCCCCACCTTCGGCGCGCCAGGCGCCACGGTGACCATCAACGGCACCGGTTTCAGTCCGGACAGCGTGGTCGACTTCGGCCACTTCGCCTGCACCGAGCGCGACATCGACCCCTCCGGTATCAGGATCACCGCTCAGGTCCCCAAGGGAACCGGCGTCGTCCACGTCCGCGTCACCAACACCCTCGGCACTTCCCCGGCCGTCGCCATGGGGCAGTTCGCCTATGGCGGACCCGCGCCTGTGGTGGTCAGTGCGGTCAGCCCGACCAGCGGAAAGGCCGGCACCCCGGTCACCATCAGCGGCTCGGGCTTCGCCGACGGCGCCACCGTGCACTTCAAGGACAAGGCATCCGATTCGGTCAGGTTCGTCTCCACCGGCCAGATCACCGCCACCGCGCCCGGTCAGCTCGACGACCACCAGACGGTGAACATCACCGTGACGGTCGGCAAGGCCACCTCTCCCATCAGCCCGGCCGACGAGTTCACCTACACCGGACGGTAGCGTCCGCACGCCCCGCTCCCGGGGTGGCCCTTCGAGCAGCCCCGGGCCGTGCGTCGACGACGGTGGCGCGCCGCTCGTAGCGGCGGGCGAGCCGGTGGAAGGCGTTCTGCCAGGCGTGGGTGCGCTCGACGTGCCAGCCTGGATGGGGGCCTTCCCGCCCTTGTGCGCGATGCGGCCATGGAGGCCGCGTTCGTTGAGCGGAGTGCGGGTCCTGCCCGCGTCGTGAGGCTTTCCGACCTGCGGTGGAGCAGCGGCTCTGCCGTTTCCCGGCTGATGGGATGTCGGCGTCGGCGGCTTGTCACTGCGGCCGGCGCAGGCGGCACTTCGCCGGCACGGCTGGGCTGTTGAGGAGTCGAGGAACACCTGACGTCGCGCCACGTGCGCCCGGCAGAGTGCCTCGGGTCGGTCGTCCGATCCCGGGAGGTTGCTGGGTCCCGGTGCCCGCCATGGGCCTCGAGGAGCTGTGGTGTCCCGCCCCACCCGAACGGTGGGGCGAGGCACCACGGATGCGTCAGCTGCTGGTCGTCAGCAGACGGTTGGCCAGGGCGTCGGCGAGGCGGTAGGCCTCGTCGGCCGAGAGGGTGCGGCAGATGGCGTCCGCCAGTTCCTCGACGTCGTGCCAGTCGACATTGCCGAGTCCGGCCTGCGGGGCGGCGGCTGCCGGCTTCTCGCGCTGCTCCGGCATCGGGAGCGGCTCGGAATTTTCCGCGGAAAACCGGTCGGTGCCCGATGCGGGCTCAGCGCTCGCGAGCGGAGCCTGCGGGACAGGCTCCGGCCGGGGTGCCGCGGGAGCCATCGGCTCCGCCACCGGCGGTGCCGCCTCGGCAACCGGCTGGACGGTCGGCGCAGGCGTGACCGCCGGCTGCGGAGCCGGCACCGCCGGGGAGGTGTCCTTGGCCGCGGCCTTGGCTTCCAGCCTGGCCGCCCGCTTCGCCGCCACCACGTCGGCGTCGGCCTGGAGCAGCTGCTCCAGCTCCGCGGTCTGCCCGGCCAGGGACATTTCCTCGACGCCCTTCACCGAACCGAGCCGGCGGGCGACGTTGATGGAGATGCCCTCCTCGCCGCGCGCCTTGGCCCGCACCTGGCGCTGCAGCTCGGGGTGGAGCTTCAGCAGGTTCTTGCGGTGCGAGATCCAGCTCTGGGACCAGCCCTCCGCTTCGGCGGCCTCCTTGGCGGTCGGGTACTGCGCCACGATGAGCAGGACCGCGTTGGCCTCCTCGATCGGGTCGAAGTCCTTGCGCGCCATGTTCTCGTCGAGCGCGGCCCGCAGCAGGGTCGCCTTGGACTCCGCCACCGAGTCGTCCACGACGACGAGCAGCTTCTCGCGCCCGTACAGCTCCGCGGCCGCCCGCCGGCGGTTGCCGTTGACGACGATCACGTCCTGCGGACCCGCTCCCAGCGTCTGCCGGTCCTCCGGCCACAGCCGCAGGTAGGCGGCCGGGGTGACGGCGAGGCAACTCTGCAGCTGGCGGTCCTTGATGCTCGCCAGGTCGGAAAGGTCGCCCAGCTCGTCGCGGGGGTTGCGCGGGTTGGGCAGGCAGCTGGCGGTGGGGATCCACTTGGCCACCGGGGCGTCGTTGGCGGCGTCCACACCCGGAGCGTCGACGACCGGGTCGGCGGCCATCGAGGCGAAGGAAACGCGACGGCCCGCCATCAGCGGCCCCCGTAACCGAGCTCGAGGGACAGACGGAAGAAGTCCTCGCGGGCCCGGTAGGCGGTACCGCTCTCCTTGTACTGGGTGACGACCGTTCCCTCGGCCACCGCCCGCGAGTGGATCTTGTACCGGCGCAGGACGGTCTTGGCGAGGGGCCAGCCCTTCGCGGTGATGTACGCCTCGGTGTCCTCGAGGTCGGCGCGGCCGTCCCGGGGGTCCCAGTTGTTGACGACGATCCGGAAGGGGATGTCCATCGGCTCGATGACCTTCTGGATGGTCCGGGCCGTCGGGTCGAAGCACAGCGGCTCGGTGATCATCGGGACCAGGACGTCGTCCGCGATCTCCAGCGCCCTGCGCAGGATCTCCTCGTCCGCCAGGGTGCCCGGCGTGTCGATGAAGATGTGCTGGTACTCGTCCTTCTCGCCGAGGACGTCGAACGTGCACGCCGCGAGGTTGACCGTGGTGGTGGTCTTGCCCACGCCGCCCTTCTGGTTGGCGATGACGTGGATCTTCGCGCCGGTCTTCTTCAGGTGGATCAGCTGCTCGGCGTGCTCGTGCGCCGCCATGAAGTCGAAGGGCAGGTTGTCTCCCACCCGCTCGGCCCAGACGACGGCGGACCCCTGGGGGTCGGTGGACACGACAAGCACAGATGGCTTCATGATGTTCCGTTCTCTCCGTGGGCTTCCCGGGCCGACTGCCCGGTACTGCGGATGCCCGCCGCTCAAAGCCGTGGACGGCAGACGGAGAACAGCATTCCAGATGATCAGCCCGGAGCCTGACGCGACCTGCGCGTAATGGAGCACAAAGGCAGGTTTTTGCGGGGGGCTGATTTCCCGGCAGGCCGCTTGGCTCGCCCGACAGGCTTCCAGACGTTCGGATTTTCCATCCGCGCTGATGTTCAGTTGCCGGAGGGGGGGTCAATGCGCAGGTCTGCCCGTACCCCCGTCACACGCGGCCGCTGGCCATCAGGGCGACGTGAGGCAACAGCAGGAACCCGTCGGGACCGGCGAACTCGGCGCTGAGCGTGTCGAGCTGTCGCTTGATCTCCGCCTGGACTTCCGGGGTCTGGCTGATCACGATCTGCCCGATCGTGGCCACCCCGGAGGCCGGCCCGCTCCACCATTCCTCGGCATCGGCGCGGTGATCCCAGCTCAAGGTCTCACAGGCCGCCTCAGCCAACCCCGCCGAGGCCAGCAGGTCCGTGAGGCCCTGCTCCGTCCGCGGGAAGTCGTCCTCCGAGGCCAGAGCGGGCAGATCGGACGGCCGCACCACACCTGCGGCCTGGATCGCCCGACCGATCAGGGCCTGGCCGGGAGCCGGCGGAGAACGCCAGATCGTCACTGCGACCGTCCCCCCGGGACGGGTCACCCGCCGCAGCTCGGCGAGCGCCTGCTGTGGACGGCCCACGTGGTTGAGCACGAAGTTGCCCACCACCGCGTCGAACTCCCCGTCCGTGAAAGGCAGCTCCGGCAGCGCCGCCACCTGGACCTCCGCCGCCGGAGCGGCCTGCCCGGCCAGGTCGACCATGCCGGGCTCGGCGTCCACGGCCGACACCTTCGCCCCACGCGCACAGGCCGCCGCCGCGACCGTCCCCGTCCCGGTTCCCACGTCCAGAACACGCGCACCCGCCCGGACACCGGCGACATCCAGAAGCCGCTCAAGCGGATAGGCGCACAGCTTCGCGAAGCTGTCGGCATAGGCCCTCGCACTGCCCGACCAGATCCGCCGCTCGCTCTCATCGAAAAGCGTCACGGTCCCCCACCCCTCCGCGAATACACAGATCAACTTCTCGGGACCCTAACGCACTGTCTCCCAGCCCGAGTGGTCTCTCCTTGTGGAACCCGCGCTCAACGAGTCCGAGACCCTCGCCCGCATTGGCCCGCCGGGGCCTGGATGCCACAGGAATGACCCTGCTGCGGCCGGAGCACCACAACGCCCGGCTACGTGTCACCTGGTCAGCCGCTCCCTTTTCGGCCTCGACGGCAGGCAATCCACCGGTCCTAGGTTCTGTCCGGTCGATCATGAGCGGAGCCAGATGGCCAGGGCGGCGACCGTGACCGTGCCGAGGAAGACATAGACACGTTTGTCAT
>NZ_JBFBFA010000098.1:0-8592 GCF_040683915.1 Kitasatospora sp. NPDC093102 | reverse complement strand
GCCAAAAACACCTACGACCCCACCCACACCCTCACCCCCGGCCAAAACATCTTCCCCTAACACCCAAAACACCCCACCCAAACAACACACCCAAACAACACACCCAAAGGACCCACCCCCATGCACCCCATCTCAACAACCAAAAATAGAAAGCTGTAAAGAAAGACAAATGACGCGAATGAGCCGGGCACCATCGTGTGCTTCCGGCTCGTCGCGCTGTCTGCTTCAGGCTCACCGAAACCGGCCGCCGGCGGGCGAGGTGGTGATCGTTCATCAGGAGACGGATGTCGCCAGTTCTCCGAGGAGCCCAACTGGCTGGTGACCTTGTGCGACCGCCCGCGGTGTACGGCTCCAGGTCCCGCCGGTCTCCCTGATCGATCACGGCCAGGGGCCTTCGAGTCCGCTGATAGATTCCTGCGGTGAGCGAGCAACTGCCCAGCGGCGGCGTCGAGCTGTCACCCGACGAGATCGAAGCCCTCCACTCCAGGTGGTCATCCTGCTGGACCCCGAGTGAGGTCGCGCAGCAGTTGGCCGGGATCGGCACTCCCTGGTACGTGGCCGCGGGCTGGGCGCTGGACCTGTTCCGCGGCAGGCAGACGCGTGCGCATGGGGACATCGAGATCGCGATTCCGGCCGCGGGCTTTCCCGAGGTCCGCAACCGCTTCCCCGGACACGTCTTCGACGCGGCAGGCAGCGGCCGGATCTGGGAGGACGCCACACCGGAGGTGCTGGCCGCCGTTCATCAGACGTGGCTGCGCGATCCGGCCACCGGCAACTACCTGCTCGACGTGTTCCGCGAACCGCACGACGGCGACACCTGGATCTGCCGACGCGATGAGAGGATCCGGCTTCCCTACAGCGACGTCATCCACCACACCCAGGACGGCATCCCGTACCTGGCGCCCGAACTGGTCCTGCTGTTCAAGGCCAAGCACGCTCGCCGAAAGGATCAGGCGGACTTCGACGCGACCGTCCCACATATGACCTCCGCTCAGCGCGAGACCTTGGCCGAGCTGCTCGCCTGCGCGCACCCGGGGCATCCTTGGCTCGCGGACCTGTAGCCCGCGCCTCCCTCGGATTCCGGCTGAAGCGCACGAGTTCGAACAGGCCCTCGCACTTGGAGCGACCGTCAGCAGGTCATCGGATGCGTGGGCTTCGCGGCCTCACATTAGGTCATTCGAGGTAATCGGCTTCGTATGTGGACTCTGCTCGGATTACTTTTTGTTGCGGGTGGTTCGGTGTGAGTGGTTGCCTCGCCGTCGTGGCCGAGCGAACGGTCACGAGAGTTCGAGGAATCACCTCAGAAGGAGAGATCCTTGCTCAGCATCAAGAAAGCCGCGACTGCCACCGTCGCCGTCCTGGCCGTCACCGGCGCCGTGACGGCCGCGGCCCCCGCCTCGGCCGGCGAGGTCCGTCAGGTGAGCCAGAACGTGCGCTTCTTCAACGAGGCCACGGGTGGGGCGCTGGACGCCAACGGCTCCGGGGCCCCGGTCGCCATCACGTGGGAGCCCAACGGTACGGCCTTCCAGGACTGGATCATTCGGCCCAACCACTCGGGGTACCTGATCGAGAGCGTGGCGAGGAGGGGCAACTGCCTCCAGGCGCCGCTGAACCCTGGCGACGCGATCCGGGTGGTTCCGTGCAACCCCAACGTCCCGACCCAGAACTGGCGGGGTGAGCGGGTTGGTGACCAGTGGGTTCTCGTCGAGGAGGTGGACCAGGACTTCGCCATTGAGGCCGTACGCAACTCGCAGCCCGTGGTGAAGGCGTTCCGCGACGACAACCCGCGACAGCTGTGGCACGTGTCCCCCTCCTGAGCCGCAGGGAGTGCGCCTTCCGCCCCGCCGGGTCCAGACCCGGCGGGGCGGAAGGGCTCTCGGGCATACACCTCCTCACGAGTCCCTGTTCGTCCAGAACCACCGCCGTGGACGTGCACGGGCACCCCCACCACTCGACCGACGAGCCAGGTCAGGGCTAGATTGTCAGGTCCCAGACATTACAACGGGTCAGGCCGCAGCCCATTCCCCCAGGAGGACGCCCGTGCACCGCATCACCGCCAGGACCACCACCGCCCTGCTCGCCGCCGTACTCGCCGGGACCGCGCTCGGAGCCGCGCCGGCGTGGAGCCGCCCCGCGGACGGCGCGCCGCCGACACGCCAGGTGGAGGTGTTCGCCGAGGACGGCGGCATCTCCCGTGCCCAGGCCCCGACCGCTTCCCCCTATCTCGCCGGCCGCCCCCAGGGCGTGGCGCCGGTGCAGGGCGACGGCGAAGTGACGGCGCTGGTCCACAACGGGGAGCCGGCCGCCAAGCTGGACGTGGTGGTGATAGGCGACGGGTACACCGCGCAGGAGCAGGAGACGTTCCGTGCGGACGCGGCCCGGAAGTGGCTTGAGCTCACCTCCGTGGAGCCGTACGCCACCTACCGCGGACTGTTCAACGTCTGGGCGGTGTCCGCGGTTTCGCCGGAGTCGGGGGTGACCGGGGACCCGGACCGGACGACGGTGCGACACACCGCTCTCGGTTCGTACTTCTGGTGCGACGGCGTGGAGCGGCTGCTCTGCGTGGACGAGAAGGCGGTCGAGACCTACGCGGCGAAGGCCCCGCAGGCGGACCTGGTGCTCGTGGTCGCCAACAGCGCGAAGTACGGCGGTGCGGGCTACAACGACGTCAAGTCCCCGCTCGGCTACGAGGGGATCGCCACTGTGGCGGGCAGCAATGCGAAGTCCGGGCAGATCGCGGTGCACGAGACCGGGCACTCGCTGGGCAAGCTGGCCGACGAGTACGTGTACGACGGCCAGGGGACGTACCAGGGCGACGAACCCGCCGAGGCCAACATCAGCACCCTGACCGCCGACCGGATGCGCCGGCAGGGCACCAAGTGGTCGCGGTGGCTGGGCCAGACCTCACCGGACGGCGGCACGGTCGGCACCTACGAGGGCGGCGGCTACTACCCGGCCGGGCTCTACCGTCCGACCGAGAACTCGATCATGCGCTCACTCGGACGCGAGTTCAACCTGCCCGGACGCGAGGCGATGATCGCGGGCTTCTACCGCCACGCCACCCCGCTCACCAGCCCCACCCCCGGAGGCAGCCGGCTCACCACTGCCGACAGCCTCACCGTCGACCTGCCGGTGCCCGGTACCCGGCTGCGCTGGTACCTGGACGGGCGGGAGCTGCCCCGGCTGGCCGGCCGCACCACACTGGACCTGGCCGAGCTCAAGCTGACCGGGCCGCACTCCCGGCCGCACCTGCTCAGCGCGGTCGCCACCGACCCCACCCCGGCCGTCGCGGACCCGGCACTGCGCACGAAGCTGACCGCGAACCTGTCCTGGCAGGTGACGCGCCAGCCGCGTTGACCCGCAGGGTCGTTCACGCACAGGGCATCACCCCGGCGGAACTCCGCTGACGGAACGACCGGTGCCGGTCTCCCCACGAGCTGGGGAGACCGGCACCGTGAGCCGGGCCCGCTACGGCAGCGGGATGCGCACCACCTGCGGGTCGTGGTCGCTGAGCTGCGTGCTGAACTCGCTGTTGATGTGCACGATGTCGTAGCTGTACGACGTGGCCGCCAACGAGCCGGAGATCAGGATGTGGTCGAGCACCTGCGAGTTGCCCTCGTACACGTAGGTGTAGCGCTCGGGCAGCGGCAGGGTGCGCGGCAGGTCGGTGAGCGAGCCGCTCGCGGTGAGGATGTCGGCGGTCTGGGAGAACTCGAAGTCGTTGAGGTCGCCGAGCACGATGACCGAGGCGTTCGGGTCCACGGCCAGGATCTTGTCGGTGAAGCCCTTCACCACGGCCGCCTGGTCGTGGCGCTGGCTCTCCGAGGGGTGTGCCGGCTGCTGGTAGCGGCCGAAGAGGGGCTGGTCGCCGCCCTTGGAGTTGAAGTGGTTGGCGATCACGAAGACCGGCTTGCCGTTCCAGCGGAACTCTCCGGCCAGCGGCTTGCGGCTGGAGTTGAACGCCGCGTTGGTCGGATCGATCCGCCCCGGGGAGTAGGCCAGCTGCGGCGTGCCGCCCGCGTTCACCACGGAGTCGGCGGTGGTGGATCCGGCGCCGGGGCGGTCGGTGAAGGAGAGTCCGCGGTCGGTGCGGAACAGGAACACCTGGCGGATGTTGCCGCCGGGCTGCCCACCGTCCTGGCCGTCCACCGGGTCGATCGCGCGGTAGGAGTAGGAGGGGCCGCCGGCCGCGGTGATGGCCGCGGTGAGCTTGGCCAGGGTCTGGGTCGCACTCACCGTGCCGTCGTCGGTGGCACCGCTGTTGTCCTGGATCTCCTCCAGGGCGACCAGGTCGGGCGAGCGCAGGTTGGTGACGATGCCCGCCGCGAGGCCGTCGAACTTGCTCTGCGGGTCGGACGGGGCGAGGTTCTCCACGTTGAAGGTGGCCACGGCGAGCTGGCCCGCCGTCGGCGCGGCGGTGACTTCGGGGGCGGTGCCGCCGGAGGTGACCGTCGGGGTCGCCGTGACCTGGAGGGTGAAGTTGCCGAAGGCGTAGTCGAGCACGCCGACGGTGGCGCCGGTCAGGGTGTCGCCGACGTTGGCGGTCGGGGTGGGCGCGAGCGCCTTCCCGAGGACGACCCGCTCCGGGTTGCCGTCGTTCGCCTGTAGCAGGATGCCGCCCCGGTTGGTGCGGGTGGTGCTGCCCTGCGGAACGACGGGGACCTCGCCGTACTTGTTGGTCGGGCCGACCACGGCCGCGTTGTCGATCTCGACCCGCATGCCCTCCAGGGACTCCCAGAAGTCCAGGCCGTCGGTGGAGGGCTGGAAGTTCCCGGCGGTCTCGACGTCCCCGGAGGTGACGCTGGAGATGACCGCGGACGGGGGTATCCGTCCGCCCTGGCCGACCAGGGTGGCGGCGGGCAGCGGCGCGTTGTGGGCGACCACCGTGACGGTCGGCGCGGTCAGTTCGGTGATCGACAGGTTGTTGGTGCCGCCGGTGCCGCCCGGGCGGAACTGGCTGACGGTGGCGCTCACCGTGACCGAGTCGCCGACCGCGACCGAGGGCGCGCCGGCGGTGTAGACGTAGATGCCCTCGCTGGTGGCGGGGTCGTTGTCGGGCTGCGGGTCCTGGTACCAGAAGCCGTTGGGGCCGACGGCCGTCACCACGCCGGGCACGGCGCTGACCGCGCTGCCGGCCAGCGGGGAGGTGCGGGCGGCGCCCTGGATGTCGTGGATGCGGGTGCCGCCGGGGTTGCCGCCCCCGCCGGTCGAGGAGGAGTTGCGCGGCGTGGGCGCGCCGATCACGAAGTCCGCCGCGTTGTTGTCGGTGTCGGTGGCGCCGCCGCCCGCGCGCAGGGCGGCCGTGGTGTTCGACAGGTTGCCGGTCGGCGAGCCCTCGGCGGAGCCGGCGCTGCTGCCGTAGCCGACGAGGTCCTTCACTCCGGGCTGGCTCGCACAGCCCGAACTGCAGGTCAGCGCCGTGCCGTTGGTGACGAGAGCGACCTTGCCGGAGGTCGCGGACATGGCGATCGTGCCGGTGGCGTCCGCCGTCGGCAGCGCGGCGCCCGCACCGGCCCCCGCGGCCTCCTGGACGAGGAAGTAGTGGCCGGGCGCGATCGTCCCGGAGAGGGCGGTCCGCGACCAGGTCGAGCCACCGGCCGAGGCGTACTGCACCGTCCAGCCGGTGACGGACACCGGCGTGGTACCACGGTTGTACAGCTCGACGAAGTCGTTGGTGTACGGGGAACCGGAGTTGCCGCCACCGCCGTACACCTGGCTGATCACGATGTCGGGCGACACCGCCTGAGCCACGCCGCCGGGCAGCGCCACCAGCGCCGCCACCACGGCCGCGGCCGAGGCCGCCGCCAGGGTTCGGCGCCGGACTCGCGGCGCTCTCGGGGTGATCCGGGGATTCGGGGTGCTCTCCATGAGGCTTCCTCCTGACCACCGTCCGGGCTCGCGGCCCGGCGGTGTGACCACGGATGGGAAAGGTTCGGCGCTGAGGTTGTATCAGCGTCACCAGATCCCTACCGTCCGTACCGGGCAACGGCCAGACGTACGGCGGAAGAACGTTTCTACGCGCGACAAGTGGGAGGCCACATTCCGGATGGCTGGATGGCAACGCCCGCTCCCCGCAGGGCCGCTGACCCGCCCGGGACACCAGGAGGCCCTGGGCCGGCAGTGCCCCCGCTGCCGGCCCGGGCTCGTCCGCGTCGCCCTCCGGGTCTCAGCCCGGACGGTGCTGCGCCGGCAACGCCCGGGGCGGTCGCCGGCGCAGCGGAGCCAGTTCGCGCTCCAGGGTCCGCACGTCCAGGGCTATCCGGGACGCGATCTCACGCGGACCGGTGCCGGCAGGCAGTCGGCGCGACCAGGAGCGGGGCTTGGCCGGGCCGTCCTGGACCATGTCGAAGTTGAGCCGCACCACGTCGGCGACGTCGACCAGGCTCACCAGGATCCTGGTGTCCGCGAGGTCGATGCTGACTTCGTTCCCGATGCACGAGCAGGCCACCAGGCCCTCGATGTCCTCCTCCGCCAGGTATCTGGCCAGGGGTACCGCCTTCCCCCGAACCAGAAACGGACGTTCCACCGGAGTCACCGGAACCGCCTCCTCCCCAGCAGCTGTACGACGCCTCGGCCGCGGCGCAAGCGCACCGCAACAGACCGGGCCCGGCCTATGCTCCACCACATCCGTCCGGTTCGCCAACTCGGCGTCTCACCAACTGAATTGGCCGAACGCACCGACCCGGCGCACCGGCGCACGCCGCGGCGCACCGAACCCGCCCGACCTGCCGGACGGCAGAGGCGGGCGCACGGTCCCGGAACGCGCGTGTGCCCGCCCGCACGAGGCGGACGGGCACAGCAGCGGCTCCCGGGAAGGTCGTGGCTCAGCGGCCGGCGCGGCCGTGCAGCACCAGGGAGCGGGTCAGCGCGAGCAGACCGCCGGTGCAGAGCGCGGTGCGGAGCATGTTCACCGGCACCCAGCTGTCCGCGAACTTCGCCCGCACGGCGGCGAAGTCGTGGATCTGGGACGGGTCGCCGGCCGCCGCCAGCTCGTTGTTCAACGGGATGTTGACGCCCATGGTGACGATCAGCGCCACCACGTACAGCGCCGTCGCCGCGGCCGCCCACAGCGCCGCCTGGCGCCGGCCCGCCCTGTGCAGCAGCCAGGCGGCCAAGCCGGTGGCCGCGAAGGCACCGACGAAGACCAGGCCGAACAGCCCGTTCTCGATCGACTTGTTGATGTGCTGCATCGCCGTCACATAGGTACGGTCGTCCCCGGCCGCCAGGCCCGGCATGACCGACACGTCGAAGGCGAAGAACAGCCCCGCCATCAGGCCCATCGCGATGGTGGCACCCACCAGCAGCGGCCCGGCGGCCTTGCTCTGTCCGACGGCCTGCACCGAACTCCCCACTCCCACGCCCCCGATGGCCGACGGCGCCGTGTACGACAGCGGAACCGTGGTCTGATCCGAACGCATCTCAGGACCCTCTCACTCTTCCGGCCCCGCGGAGTGCGGCGCCGACGAACGTGGAACACTCGACACCGCCCACCGTGCGGCGAGCCGCGCAACAGGACCGCGACAACCGGAACCCCGGCCCCCCGGCAGGCACTTGCCGCACCTCGCAGTGCCGCGCCCGAACGGATCGGCCGGGGTTGCCGATGCCCGGCCGGCCCGGAGAACGGGGCCACCGGCCCGGACAGCGGGTCCGCCGGCTCAGAGCACCGCGGCCAGGCCGCGCCGGTACCGCCGGTCCAGGACCGTCCGGCCGAGCAGCCGCACCGGAGCCGGGATGGTCGCCGAGACCGCCCGGACCGCGGCCGCGTCCGCACCGTCGAACATCCAGGGCTGGAGATAGGTCATCACCTGGGTCGGTGCGCTCCCGATGATCCGGCGTTCGACCCGCAGGTACTCGTCCACGGGCAGGCCGGCCAGCGCCGGGAAGACCACCGGCTCCTCGTGCCGCAGGTGCTCGCGCACCAGGTTCTCGAACGCCTCGGCCGCCTCCGGCAGTTCGGCGCGCAGGCCGGAGCCGAGCACCCCGGCCACCCGGCGCATCGAGGCGTCCAGTGCCTCGTGGTCCTCCTCCAGGACCCCGCTGCCGTCGAAGCCCGCCGCCCGGCCACGCAGGTACGGCCAGAGGATCTCGTCCTCGCTGTGGTGGTGCCAGTCGATCACCGCGCGCAGCCGTCCGAACCACTCCGCGAGCGCCGCGGAGGAGCCTGCCGCGCCGCGGCGCGCCGCGGCGGTCAGCCGTGCCGCGTCCCGGCGCATCGCGACGTGCATCAGGCCGAAGCCCTTGAGCTGCTCGGGCAGCGCGCGGAGCCCATGCTCCGTCGACCAGACCGTCGTTCCGTCCGTCATGACCAGACCTCCAGAGTCCGTTCGGATTCCCAACCAACGCCCGCCCGGAGGGGCGGCCGGTCGGAGCCGCCCGGGACGGGTCGGCTCACACGTTCCACACGCCCGAGGCGGCGGCCTCGCGGGCGTAGTCGGCGAAGTCCCGCGGCTCACGGCCCAGCGCCCGCTGCACACCGTCGCCCAGCGACGCATTGCGCCCGTCCAGGATCATCGAGAACAGCTCCGCGAAGTCCGCCGGCAGCCCCGCCGCCTCCAACACCTCCCGGTACGCCTCCTGCGAGACCGCCTCGAA
>NZ_JBFBFA010000097.1:0-8615 GCF_040683915.1 Kitasatospora sp. NPDC093102 | reverse complement strand
ACGGCAGACTGCCGCGCGTGACCAGCACGAGCACCGGGGCACGGAATCACACCAGGCCCGTGACCTGCCACTTCACGATGCACACCACTCAATGCCGATCTGCGTGAGGTCGAGCAGGTCCCCGCCGACCCGGTGGCTCCCCACCAGCCACACCCGGTGGCGACGGCAGACGCGACCGTGCTCTGGCAGGTACACCCGCGCGGGGGCCGCACACCCGGTACGGGCCGCCGTACACGACCGGCATGCCACCCCCGCGGCACTGGCGATGGCCTTCCGCGCGCGGAACTGGCCTGCCGGTCCCCACAGCGCCGTTCCCGGAGGCTCCTCCTGCTCCCACATGGGCAACGCGCGACGCAGATGCTCCTGCGGCACGCCGCAGAACGCGGCCACCCGTTCCCGCGCCGCCGCGTTCAGGTACACCTCGCCGTCGGCCTTGTAGTCCTTGAACATCCGCTGCACCCCGTCGTGGGTGACGAGAGCCGACACGAGGACCTTCACATCCAGGCGGCACCGGCCGGCCAGACGCTGCAAGAACGACAGCGTCGTCTCGCCAGGTAACGGAGCCACCCTCACCGGACCCGGCCGCCGACTCAGCGGGACGGGAGACAGCCGCTGTGTCGCCGGCGACTCCACCGTCCGGCCGACGTCGGCGCCGGATGAAGCCTGACAGGTACTCCCGTTCCGGTCAGACAAGCCCGCGCCTCCGCGGACGAGCCTGCTGCTCGGCAGCGGTATCGAGTTCGATCCCCGCCAGAAGCTTCTTCGTGATCCGCTCGCCGCCGTCGTAGAGCGCCGCGATCGCGGCCTCACGCACCAGGTGGGAAAGGCTGCCGATCCTGCCACCGGTCCGGGCATGGATATAGGCCGCATGCCGCGGCAGCGTGCCCGCCACATGCCGACGCAGCCGCAGCGCCCGGTCCATGTCATCCAGCAGGTCGTGCCACACGGCCTGCTCCTCGGCGGTCGCGTAGGCCAGCGGCGGGTTTCGAAGGATCTTGAACCGTCCGGCGAGCTGCGCCCCGCGAACCCCGGTCAGCAGGGGAGAGGTCTCGACATTGACGCCGGAGTAGACAAACGTCGCGGGAATGCGCTCGCCCAGGTACTTGAGCTGGTCGGACGTCTCCGCGCCGACCCGGCTGCGCGTTTCCATCAGGTGCACGTCGTCGACCAGCACCAGTTGGGTGCCCAGATCGCACAGCAACTCGCACACCGCGTTGGTGATCTGGACCTGGTTCATCCGCTCGGCCAGCGGGAGACCGAGAAACCGGGCGAACTCGCTGATCAGCATCTTCGGGGTGGAGGACGGCGGCACGGTGACGAACAGCACCGGCAGCCGATCCCGAACCCCCGGGTGCCGCAGCCGGTCCGCCATCTCCACCGTCCGCCCGAGCTGCTGCATCGCGGTGGTCTTCCCGGTCGTCGACGGCCCGGAGATGATCAGCCCGCGCCTGGCGCCGCCCTGCTGCCCCCGGTTGAGCGCCAGCAGCCGCCGCACCGACAGCGAGATCCTGTCCATCGCCGGGGTCCGCAGCACCACGAACCGCGAGTGGTACCGCTCCCGCTCCTCCAGATCCCACTCCTCGTCCAGGACATCGCCCGGCTGCGCATCAGGAGCGTCCACGAAGCGCTGCCACCCGTCCCAGGTGGTCAGCTCCTGCGACGCCAGCTCCCGCACCGCCGGGCCCCCAGCGGGGGTCATCGTGCCGTCCAACGCTGAGCCTCCTCATAGGCGTCGTACGTGCCGCCGCCGTGCCGTGTGCCCGGTCCGGGCGCACCTGGCCTCTGCCGATCCGACGCCCCCGCACAGGCCGGTGCCCGCGCCGGCCGCGGCGCGGCGCCCGACTGTGCCGACCCGCGCTCCGGGCTGGCCGCCGTGCCCTGCCCACAGACAGGCGTGCCCGCGCCCTCAGACCGTGTGTGCGGCGCATCACCGCCCGCATCGTCCTGACCGTCCTCACCCGGGTCGTCCGCCCACCACTCCTCGCCGCCGACAACCTCCTCGTCCACGCCGTCCGCGTCATCCCCGTCGTGCCACCCCCGGCCACCGGGAACGCCCACGACATCCTGGTAGCCGAAGGCCGCCGCGAGCCCCGAAGCCCCACCGCCGGCCACCCGCCCCAGATCGGTGCCGGCGGCGAGGGCACCTGCGCGGGCCTTCGCCGCGACAGCGCGCTCGCGTTTGCTGCCCAGCCCCCTGTCGGCCCGGCGCAGCAGATCGTCCAGCACCCGCGCCAGCTGCGCCTCGTGCTCCGCCCGGCCCTCCCGGCGCTCAACCGTCCCCCGGACGTAGTCCCAGGTGTTGGCGGTAAACGGGAGCGTCACCAGCGTGCGGTGCACCCACGGCACCTCCAGCCAGCCCTGCGGCGTCCGCACCCACACCTGGCCCGGGTCGTGCGGATTGCAGCGGACCTCCCACCGGCCCTTCTTGTCCTGCCGGGCGGAGCGCCGTCCGCGGCAGTCGTTCAGCCACGGGTGGTCGAGGTCGTAGGTGCGGTAGTCGAAGCGGATCCCGTAGTCGTTGACGGCCAACCACTTCACCTCGAGCAGCTCGACGAAGTCGGTGCCCGACAGCGGCAGCGGGACATGCCCGCACAGCCCCACCAGCGCGGCCCACATCTCGTTCGGCGACACGCTGACCTTGGGCAACAGCGGGTGCCGCAGTGCCCCATGCCGGCGCTCCTGCCAGCCCGCCACGACCCATTCGTCCAGCAGGTCCCGCAGCTGCGCGATATTCCAGACCGCCTCCTCCTCCACACCCTCGCCCCGCTGGGAGACATCGGAACCCGTGCAGCCGGCCACGTACTGGCTGAACCCGGTCCCGATCGACCGGAAGGCGCGCTCCACGTTCCCCTTCGCCGGGCCGTTGGCCGGCGGAACCGGCTGCACCGATACCCCCAGGCTCTCGCACGCCCCCACGAACGTCTGCGACACGAACACCGCGCCCTGGTCCACCACGACCATCTCCGGCACGATCACCGGCCGCGCCGCAGCACCCGCAAGCCGCGCATCCAAAGCGACCAGCCGCTCGAAAGGCACCGCCGACCGGCGCATCGACAGCGCCTCGTCCCAGCCCGCCCGCATGGCCATAGGCGTCACCATCTGGGCCAACAGCAAAGCGGCATCCACGGCCTTCGCCCCGGCCGGCCGCAGTACCACCGCGCAGATGCTCCGCGTCGCCACATCCAGCGCGATCACCAGACCCAGCCTGGCGACCACCCCGTCCTCCAAGACCGCCATCACATCCAGCGGTGTGCTGTCCAGCATCACCAACTCGCCCGGCCGCAGCGCCACCGTCGGCGTGAACGGGGGAGTGGGCCGCGACGAGCGCCGACGACGTTGCACCGCCGACCCCAGCAGCCCCTGCCCATCGGCCAGAGCATGTACCAGCCGATTGAACGTCGACGCCGGCGGAAGAACAACCGCCCCCTCCCCGAACTCCTCCTCCAACGCCCACCCAACCTGCCGACGCAGCCGCGACAACGTCCCCGACGACCGGCCACGCTGCTCCTTCAACACCCGCAGGATCACCGCAACCACCCGCTCATCCGCCCGCCCCAACCGCGAACCGCCCCTCACCACCCGCCCATCCACCAACCCCCACAGCCCCCGCACCCGGTACCGCGCCCGCATCCGCCGCACCGTCCCCACACCCGCCGCCCACCCCGCCGCCGACAGCTCCACCGCCTTCGCCACCTCCCGCTGCGCCATGCTGCGCACCGCAGGGTCGTACTCGGGCCGCGGCAGCCCGCTCCGGGCGCGGTCGGGGAAACCGGTCTCCACCTCCAGCACGTGCCGCTGCCAGTCCAAGGCACGCTCCCGTACCTTGGCAGGCAGCCCGTCCAGCAGGGTGAACGGCGGGATCCCGGGCACCGGGTCGCCGCCGATGACCTCAAACCCCTCAGCAGCAAGCAGGTAAGGCAACAGGACCGCAGCCGTCGTGCCACCATCGCCGACCAGGGTGACCCGGGCACCTTCCAGGACCGCCACGGTCCACTCACGCCCATCGAAGCGCACGCTCGCACCCACAGCGACAACAGGATGCGTCATCCCACACACCCCTCACCCAGCGACGCCGAGACGACGACCCGCTCGTGCAACGGCACATCCAGCCGCGCCTGCAGCAGACCGCGCCACAGAGCGTGGAACAGCACCGGCCACACCGCGATCGGATCCCCGACAGACCGCACGCCCTCCACCGCCGACCGCGGCCGATCGAAGGCCCCCAAGACATCTGACAAAGGCCCACCAGCGCCATAGCGGGGGTGCCGGTAGCCCGCCAGCCACCGCACATTGGCCACCACCACCGGGTCCCCAGGCCCGGCCAGCCGATAGCGCCACCCCACCGCCCTCACCGCCGCAGCCACCACGGCCGCCCGCGCGGCGAGCCTCGCGGAAGGCCCCTCACGGCCCACGCAGTCGACCAGCAGCCCGCTCCCGTCAGCCAGCCGAGCCATGACCTGCGGCGCATGCCCCACCACCGTGCCGCGCTCGCTCCAGACCAGCTCCACCGGCCGGCACGCCAACGCGACGACCCCCGGATCCCGGTCCATCAGCATGACCTGCGTACGCATCAGCCCCGAGCCGTAGGCCACCAACCGCCCACACGTCGCCGACCACCACCAGCCCGGGGCAACACGCCTCCCCGGCCGCACCGGAAACGCCGCCAGAGGAGAACAGCCCTCCAGGACCACCTCCCGCGCCGCCTCACCCCACGGCAACTGCCGCACCCGCCCCACCGGGTCAAGGAACCGCGCATCCGTCGACTCCACCCCGTCCCAGCCGACCCCAGCCGACCGCGGTACCGCAAAATCCGCCATCGCACCCAGACGAGACCCACTGCCCACCCCGGACAGGACTCGCCACCCTCCCAGCCCCAGCCAAGCGCACTGCGAAATCCACAGAAGCCCAAGCCAGTCCGCTTCACTCCAACGAGTGCCAACAGCCCCTGCCGGATCGCACTCACCCACCGATCCCGAGCACCCGGGATCGACACCAGCTATCTGTCGTCTTCACCGCCCACCCGCCGGAGGACCTCCACCACGCCACCGAGTAGGACACTCACGACCAGGCGCCCGTGGTGTGGCTGCCAGCGGCCGCACCAGGGCCGCTTTGTACCTCTACCCGGCCATCGGCACCGCCCTGGACCAAGCCGTCCTGGCCGACCCCGCGACCACCGATGAATCGCTACTGCTCCCGGCGAAGCCCAGCACCCCCCAACGGCGCTGAACCTCAACGCGGAGACAGACCAGTGGGGTACGGTGCCGGACACAGGCCGATCGCGGCCTTGCCGGGGGTGGCCGCCGGTCGCCCGGGAAGGCTGAACAGCGATCGGGAGGGGCAGGCCACTGGCCCGCCCCTCCCGCTGTTGCGCCCGCCGCCTACGGCTTCGCCCCCTCCGCATGCCGGGGCGTAGCAGCGCAGCCCTACCAAGCCACTCCCAGGGCTTCCAGCTGCCCGCGCTGCTCCTCGGTGAGCTTGTCCCGCCTGGCCTTGGTGTTGTTCCACCAGGTGCCCAGCGCCAGCCCTTCCGCAGACCGATAGGACCGCGGCACCCGGGCATGGCCCTCACGCTCGACGAAGGCCGCCAGCGCCGCCAGACCCTGCTGGAACCGGTCGGTGCGGGACACCTTCGGCTTCGCCTCGGCCACGGCCTTGGCGGCCACCAGCTCGGCGTCGGCCTCGATGCCGATCGCGGCGAGCAGGTCCTGCTGGTCCTCGGCCAGGTCCGGCCAGCCAGCCCGCTGCGCCCGCACCCAGCGGCCGAGCTGCTCGCCCTCGTACACCGTGTCCAGCGGCAGGGCGGTCCAGTCCACCAGGCCGTCGGACTCCAGCCACCACAGCCGGGCGGTGGCGTAGGCGCGCTGCCAGGTGATCGGCCAAGTGGGGCACCACCAGGGGTCGATCTCCTCCAGCGCCCGCCGCCGCTCGGGCGACAGCGCGCCCTGCTCCCCGGCCGGCACCTGGGCGGCGGCGCGCAGTTCGGAGAGCCAGGTGCCGATCGGGTAGGAACCGACCCACGCCCGGGCCGGCGCAGCCAGAGACGAACCGTGCTCCTTCGCCCAGACCCGCGCCCAGTCGAGACCGGCCTCGAACCTGGCGTCGCTGACGGACCAGATCATCCCGAGCGCGTCCAGCATCTCCACCCGGTATGACGCCAGTTCACCATTCGCATTCTCGCTGCGCCGGTCCGACAGCCACTTTCCGAGAGGATAATTCCCATTTTCTCCGACAAGCGCGGAATAAGGGACGTCGAGCCCGCCGGTTTCCTCGAACCAGCGCCGCGCATGCCCGATCCCCTCACGCCACAGCTGCGTCTCGCCGACCAGGACCCGGGACGCGATGAACAAGGCGAGCACGTTCTCGTCCACCGGCGTCTGGAACCGCACCGGCAGCGTGAACGCCCCCGACCCGCCCGCAACAACCATGCTCTCACCAGGGCCGGAAGCAGCCTCGGCGCTGCGCCCCTTGGTCCGCTTGCCGGACTTCTGCGGCACCGCGAGGGCCTCGACCACCTTGGCGTCGTGGCTGCGCAGCGCGGTAAGGATCTTGACCAGGGGACCGTAGGAATCGGACTCCAGAATGTCCCCGGGCTCCTCTCCCGGCTTGAGGAAAACCGGCACGATCAGGCTGGCAGTCTTTCCTTCCCCGGGCTGCATGCGCAGGGCCCGGCCGATGGCCTGGACGATATCCACCATGCTGCCCCGGCCCTGGAGAAGCACCGAATCTGCATTTGGCATATCGACACCCTCGCCCAGGACCTTGCAGTTGCTGAAGATCCGGTGCTTAAGTCCATCGTCCTCCTCGCCACGCCCGAAGTCCTCGATGAGCTCCTTCCGGTAGTCGATCTCGTGCTCGCCGGAGAGCCACTGCGCCCAGAATTCCGGCGGGTATTTCTGCGGGTTTTCGAAGTGCAGCTTCTCGACGGTCTGGTTCAGCGTCTCGGAGAAATAGCGGGCCTCGATCGTGCGGTTGTGGAACGTGATGCACCGCTCCAGCCCTCGCTCGACCACGGTCTTGGCCAGCCCGGCCTGGATGGCCGCGATGCGCGCGGCCGGCACCTCGTCCTCGCTCCCGTCCTGGGCCTCGCCGACCCCCGGACCCCACGGCACGCCCTGCTGCTCGGCCGCGGCCCGGTCGCCGAGCGGGTCGCGCAGTTCCAGGACCACGATCTCGAATGGGGCGAGCAGCTTCCTGTCGATGGCCTCCGCCAGGCCCAGGGAGTAGACGTGCGGCCCGTAGATCCGCTGGTCGTCCATGGACACCGCCAGTTCCTCCGGCAGCGGCTGGTAGGCCCCCTCACGGCCCTTCACCGGGCGCTTGGGCGGCGCCCAGATCCTCGGAGTCGCCGTCATGTAGAGCCGGCGGTCCGCAGGGATGGCGGCCTGGTCGTGCACCACCGTCCAGGTCTTCTCCACGCTGCCGGAGGAGCGGTGCGCCTCGTCGCAGACCATCAGCCCGAGCGGGGGCAGCAGCTCGCCCTGGCGCTCCGCCCAATACTCGTAGGCGTCGGCGACCGCACCGACGGAGGTGTAGGTGGCGAAGAGGGTGGTCGGCCGGCGGTGCTTCGCGGCGTTGGACAGCCACATGCCGATCATCAGCGGGCTGGTGGTCGCCATCACGCCGAACGGCAGCTCCGAGTCGACCAGCGAGCAGATGGCGTGCATGTCCCCGGAGCGCCCGGCCGCCCGCCACGAGCCGATCATCTGCACCAGCAGGTCCAGAGTCGGCACGACGACCAGGACCACGCCGCGGGACACCAGCTTCTGGCCGGCCGCCGCCCCGACGTAGCTCTTGCCGGAGCCGGTGGCCATCTGGACGGTCACCCGCAACCCGTTGGGGGCGGAGTGTCCCGGACGGGACGTCAGGCCCCGCACGATGGCCTCCAGGGCTTCCTCCTGGTGTCCGCGCAGCGAGATGCCGGCGGCTGCCTGAGCGGCCATCAGGCCGGGCTTCACGACGTTCACGAAGACGAGTCTCCCCTCACCCATTCCCGAGCCCGCACACGGGACCACACGGGAAATGCTGACAGTGCCCTACTGATACATCCAACGGACCGGCCAAGAAATCCAGCCGACCGGAATACAAGCCTGACTGAAGCGGCTATCCGGCAGGATATCAGTCCACGGCCAAGGAATCCGGCGAATACCCGAAAAGCGTGGGCCCGAACCCGGCTTCCGGCGGGATCGCCTGACACTCCAAGACTGATACACCGGGGACCGTTGCTCACCCTGCCAGGGTAGCGCACCCCACCCCTTCATGGGGCCGAAACAGTGGTCCGGACCATGGACTGGACCAATCTGGCAGGAGTGAAGCCGGCCCGCATTGCGCCCCCGACACGCCACCCCTTCCCCCAGTCAGCCTGTCTTGAGTTCAGCCAAAATTCCAGCTCAATGACTTGAATGGGCATCAGCCCACCGGCATCATGGAGCGAAGCGGAGTGATGCCGGCCCGAGCGCGAAGCGCCGGGCCCACCCGGGCGAAGCCCGGGTGCGGACACGCGGAGCGGGTCCGCCGCCTGACCGAAGGTCAGGCGCGAACGGAGGGCCGAAGGCCCGTAGGGACCCGCTCCCGCGGTAGCTAGAGCAACCCTGGGAACTACACTCACGTACAAAGAG
>NZ_JBFBFA010000096.1:0-8646 GCF_040683915.1 Kitasatospora sp. NPDC093102 | reverse complement strand
ACCATCTCAAGGTTCCGCGAACTGCACGCCTGACATCGTGTCAGACTTCTCCGGCCCCACGGGCCCGATCACAAGATCTTCGCCAGAGCCGAATTACGTGACGCCGGACCCGCTCCTGGTGGGGAATTCCCTGATCGTCGACAATAATCCAGAGGGTGATCGCCCGGGAAGTGCTCGGAGACCGCCCGGTTGAGGGAGACGACCTTCTCCCGCAGGCCAGGATGGTTGTGCTCCCGCTGTCCCTCGGCCAGTTCCTTCAGGCTCGCATCCGCCACGAGGCGCTCAAGGTGGATCGCATACAGGGTCAGCATCTGTCGACAGGACAGGAGCTTGGCCTCGACGGTTGCGCGGTCACAGATTCGCCGGCCGATCAGGGTGCTGGTCTCGTCGAGAAGGGCAGCCAGCTCGTCGATCCCCCTGTGCCGACGCAACCGTTCGTGAACCAGGATGGCCGGGCCGACAGCCGGGTGAAGTGCGTAGCGCTGCTGGTGCTTCTTCGCAATGTACGGCTGGATGGCACCGTAGTGCTCGAAGATCGTCCTCCGCGAGTCGAAGAATGCCTGGTCGTACTGAGGCAAACTCCGCTCGGCGATCAGCGCCCAGACCTCACTCCTGGTCGGGCCACCAGACGCCTTGCTGTCCGCGAAAGCCCCAACGACGTCGCGGGCCACCGCCAGGGCTTCGGCTCCCTCCAGGAGTGCCTCCCTGAATTTGGCCACCACCGCGCTGAAGGCGCGAACGTTGAGAGCCTGCTGTCTTGGACTGAGCTGGTCAAAGCGGCCGCCCGCCCCCTGGGGTGGGTCAGATCCCCCTTCAGACTTCTCGGCAACCACAGCCGACACTTCCTACGATCGCGAAAAGAATGCGTCCATTCTCCGCTAAAGCGACATATGCAACAAGGTCCCTACCCGGCCGGTAGCCAGCCGCCGTAGCCAGCGCATGTCGGACGACAAAGTCACTTCTTGGACGTCTTCGGCATCGGGTGGCCGGTGAGGACTGTCAACAGCCCTGCAGTTCGCCCCGCAGGCCAGCGGCATGGTCGTCCGCACCCTCTGGCACGAGATGGCCTGTGCGACCTGGTCCCGGCGGTGACCCCGATAGCGCGGATGGCGGGCCGGTCCGGGGTGTGCGCGGTTCTGCCTGGCCGATCTGCCCGCGCCGCCAGCGTTCCGCTTCGTCAAGGACCAGGAGACTCGGAGGCCGGGGGAGAGTGAGCCGTTCCGGCGCCGGCGCCTCGCCTTTGCCACCCACCTGCCCGACGCCCTCCACCGAGCCGAGCAGGACGACCCCGGCCGGGCGCCCGTGCTCTGGCTTCCGCTGACCGATGCGGCCGCCCTCCACCTCTACCCGGCCGCTCGGCACGCGAGCGGCCGATTGCTGACGGTTGATCACATAAAGCCGATATCGAACAATTGTTCCCATGAGCATCGATGTGCTGCCCTCCAGCCCCGGCCACCCACCCGGGCGCCCTGGAGACGCCGAGAGAGCGCCCAGGGAGCTGATGACGCTGCCCGGCCGCCACCACGACGTCCGCCGCTGGCACCTGGTGGAGATCCGGCTCAACGGCCGCTGGGCGCCCGCGCTGCTCACCGTGTGGCGGCGCCCGCCCGGCAGTCCGCTGTGGGTGGTCCACGTCGCCTGGGGCCCCGACATTGGCGGCCCGGGTGAGGAACGCTGGGCCTGGTTTCTGTTCGACGCTGCCCGCATCCGTCCCCTTGCCGAACCCGCAGACGACGGCGAAACCCCGCGCGACACCGTCCGGGTGCCGCCCGAGCTGGCGGGCCCGTCCGGCGTGGAGCCGGGCGAGGGCTGCTGGCGGCTCGCCTGGCTCCACGCCGCCGGCACCTGGCGCTCGGCCCTGATCACCATCCGCCGACGCCCCACCCCGCACGCACCCTGGATCGCCTACGCCCGCTGGGGCGAGGACCAGCAGGCCGGATGGGTCGTCGTGGACGACAGCCTGCGACTGATCGACCCCGCCGCGGACACCACGCCCCACCACGGCGAGCAGTCCCGATGACACTCACCGCCGTCCCCGAACCCGCCGACCCTGCCCGGCGCCTGGCCGACCTCATGGATGCGACCTCGCCCGCCACCCGCGCCCGGCAGGCCGCCTGCGGCACCCTCCCCGTCCTGGACCCGCTGCGCCCGCTGGTACCGGGCGGAGGGCTGGCCCGGGGCACGGTCACCGAGGTGGCCGATGTGGGCCTTCTGCTTGCGGTGGCCGCAGGTCCGGCGACCGCCGACCCGCACGCCTGGTCTGCCGCCGTGGGGCTCGGGGACCTCGGGTGGGCGGCTGCTGCGGGTTACGGAATGGACCTGCGCCGCCTGGTCGTCGTCGATGCCCCGGGCTCCCACTACGCGGAGGTCGTGGCGTCGCTGGCCGCTGCGTGCCCCGTCGTTCTGGCCGCGGCTCCTCCCCGGGGCCTGCCGCCGCGGGCCGTCGACCGCCTCGTCGGCCACCTGCGCCGGGCCGGGACCGTCCTGATCACTCCCGGCCCGTGGCCCGGTGCTCACCTGCGTCTGGACGTGACCGCCCGGCACTGGTCCGGAGTGCAGGACGGCTGGGGGCAGCTGGAACGACGGCGCGTGAGGGTGGAGTCCTCGGGCCGGGGCTCGGCGGCGCGACCGCGCTTTGCCGAGCTGTGGCTCCCGGACGCCACGGGCACCGCCACGCCCGCGACGGAGTCCACCGCCCTCGCCGAGACGCCCAACAGCGGCGGCGCGGCCGCCGTGGCGGGATGACTGCCCTGAGCCCTGGAGCCGGCATGCCGCGCGGCCCCGGTTGTCGTGCGGTTGGTCTCTAGGCCGAGGACCTGGGCAGCCCAGCCGACCAGGCGCCCGGCGACGCCTTGGCCGGCCCAGACCTTCCGAACCCCGGGGCGGCCGAGCGCCGGCCCCACCATCGGATGGCATGTTCACGGACGAAAGATTGCAGGTCAAACCCCTGGTCACCGCTCGATGAGCGGGTCTAGCATTCCCGGCACGGCGGCCCCACCACAGCACCACCGGGCCACCGAGCAGAGCAGCTGCGCCATGCCCCCGGCGCTGCTGGCCTCCCATCGGCCGGGCCCTCACGGAATGCACCCCCGTCATTCCCGGGCCCGGCCGCCTGCGTCCGGAGCCGGGCAGCGTCCGCCTCAGCGGCGCGGTGCGGCCTGAGCGGGCCGTCAGGTCGAGGTCGCGCCGCTGGACTGGCGGCACCGACGCTGCGCGCTAACGCCGCTGGTCGCCGCTCTCGCGTCGGTGGTACCAGTCCTCGAAGAAGGCCTCGATGCCAGCGATGTCGGCGGGCAGGGCCGCGACGATTGCGGTGAGGTCCTCTCCCGGGTACGGCGGCCGGGGGTCGCGGCCGATCAGCTCGGGGACGTCCACGGCCTGGAGGGCGGCGACACCGGCACGGTGGCGCTCGCGCAGCGGGACGAGTCCGGGGAGGGCTTCGGCGGCGGCCAGGTAGACCTCGGCGAGGGGGTCGATGGCAATGCCGTGGGCGGCGAGGTGGCGTCGGTAGGCAGGGGAGGCGACCGGCGCGGTGTTCGCCGGCTCGCCGGGCCGGGTGGCGGCCAGGACGTGGTCCTCGCCGAGCATCGCGGACACCGTGCCCGGCTCGGGCCCTCTCTCGCCCCGGCGCCAGTGTCCGCCGGCGGGCGGGTTGTAGAGGTACGGCTTGTCCTGGTCGTCGAGGTCGGCCAGGGCCCGCAGACCCGCGCACACCTCATACAGGTCCAGGACCATCTCACGCGGCGCGGCGGCGGCGATGAGCTCGGCCGGACGCGGATTGGCGTCGGCGGGCACCGGACGGGGGATGAGCAGCCGCCGCTCGACGCTGCGCACCGTCCGGGCGCCGGCGGCGACTTCGCGTCCGGCGTGTTCGGCCAGGGCCATCGCGGCGGGCAGCGAGCCGGCGGAGCCGAACCGAAGTGCGGGGGTGGCGTGGTGCACCCACGCGGGCCGCCCTCGGGGCCGGGGTGGACGGCATAGCCGAAACCGCCCCGGGGGTGCTCGTCGACGCGCAGCTGGAGGGGGACGGGGCTGTCCGGCAGCGGCAGGGCGGCGGTCCAGCGCACCACCGGCAGGAGGCCCGCGGACCAGGTGCTGCCGTTCGCGGGGTCGCTCTGCTGCCAGGGGCCGCGGTCGGGGACCTGGTGGGTGGCGGCGGCCAGCGCCCAGTCCAGCAGCCGGATCAGGATCTGCCGGCCGTCCTCGGCCAGCTGCTCGCGATCCGGGCGGAAGTCCCGGGCGGCTTCGTGGCCGATGATCGGCAGGTAGTCGAGCCGGCCCAGGTCCGCGACGTCGACGGGACACTCGGCCAGCAGCCGCGCACACCCGGGCGGGTCGAGCGGGCCGGTTGCCCCGAAGAAGTCCTCGGCGGCCCGCCGCCGGTTGCCCGTCCAGCCGCCCTCATCGTCCAGGAACCCGCTGCCCGGATCGGCCAGTTCGGCGTCCGCGACCTCCAGCGCCCAGGCGGCCGCCCGCAACCCGACGTCCTCCACGCGGATCCCGGCCAGCACACACAGACCCTCCCGGGCCGTACCCGGGCGCACCGCGCCCGCCGGATCCGGGTACCCGGCCAGGAACCGCAGCACCGCATCCCCGGCCCCAGACCGCGCCACCCGCACACCCCGGCCGGGCCACAACGCCCGGGTGAGACGCAGCGTGACCCACGGGAGAGTCAGACGCGCCCGCCCCGCCGACAGATTCACCAAGCACCCGCCCTCCACCGCGAACTCCACCGCCCCACCGTGGAACGGCCGCCCCGCAAGATGCTCCAGCAACACCACCCGCCGCAACACCGCAGACAGATCCCCCGCACACGACACCACCCACTCCCGCTGCGCCCGCCCTGCTGCCGCCTCCTGCGGACCGGGTCCGACAGCGCGGCCCGGGGCGCCGCCCAGGAGCACGTCGCCCGTCTCCACCGCGCCGGCCACGGCCCGGTTCCAGTCCCGGACGAACGTCGTGGCCAAGCGGATCCGCCGCTGCGGCGCACCCGCCGGGTGGAGGACGACGTCCTTCGCACCGACGCTCCACCGCAGACCGGCCACCCCGGTCAGCCCGCCACCGGCCCGCTGGACGGGCAGCAACGCCCGCGCCCACCGCGCCAGCTGCGCCCGGTCGACGTGGACGACGACCTCGTCGGGGCGCGGCGTCACCCGGCCGATGCCGTAGGGGCCGTCGGTGTCGGCCGGCCGGTGTGCTCCGTACTCGGTGAGGAGGGCCGCCAGGACGCGCGCCTCCCAGAGTTCCTGCTCGGGGTGGGCGGGAGCGGGAAGGGGGCTGCGGTGTGCGGCGATCTCGGCCGAGGCGAGCTGGCGGGGCTCGCCGGTGACGGTCTGCCGGGCTTTGGCCAGGTCGGCGGCGGCACGGCGCTGCGCTGACGGCGCGGGGCGTGAGGTCATGGGGGCTTCCTGTCGCGTACTGCCCGGCCAGCACGTCGAGGAAGAAGGGACGTGCACGTGGTGATGCTGACGAAGAACAGGTGCGCGCGTGCGCGCAGGTTCAGCCTTCCCGGTGCCGCCGCAAGGCCGGGAGCGGCACCCCGGCATGGCCGCCCTCAGGCCGCCGCACGACAGTCTAGGTCCAGGCGGGCGGGCTGCTTGTCACCCGATCAGGTGAACCCTGCCGTTGCCGTCGGCCGAGGCGGGCGGCAGGAGGCCGTGCCGACGGGTGCGACCGGGCTGCTGGGGGTCGTGCGCTCGATTGAGGCCGGCACCGTACCGGGGTGCGAGCGGGCGCATGACTCACTGACGGCCGGGGCGGGTCGCGGCGGTCTCCGGCGCGGGCGCGACGATCAGGTCCGGGAACCGACCGGACCGGCGGCCGCACCGCCCCACCCCCTGCTGGGCGCAGCCGCCCCCGTTGGGCAGTACGCCACCGTCGTCAACGAGGCACCGGGCCTGCTCGCCGTGCTTCGCGAGGCCGGTCTCCATCCGAGCCGTGACGGCCTCGGCGAGACGACTTGAATGTAGCGTGCGCTGCATTTAGAGTGTGTTCAATGTAGCGCACGCTGTGACATGAAGGGGATGTACATGACTGCCATCAGTGCCGCCAAGCTCGCCCGCCTCGCCGTCGAAGCCCTTCCGGACGCCGACAAGGTCGCCTTCGACGCCCCGGCGTACGCCGATCGGCAAACGGTGACCGAGGTGCGATGGGACCCCGGGACCGCACTGGCGGTCGCCGGTCACATCTGCCAGTACTGGGGCATCAACGCCGCTACCAGCCGCCTGACCGTCGAACACCGCCGCGGCTTCGTCGTGACCATGCGCTACGAGGTCTGGCACGGTACCTACCGACTGGCCGTCGGCGAGCACGAGGAAGGCCCGGCCATCGTCGACCTGTGCGGCCACACCGACTGCGTCGAACCCGCCCCGGCGGGACCCGGGTCCCGCTGCTGCCAGCACTTCGCAGACCCGGTCCGCGACGGCCAGGAGAGGACCCACTGGGCGCGGATCGCGGCCGAGGCCTGGCGAAGCGAGCACCCGACCGGCGGCGAGGAAAAGGTCCGGCTGGACAACGCACGCAACGCCCTGGTCCTCGGTGCACTGGCCGCCGGCATGCGGCCCACTGACCTGCACCGCGCGACCGGAATCGCCCGCACGACGATCGACCGGATCCAAGCCCCACAGCCGGAACCGGCATGGGAGGGCCACCCCCTGGACGGGCCCGCCTAGCCAACAGCCCCGGGCACTGCCGACACGTGGGCCAAACCGGATCCCCGGACCGGGGGAGCGGAACTCCCCGCCTCCACCGCCGCGCCACGCCCCCAGCCCGGCAGGCCCCACCGGCCGGCCCCGCGGCCCCCCTGCCTTCCCCGGGACCGGCCAGGCTGCGCTCTGGACGGTTCGGAGCGAGGACAGCCGTCCCGCATCCGCGACCGCCGCGCCCCGCCGACGCCACGCGCCGGACAGCGCCAACCAGACAACCGCGCCAGACCACACCAGCACGGTGCCCCGTCCCCCCGGCCCCGCAGCCCCGGACGTCCCCACCAAACCGGACGGCACCCTCACCACCTCGCTGCGCCTCGGGGTGTCGCCGGGGATGGTGAAGCACGAGGGCTCCCGGCCGATCGCCGAGCTGATCGCCGCCGACGCCAACCCGGCCCGGCACATGAAGGCCGGCGGCCAGGTGTCCGCCGACGAGTAGTTCCCCGCGGCCCGCCGCCACCCGGCGGCGGGCCGCCCACCACGCCCACCAGCAGTGACCGCCCACCTCGGCGGTCGGGAAGGAGAGCAGTGTGAGCCGCGAGATTGACGAGGGCCTGGAGCGTGCCGAGTGCACCCGCCCCATCCCGGTGCACCTGAACACCCGGGTCAAGTTCCTGTGGGAGAAGGTCGCCAGGAACGACACCAAGCGCCTCGCCCAGGCCGCTGGCGTCTCGGTGCGCACCGCGCAGCGCTGGGCCCATGCCCTCAAGGCTGTGGCCGAGGGCGAGCTGACCGGGGACATCCCCATGACGAAGGCCAACGCGGCGAAGGTCGAGCGGGCGGTTCGGGCGGCCTGGCAGCCGCGGGTGAAGAAGCGGGTGCGCCGCGACGCCGAGCAGCGCGGCTTCATGCTCCACATCCAGGCGACCTTCGGATACTCGGCGGCCGGCGGTAGCACCGACGACCCCCGCCCCCGAATGATCACCCAGAAGATGCCCGGCGACGTCGCCCGGCGGCTGTACGCCGCCCGCGACGCCGGAGCCACCCAGGCCCAGCAGGAAGCGATCCTCGCCGAGGCCCTGCGCGACGAGTACTTCAAGGACGGCGGCCGCCGCGCCCGCGGCCTCGACGTCGAGCTCAACGACATCGCCTGGATGGACATCGAGCTGTAGCACCACCCTCCGGTGGCCCCGTGTCGCCGAATTTGTGACTGAGCGCTTCACTTGGCCAGTTAGCGGTCGAGTTGGCCAGTTGAGCACCTGGCATTGTTCCTGGTCAGCTGAGCCGGGACACGTTAGCTGGAACTTGGTCACGGTTGTTGGAACCGGAGCGCCCCAGCGCTGGAATCGCTCTCGGGGCTACTACTCCAGCTCGTGAGGTGTGTGTGGCTGAAGGCATGAAATGGGTTGATCATTCCCAGCCGTGCTCGGCGTAGGTCCGGTTGTCCCACTCCGGGTGCTCTGTGGTGTAGGTGCCCCAGCCCATGCGCTGGTAGTACAACGTCATCGCGTCGAAGTGGCTCGCGGCCTCAACGGTCCACACGAGCCGGGCACCTTCGGACAAGAGCGCACGAGCGCCGTCTCCGCGCGGTCCGGCCAGGCAGAACGTCTTGACCTCCTCGCCTTCGTCCCACAGCTCGTGAAGCATTGGCTCAGGATAGGTCCCAAGCGGCGCGGTGTGACTACAACGGCTGAACCGCTGTCGTCCCCGCCGCTCCAGTTGTCCTGCGTACGCGCTCGCTCGGTTCCATGCCCCTCAGCGGAGCGGCCGCGGACGCCGCGAGCCCGGGTAGTTCGAAACTGGTTCCAACATGAATGGCAATCCACCGCAGGTTGCAAGAAGGATGGCCAGATGGTTCCAACAAACGTGTCCCACCAGGTCAAAACGGCCAGGTCACCACACCGCGTTAGGTTCTGTCCGGTCGATCATGAGCGGAGCCAGATGGCCAGGGCGGCGACCGTGACCGTGCCGAGGAAGACATAGACACGTTTGTCATATCTGG
>NZ_JBFBFA010000095.1:0-8735 GCF_040683915.1 Kitasatospora sp. NPDC093102 | reverse complement strand
GAACTGGACGAGGCGAGCCTCGTCGAGTCCGAGGGCGGGTCGGCCGGGACGGGCCCGAGGTTGCCCCGCTCCTGGCAGACCGCGACGGGTGAGGAACTGACCGACACCAAGGCCAGGGAACGCGGACGGAAGTTCAGGAATGCGGAGAAGAGCGCGGAGAAGGCGAAAACGGAGTCCACTCAGGCCCGGGCGGCCCTTATCACCGCGACGATGAAGACCCAGCCGAACGAGGCCAGGGGCGGGCTCCTGGCCTCGCTCGGCCAGCTCCTGGCAGCAGGCAGCCAGGCCTTCCCGGAGCTGGACAGGCAAAAGGTCATGACGCTCGGCAGGCAGAAGAGCGCCGTTCCGGTTCGTCCGGACAAGTCCGCCGTGCGACTCGGCGGGACGTCCGAGGTCGGCGGAATTCTCCACGGCGAGCGGCGGTTGGAGGAGTTCGCCGCCGTGGCCACGGCGCGGGAGTTCAACCCCGTGCGGAGCGACGGTGAGTCGGGAGCCGCCCGGACGCCCGAGGACTTCGTCCAGGCCGCGCAGCAACTGGAGCCGGTCTTCCGCGAGGACCTCACCGTGGATCACGTGGAGGCCTATCTGGATCTGCTGGAGCTCACCGCGACCGGTGACCTCAGCGAGCTGCACGCAGCGCCGGGCGACGGACCCCAGCCCGGTCCGAAGCAGCTGATCGAGCGCCAGTTGCTGATCCGGGAGCTCGATCCCGATCGCGCGCCCAGCCGCGAGGCCCTGCAGGCGGTGGGCCTGCTCGACACCTGGCTCCGCGACCTCGGCCCCCGTGACGAGGCGGGCCGCCCGTTCGCGTCGCGGATCACCGACGCGCAGGCCCGGCAGTGGTTCGGCGAGCGCGGCCTGCGGCTCGACGTGCTGCTGCGCCGGGTGACCACGGCGCTCGTCCGGCCCGGCGACCGGGAAGGGGCGCTGTCGTTCCTGCACAAGTGGGTCGCCGACGCCGACCGCCTGCACATGGCCGTCGAGCGTCTGGAGCGGGACGGCGCCGCACCGCAGACCGTCGCCCGCCCGGAGGAGCCGGCCGGGCGGTGGGCCCACCTGTACGACGACGAGCCGGCCGGCACTCCGGACGGCGGGGCGGAGCCGGAGGTGATCGCGCTGCCCCGGCAGACGACCGCGTCCGACACCCCGTCGGACTCCGGTTCCCCCTTCGGGCCCCCCGAGGAGCGCGGGACGTTCGGGGAGAGCAGTCGTGGCCGTCAGGCCCCGGTCCGGGTCGAGTCGGGGGAGACCGGCGTCAGCGGCGAGGAGACCGTCGGTGGCGGCAAGTGGTCGGGGAAGACCTCGGTCCTGACGATCGGGCGACGGCGGGCGGAGGCGGAGGGGCTGCTGGGTGACACTGCTCTGGCCGGCGTGCGTGACGCCTACCTGTCCGACCGGTCGACGGCTTCGACGGCGCAGCGCCTGTGGCGGGAGGCGGTGGAGGAGGTCGCGTACCGGTTGCACACCGAGCCCGAGGGCGTCGGGGCCTTTGTGGCGGGTTTGAGTCTGGATGTGCCGGGCGAGCTGGCGAGCGGGCGCGGGTACGCGTCGGTGGAGCCGGGGCGGCGCTACTCGATGCTCAGCGACGATCGGATCGGCGCCGAGTCGGTGCTGTTCTCCGACGCGGAGGGCATCACGGTCGGGCACCTGACCGACACCCTGGAACGCGGTTTCACGGCCGAGGAGCGCGTCTGGTTCCTGGGTGAGGCGGAGAAGCTGCTCGGCATCGGCCTGGCGGAGCGTGCGGCTCTGGGTGAGGCGTGGGAGTCGCGGGTCGTGCAGGTGGCCCACCTGCTCGCGCACGGCAGCCCGGAGGCCGGTGAGCTGGCGGCCCGGCTGCGCGGGGGCGGTTCGCCCGTGGAGGGGCTGTTCGGCGGAGTCAAGAAGAAGCGGGGAGGGCAGAGGCGGCAGACCTCGGTCTCGGAGCCGCAGGCGCAGACCGAAGCAGGTCCGGCCGTGCCCGGCGTCCGTACGGGGGGAACCGCGGCCGCGTCGGCGGCGGAGCCCGTGGCGCCTGCGCGGGAGGAGGAGCCCCGGGTTGTTCAGCCGGTCTTCTACCTGCGCAATCATGTGATGAACGGGTTCCTGCACGATCCGGATCTCGGGGGCGCCGGGCGTTTGGGGGCCGGGCACATGATCTCCGGCTGCCACGTCCGTCCGAAGGACACCAGCCCGATCAAGCTGGACGAGCGCACGGTGACCACTGCGCTCGGCAACGGTGTCTACCAGGGCACGCTGTACTACCGGGACGGGAGCGGCCGCCTGCACCTGAAGCTCGGCAACAGCTTCTTCCCGACGGGCCTGAGCTGGGAGGTCATCTGGGAGAGCACCTGTCAGGCGTTGGACCGGGCGACATTCAGGCCGGACGGCTCCTGGGAGGGTCAGGACGCCTCGGGGAACTGGCTCGCCGGCAAGATCGACTGGTCGACGGGCCATGCCCGGCTGATGACGATGTACGCGCTGCCGCGCGAGCCCGGTACCGTCGGGATGAAGAACGCCTGGATCCGCGACCTGGTCCGTCAGCGCATCCTGGACCGCAACGATCCGATGGCGCAGGCCGGCCGAGCCACGGCGCCGGAGCCCGTGGTGGTGGCGCCGGCTCCGGTCCGCGAGCACCGGGTCGAACTGACTGCGCTGGAGCGGTTCGAGCAGAGGCTGACCCCGCTCAACGGCAGGATCCTCGCGAAGGCGGCGGGCGAGTACATCGACCACGCCCTGTCGGCGGACGCCGATGTCCGGGCGGGCCGGCTCACCGCGGAGCAGCACACCGAGGCCGTCGAGAAGGCGTTGGCCTATGCCGAGCACTACTCGATCCTCAAGCCCCGGGCGGAAGTCCTCAGGGCCGTCCATGAGATGAGCGCCCTGAGGGAGAAGACCCCGTCGCTCGACGAGGTCAAGAGCGTCCTGCTGCACCTCGACGAGGCCTTGGGGACGCCTGACCTCGACCGGCGCATGCGCCGGCCGGTCGTCGAGACGCTGCAGGGGCTCGTCGACGCGCTCCAGCGGATGGACGGCGCGATGAACGAGCAGCAGTCCCGTGAACTGCTCGCGCACATCGGCTACCTGGAGAGCTCGGCCGACCTTCTGGCGGCCGGCGCCGGGCGGTCCATCAAGGCCGAGGTCTTCGTCAACCGGCTCCGCACGCTGGCGACCGACGGCCTGACCCGTCTGTATGCGCAGGACCCGGCCCACCGGATCGACCCGAAGGCGCTGCAGCTGGACTTCTCCCTGGTGGAGGCCCGGGCCAGGGGCGGCGCCTCCAACCCCCTGGCGGACCTGTACCAGCAGGACATCGCCTTCGCCGTCAGGAACTTCGAGAACGCACAGGCGCGGCAGGCCGGAGCCCCGGCCCCGCACAACACCCTCACCCTGGTGCGGCAGCGCCTCCAGGCGCTCGACCGGACCCCTGAGCTGATCTTCCAGGGTCAGGTCTCTCCCGAGGAGGTCCGGCGCCGCTACGCCGACCTCAGCCCGCTGCTCAAGGAGCTCCGCGAGCTGAGCGAGGCCCAGGTGGAACTGCCGCCGCTGATCGCCCAGACCGGCAAGATGACGCCCAGGGAACGGGAGTCACGGGCCCGGCTGTACGAGGCGCAGCTCCTGATCGGGCAGAGCGTCATGGGTGAGGTCGCCGCCGAACTGGCCCACCGGCAGAAGCACGAGGTGCTCACCGGTCAGCGCCTCGAAATCGATCCCGAGCGGTACCGGCAACTGCTGCGCATGGTGCAGGAATCCGAACGCGAACTCGCCCTGCAGATCTCGCTCGATGCGGGAACGGAGAAGCGGATCGCCGAGATGTTCGCCGGGCTGGAGGACATGTCGAAGACGCCGGCGATTCCGGGCCACCGCTTCCCCCGACTCGCCCGGAACGTCGCCCTCGTCCAGACGAAGCTCTCCAGCGCCGCAGTCATGATCGAACGGAAGGACGGCGCCAGGGTCTACCTCAACGAGATCGACCTCGCCAAGAAGCTGCTGGCGGTCCGGGCCTACCCCGCCGAGGAACTGCTCGCCCGGCTCGACGTCGCGGAGACCGCGGCGCTGCGGGACGTGGACAAGCAAATGGTGCGCAAGGTCCGCGGGAACATCACCTGGATCGACCGAATCGGCCGCCTCACGGCGAAGGACCTGACCGACCGGCTGGAGGATCTGCAGTCGGAGGAGGTACTGAGGCTGCACAAGGAGACCTCGGCAGCGGTGAGCGCGAGGGCCATAGACCTTCTCACCCTCGACACGAGGAGCCACCTGATCGCAGACGCCCGCGAGGTCCGCGAGTTCCGGGCGAAGCTGCGGGAGGACGCCAGGCAGAGTCTCGCCTCCCCGCTCGACCACTGGCTGGAGACGATCGATCGAACGATGCAGCAGGTGGAGAGGGATCCGGAGAGTCTCTTCCGAAAGACGGTCGATGGTGCCCGGACCCTGGTGAGCACCGGTCTGCTGACGGCCGCCGAGGCCGTGCAGATCCTCCAGCTGAAGGACCCCGACGGCAGGTTCCCGAAGGTCCTGTCGCGGCGGAAGCCGCTGAGCACCTTCGCTACCGAGCTGCTGCCCGACTTCCTCAACCTGGCGGAGAAGGGCGCCTACCTCACCACCCACAACGACGAGCTCAAGCAGCTCGCGCAAAGACTGACCGACTACTGCGGCGAGAAGCCCACGGTCGCGCACCGGGAGGTGCTCTCCATCGGCCTGCGGATGTTCCGCGACACCCTGCTCACCAACGGCACGGTCCTCGCGCAGTCGGCGGAGCTGCTCCCGCTCGTCATGAAGGCCGTCGAAGGGGTGCCGGATCGGCGCTCGCGCATCTTCCAGGACACGAGCACCGAGAAGTACAAGCCCGGGCTCACCCCTGACCCCGACCGGGCGAAGGACTGGGAGGACGTCGCCTCCCAGTACCGGGGGGCCGGTCTGGGCATGGTGCTGGACGGGCGGATCACGCCGTCGGACCTCGCCGAGGCCGGCGCCGAGGGATCGGTGGCGGCGTCCCTGGTGGACGGCGGCCGGGCCTTCGCCGACCTCGTCGACGTCTTCACGCTCGACCGCCCCGAAACCGGTTACAGCACCGATCGCCTGGGTGTGCTGGCCGCGTCCGCGCTGCGCGCGGCCGCCGAGGACCTCACCGCCCCGCAATCGACGGACCGGACCCGGCGCCGGCTCGACTTCCTGGAGTCGCAGCTGATGGAGCAGGGACGGGACAGCGGTTCGCTGGTGGAGGCGGCCGCGCTGCTCCGGGACGATCTGGACTGGGCCGGCCGGACCGATCCGAGCGGGACCGACGTGCTCGAACGGCTCGACCGGATGTCCGGAGCGGGCTTGAAGCTGGTGTCCGAGGGGCTGATGGACATCGAGCAGTTCGACGCCCGGCTCAAGCACCTGGCCGGATTCCGGAACGCCGACGCGGGGCTGGGGCCGGACTTCGAGGCCCGGATCGAGCGGCTCCGCCAACGCGCCGTCCTCGCCTCGGTCGAGTACGGAGTCGACGAGGGCACCAACATCCACGTGCTCAACGCCGGCGACCTGCTGCTGAAGCTGATCAGTGTCGCCGAAGGGCTGACCTCGGCCGAGGCCGGACCGGACCGGGTAGCGCCGGAAAAGCTGTTCGAACTGCTGACGCGGCTGGGCGGCCTCGCAGCCTCCCCCAGCGACTCCTACCGCGCCGGCTACGGCGTCTTCGGCCTGGCCGACGCGGCCCTGCGCTACCACACCGCGGAGCCGGGGCCGACGAAGGAGGCGGCGTTCGCACAGTGGCTCATCGCGCTCGAAGGCGTCGGGCTGGGACTGCTCGGCTACGACCCCGGGCTGGCCTCCTGGGCGTTCGACCACTTCCTCGACGTCGGGAAGGAGCTGCCGCCGACCCACGATCTGGCCGAGCGGATCAGAACCGTGAAGGACGTCGCCCGATCCACCCTGGGCCGCCGCAATGGAGCGAAGACCCACGGCAGCTTCTTCACACGGGAGCAGGGGGAGCAGGCACTGCGCGGCAAGCTCGGGCTGAACGTGTCCACGAAGACGCCGCCACGGCCGGCCAAGCCGTGGGTGCCGGACAAGCTGCTGAGCGCCCAGGTCAACCCGGTCGGCAACGAGCTGGTCCGGGCCGGGGCACTGGCCGGCCCCGGGCAGACCGCCGTCGAACTCGGCATGCTCGATCGGGCGGAGTTCCGCGCCCGGGCCGGCTCGCTGCTGCAGGAACTCCGGGCCGCCACCACCGACCGGGACCTGCGGGCTGCCCGGAAGCAGGCCGAGCAGCGGTTGCTGGAGGTGGCACGAAGGCTCGGTTTCGACGAGGCGAGCCTCGTCGAGTCCGACGGCGGGCCCGCCGGGACCACGAGCACGGCACTGCCCCGCTCCTGGCGGACCGTGACGGGCGTGGAGCTGAACGACACCAAGGCCAAGGAGATCGGGCGGAGGTTCCGGAGGGCGGAGAAGGCCGAGAAGGAGGCCAGGGCCGAGCTTGTCAAGGTCCGGGAGGACACCCTGATGGCCACCCTGAGGCCGCCGACCGACGCCTTGACCCGGATCAGCGACGTGGTGAACGGCCGGGTCCCTCCGGGGGCGGACGGCCGGACGGTCAGGACGATCGGTCGGCAGAAGGCGGGCGCTCCGGACGAGACCGTACCCCTGTTTGACGGGACCTCCGAGGCCCCCGACCCCGCCCGCGGCAAGCGGCGGCTGGAGGAGTTCGCCGCCGAGGCGAAGGCGCGGGAGCTCCGCCCCGCCCGGGGCGAGGGCGAGCCGGGAACCACTCGGACGCCCGAGGACTTCGTCCAGGCCGCGCAGCAGCTGGAGCCGGTCTTCCGCGAGGACCTCACCGCGGATCACGTGGAGGCCTACCTGGACCTGCTGGAGCTCACCGCGACCGGTGACCTCGGGGAACTGCACGGCACCCTGGGCGACGGGCCCCAGTCCGGCCCGAAGTGGCTGGTCAACCGTCAATTGATCGAACATCAACTGCTCGTCCGGGAGCTCGGTCCCGGCCGCGCGCCCAGCCGCGAGGCCCTGCACGCGGTGGGCCTGCTCGACACCTGGCTCCGCGACCTCGGCGCCCGTGACGAGGAGGGCCGTCCGCTCGGGCTGCGGATCACCGAGGCCGACGGCCGGCGGTGGTTCGCCGATCGCGGGCTGCGTCTCGACGTCCTGCTGCGTCGGGTGACCACGGCGCTCGCCCGGCCCGGCGACCACGGGGACCAGGCGTTGTCCAAGGTGCGTCGCGGGGTCGAGGACGCCGACATCCTGCACCAGCGGGTGGAACGCCTGGAGCGGGACGTCGCCGCACCGCCGGCGACGGCCGTCCGGCCGCAGGAGCCGGCCGGGCGGTGGGCCCACCTGTACGACGACGAGCCGGCCGGCACCTCGGACACCGAGGCGGAGCCCGAGGTGGTCACCCTGCCCCGCCAGAAGACCGCGCCCGATGTCCCGTCGGGCCCCGAGCCCTCGCCCGACACCCCGAAGGTCTTCGAGCGCACCGTCCGGCACCGCGACGATGAGGGCCGGCAGTTCGCCAAGGCCCCGGTCCCGGTCGAGTCGGGTGAGAGCGGCGTCGGCGGCAAGGAGACCGCCGGTGGCGGCAGGTGGTCGGGGAAGACTTCGGTCCGGACGATCGAGGCGCGGCGGGCGGAGGCGGAGCGGCTGCTGGGTGACACTGCTCTGCCCGGTGTGCGTGACGCCTACCTGTCGGACGAGTGGGCGGCCCCGATGGTGCAGCATCTGTGGCGGGAGGCGGTGGAGGAGGTCGCGTACCGGCTGCACACCGAGCCCGAGGGCGTCGGCGCCTTTGTGGCGGGTTTGAGTCTGGATGTGCCGGGTGAGCTGGCGAGCGGGCGCGGGTACGCGTCGGTGGAGCCGGGGCGGCGCTACTCGATGCTCAGCGACGATCGGATCGGCGCCGAGTCGGTGCTGTTCTCCGACGCGGAGGGCATCACGGTCGGGCACCTGACCGACACCCTGGAACGCGGTTTCACGGCCGAGGACCGCGCCCGGTACCTGGGCGAGGCGGAGAAGCTGCTCGGCATCGGTCTGGCGGAGCGCGAGGCCCTGGGCGAGGCGTGGGAGTCGCAGGTCGTGCAGGTGGCCCACCTGCTCGCGCACGGCAGCCCGGAGGCCGGTGAGCTGGCGGCCCGGCTGCGCGAGGGCGGTTCGCCCGTGGAGGGGCTGTTCGGCGGAGTCAAGAAGAAGCGGGGAGGGCAGAAGCGGCAGACCTCGGTCTCGGAGCCGTCGGCTCAGGATGATGCTGGTCCGGCGGCGGGCGGCACGCGTGCGGGGGGAGCTCCGGCCACGTCGGTGCCGGAGCCCGTGGCACCTGCGCGCGAGGAGGAGCCCCGGGTCGTCCAGCCGGTCTTCTACCTGCGCAATCACGTGATGAACGGATACCTGCACGACCCGGACCTCGGGGGCAGGCATTCGGGGACCGGGCACATGATCTCCGGCTGCCACGTCCGCCCGAAGGACATCAGCCCGATCAAGCTGGACGAGCGCACGGTGACCACTGCGCTCGGCAACGGTGTCTACCAGGGCACGCTGTACTACCGGGACGGGAGCGGCCGCCTGCACCTGAAGTTCGGCAACAGCTTCTTCCCGACGGGCCTGCGCTGGGAGGTCGTCTGGGAGAGCACCTGTCAGGCGTTGGACCGGGCGACATTCAGGCCGGACGGTTCCTGGGAGGGTCAGGACGCCTCGGGGAACTGGCTCGCCGGCAAGATCGACTGGTCGACGGGCCGTGCCCGGCTGATGACGATGTACGCGCTGCC
>NZ_JBFBFA010000094.1:0-9080 GCF_040683915.1 Kitasatospora sp. NPDC093102 | reverse complement strand
CTTCACCGAAGTCATCCGCCCGCAACCAGCGTGAGCACCCCGACGCCGACGCACACCAGGCCCGTGACCTGCCACTTCACGATGCACACCACTCAATGCATGAGAAGGTCTCGGACATAGGCAACTGAGCGCCAAGGCGATAGCGTCCCCAATCCATCGTGGCTCAGTGGCACTTGTCCTTGGGCGAGGGCTTGCAGGATCTGCTGGACGTGAGGCTTGCCGACCCAGGTGAGCATCCCTTTGGGCCGGGGAACGCTCCTGACCTCGTCGTAGAACGGGACGAGTTCGGGCCGGATCCGGCCGGTGCCGTCGTCCAGGAGGTCTTCCAGGCGCTCGGCCAGGACGCAGTTTCCGCAGACTCCGCGCTGGTAGCGGGCGGCTTCGCGGCCGCAGCGTTCGCAAAAGAAGTCGCCCAGGCCGCCGGCGCAATTGGTGCACCACTGACCGCCGTCCGGTGCGATGCCGGGGGTGAGCCGGTCGATGCCGCAGCCGACACATCGGCCGTAGGTTTCCAGCGCGTGGTCGCGGCAGGAAGCGCAGATGTAACCCTCGGGCCAGTGGGCCGCGCCGATCCGGACGGGGCGGCGGCAGCGCGCGCAGAACAGGTCCTCGTCCCGGACGCGGGTGCGGCTCACTTTTCCGGCCGGACTCGGGCCCGCTTCGGCCGGATGGTGGCGGCCAGGTCGACCACGTCGGCGCCGCCGGAGGCGGCGGTGCGGCGCGGTGCGGCGTTCTCGGCTCGGGTGGCGATCAGGTCGGCGGGGGTGACGCCGAGGATGTCGCAGAGCGCGGCCAGCACCGGCAGCGACAGGCGTTCGGGTGTCTGGGTGACCAGCCGCCAGACCTGCACCGAGGACAGTTCGATGCCGCGGTCGGCCAGCAGCGGGGACAGGTCGGAGGCGGCGAAGATGCCGCGCTGGGCCATCACCTCGCGCAGCCGCCACTGGTAGCTGACCTGGCGTTTCATCGTGCCCTCCTTGCCGGCCGCAGAGCGGCTTCCATCGTCGCGTCCAGGACCCGTCGCAGCGTACGGGTGCGGAAGTCGGAGGACACGCAGGTGTAGATCGCGGTCGTGGAGGCATAGTCGTGGCCGACCTGCTCCTGGACGAAGCGGGCGTCCCAGCCGTCCTCGATCAGGTGGGTGACGTAGGTCCTTCTTGTGTCCGCAGAGGCCGTGTGCGGGTCAGCTCGTGTTGTCTTTGAGCTGGCGGGACTCGGACGGGGCATTCGCCACGCTTCTTCCGGGCCGTGTTGCATTGCGGCCACCCAGATGTGAGGCAGACCACACTTCTGGGTGACGCCCCTGGACCGCGCTGATCACGCTTCCTCGATGCCCTCGACCAGCCGCTGATGTTCCCTCAGCTCGGTAGTCCGGGCTGCACTCGTGAGTACGATCTCCTTCGCCGTCCCGAGGGATCCTTGGCCTGCGCCGAGCAGTTCGCGGGTAACGACGATGGAGTCGATGACGCTGGCCCCCTGACTGTGCAGAAAGCGTTGAACGGCCTCCATTCCGCGCTCCTGGTCGAGCAGTGGAAGGCTCTGCTCGACCAGAGAGGTAAGGCAGGCGGCTCGGTCAGGGGTGAGGCCGTGAACGTCGTCGAACATGGGATCCCTCCTGGATACTGCTTGCTTCGATGCTCAGGTGACCTGGGTTTCTTCGTTGTTCTCGCGGTCCGCAAGGAACTCGTCGAGTAGTTGGAAGAGAACCTCGATCGCGCGGGCTTCGTCCTCAGGCGGAAGGTCCCAGGGATTGTCCCAGCCTTCGGGAAGAGCGATGTGCAGGACCTGACCGGGCCATGCGTGGTTGCAGCCCTGCCCTCGCCGGGCGACAAGCCACTCGCGCCATCCCGCCAGTCCTGGAGACCGGTGCCGGGCCGCGTTCTGGTCGTATCCGGTGAGGAACGCGGTCAGCGCTTGGAAGGAAGGGCGGCCGACGAACATCCCGGGCCGCTTGCCGACGTTGGAGAAGTACTCGCGTTCGCTCATCTCGACGAGACTGGTCATGAGTCCGTTCTCTCGCGTGATCGGGGTCGCGGTCCCGTGGGTCTGGCGGGGCGGCGACAGAGTCAGGGACAGATCCAGCAGTAGAGGCGGGCATCTCGCGTGACTGCTCGGCCGGCGAGCCCGGACAACCGTTCCAAGAAGCTGGCGAGATTCTCTGGATCAGCCGGGTAGGAGAAGACGCCCTCGGTGCTCGACCAGCTGGTGGCGATGTCGCGCAAAGACGTGGCTTCGCAGGTCGCGAGCGCGTCCCGGAAGGCGTCCGTCAGCGACACCACCACCAGCTCGCCGTCCCCCAGCATTCCGATGAGGCTGCCGTGTCGAGGGTCGGACTGGACCTCGGCGGCGGACCGGCCTGTCATGAGTGCCTCGGCGGGCGTCAGCTCCACCACTGGATCGATGCCCTTGATCACCAGTTGGTCATAGCCGGTCCCGCTGGACTCACCGTCGTCTCGGACGACGGCTCGAACAGCGTCGTCGTCATCAGCGGCAGCGAAGTAGCCGAAGAGAATACCCATGGGCAGATCATCGCATCCGCTGCTGACGGCGCCGCAGGTCGGGACGGTTGCCTAACTGCAGGATCCGATCGTCGTGGTTCGGGCTGTTGGGAGGCGTGTCATGCTGCTGACCGTCGCCGCCGACCTGCGGAGGTGGAGGATCTCGTCGTGCTGGGCGGCGAGCCGGGCCAGGGCCTGAGTGCGGAACTCGCCGAGCTCTTCGTTGGTCTTCTCCGCAGTGGCCAGCCGCGTCTTGAGCGCGGAGACCTCGGCTTTGAGCCGGGCGATCTGAGCCTCGCGCGGATCGGGGATCTCCCCAGCCTGCTGAAGGGCCTGCAGGCGGCGTTCGAGCTCGACGCGGAGGTGAGCGTAGGGGCGGGTTCCGTAGAACGCGGTGCGGTCGACGGCCGCTTCGCGGGCGAGGGTCTTGACGTCGCACTTTCCGCCGGGCGGGATCTCTCCGCGTAGGAGCCGGTCCATGGCGGCCCGGATGCGGTTCTCGTTCTCGGCCCGCTGGGCTGCGGAGATTCTCATACGGATTCCCTGTTCACAGTGTTGGCGCTGTCGATCTCGGTGACGACCCGGAGAGCGCGGTCGTAGTCGGCTTGCAGCCGGGCGCGTTCGGTCTTTCGCGTGGTGCCGAGCTGGCCGAGGAAGGTCTCGGTGCGTCCGGCGTGCTCGGCCCAGACGGGCCGGTGGCAGGGGTGGTGAGTGGCCTGCGGGCAGCGGGCGGAGTCACACATCCCGACCAGCGGACGGTCGGCTGTCGGGGTGCCGGCCAGCTTGAGGCAGAGCGCCCGGGACGGGTCGGTGAACCAGCAGTAGTTCGCGGGCCCGAGGTGGAGGACCTTGGCGCGTTTGGTCAGCAGGTTGATCACGTCGCGGTCACTGCGCTGAGTCTTCGGCGCCTTCGCGGCGGTTGCGTCGAGTTGGGCATCGATGTGCGCGAAGAAGTCAGTAAGGCTGCGAGCGCCGGGACCCGCTGGGAGGATGCCCTGCTGGTAGTTTCGGAACTCGGCAAGCACGAGGTCGAGATTGCGGTCGCTCTCGTGCTTGTTGACCTCGGCGAGGAGTTCGGCCTGGGCTCCGCCGGGGCGAGAGGCATAGCCTTCTGTCGTGGCCACGGCGATGTGTTTGAGGTGGATCTTGGAAGCGAGGACTCCGCCGGGCCGGTAGGCCATTTCCAGAGCCAGGGTTCGCCTCAGCATCCGTAGGTTCACGGGCCCTTCGGGGATGAGTGCGAGCCCGAGCCGTTGTCCGGCTGGGGAGTTGACCCAGTTCCTGAACCATCGGTAGCGGACGTCGAAGGCGAACCGGCCGAACAGCAAGGCCCCATGCTGCGGGGCGTCGTGCAGTTGCTCGGCCAGTTCGACGGCGCGATAGACCGGCTCGACGACGACCCATTCGTCGTCGGTTCCGCCGAGCGGCTGGCCTTTGACGACCTTGCTGGCGATCCGGAACCGGTTGAGGCCGGGAACGGGCTCCTCGGGCGGGCGGCGACAGCCGACCCGCAGCTCCATCAGTTCACTCGCGCGCATTCCGGACACCGCGGCCAGTGCGATGATCGCGGCGGTGCGGACGATTCCGACCAGGGCAACGGCCTCCAGGCGGTGCAGGGGAAGTGTCCAGGGCAGCGAGGATGTCCCGTCCGCCGCCTTGACCTCGACAGCAGCACGGCCGAAGGCCCTCTCCACTCCAACCACTGCGAGGGTTGTCTCCAGTGGTCCGCGCAGGGTCGGAAGCCATCGTGACCAGAACTGGCTGGCCCCGGCCTGCCGGGCCAGAACGCCCGTGGCCACCGGCAGCAGGAGATCATCAGGATCCCAACCGGTGGCGAGCCGATCGGCGATGTGGTGTTCGGCCAGCATCGGCAGCGGTGTGCACGTTCGCTCGTACTCGGCCAGCAGGCTCGCGAACTCGGCCACCGGCGCGGGACCGGCCGGGCGGAGCCCAGCCGCCCTGCAGGACGAGGTGCGGTCGGCTTCCCGTACTTCCTCGGCGAGCTCGACGGCGTGGGGGCCGAGCGTGGAGAGCAGATAGAGCGCGGCGGCGAGCATCGGCTGCAGGACGGCGTCCTCGACAGGCGGGGTCTTGTTCTGGGTCCGGCCGCAGGGCATCTCGGCGACCGCCGAGGCCGCCGCACCACCCCACGGCCGCAGATCCGCGGAGACGCGGTCGGCGGTGAACAGCTCGCGGTAATTGACGAGGTCGACGACGATCTGCGCGGCCGAGCGCCTGGTTCCGTGGCTCTGTTCCCCGACGACGGCCCCGTGCTCGTCGAGCACGTAGCGGCGGTGGGCCAGGTAAGCCTCGCAGAGACGGGCGCCGATCTGGTCCAGGCCAGACGTTCCCTGGTTTTCCAACCAGGCGAAGAATCGGGTGAGTTCGCCCAGCCGGCCCGCGCAGGTGTTCAGGTGCAAGGCGGTGCGATAGGCGCGCGGCAGCGGGATGACCGACGCATGTCTGGGGATGAGCATCGCCAGCACGAGTTCCTTGGCGACCAGCCGCCAACGGGCATCCGCGATGGCAGCGAAGTCAAAGCGCCGCGTGCATCGGGCCATCTGAGCCGGCAGACCGATGACGTGGGTGAAGTCCCAGATGTCATCCTCGAAGCACGGGCGGTTCGCTCCAGCGGGCAGTGCGAGGCCAGCCTCGTGGCAGACGTCGGTGCCAGCGAAGACCGCGGAACGGCCGTCAAAGGAGAAGACTTCAGCTGGGGTAGTCATGCGGTGAGCTCCTCAGGACGCAGGGGCAGTTCGTCATCCCGGTCGGCGACGCCAGCGCAGGCCGCGGCGAGGACAGCGGGGTCGAAACGGTCCAGGACCTGCTGAATGCGGGCGGCATAGGGGCCGAAAACGGCCATGAACTGGGCGGCGGGCATCTGCTGCCACTGCCGGGAGAAGAACGCCTTCAGCCGCAGCAGGTTGACCGCGTGCCGTGGGGCGAAGACCGCCAACGGGCAGAGAAGGCAGACCCAGGGACGGGCCGGACAAGGCTTCCCCTTCGGACCGTGCAGCCCGGAGAGCTGATCGCCGCAGGCAGCGGTGAACACATCGCGCTGCCCGCCGACCAGTTCGGCGATCGCCGCATCGTCCAGGTCCATGGCCGCGACCAGCTGCGGATAGCCCTCGGCCAATACCGCCGCATCCTCTTCGGTGATCACGGTGGGCGGGTGGGAACGTCGGAGCATGTCGTGCTGGGCGTCCTCAATGATGGTCTCGACGGCGCCTTGCTGAGCGGGGGTGGCCGCGGTCAGGTAGTGGTCGCCCTCGACCGCCGGGGTGTGGTTCGGGTCAATCGTCGCCCGGCCGCTGCCGGTCCAGGCACTCTTGTCCCGCATCGCCTCGTGCGTGGTACGGATCCGGGAGCGGTGGATCTTCAAAGGACGCCCGTCCTCGCCGAAGATCTGGTGACGCGCAACCCACCGTTGGACGGTGACGCGCGCACCGGTCCCAGCGGTCACCGCGAAGTGCCCCGGCCGGCTGAGGGCCAGCCACAGACGTCGCTGGCCATCGGGGGCGCTGAAGCTTCTCAGCAGGGCCGAGTGCGCCAGCCACTGCTCCAGCAGGCGCACGGCCCGGCGCGGCAGGTTCAGGCTCTCGGCTGCCGTGCGGCCCTTGATATAGGAGAGCAGGATCGTGCTGTCCCCGGCCCAGTCGATGTCGTCGGTAACCAGGTCGTCGATCCCGTCGGGGACGATGCCGGAGTAGATGCCCAACAGCAGCCGGTAGGCGATCATGGCGTGGTGGGTGGGGAAGAGATCGGCACTGGCCTGCATGAACCCGCCGCGCTGCCAGACCGCCGACTCGGTGCAACCGACCTCTTCGCCGAAGCGGGCGGCGTTCACCGGGCCGAGCCGGGCCAGCAACCACCGTACGTTTTCCGGCTTCCAGCCGCCGGAACCCGGATGCTTCCCCTGGGCAGCCGCGGCCAGGGCCCGCCGGTGAGCGGCGTACGACTCGTCGGCGAGGGTGCGGCAGACCTCGGTGAGGCGCTGCCACTCGGCCTCCGCGTAGGGCGGCAGCTGGTGATGGTTGGGCTGGAGGTTGTAGGGCCGTCCCGCCGCAAGCTCCACCACCCCATCGGCGAGGACGCCGCCGACCTGCGCGAATGCTCTCACCATCGCCCGGGTGCACGCCTCTCGGGGGCCGGTGCTGCCCAGCCAAAACTCGGCGAGTTGCCCCCGCCGGAGCTGGGCGGCGCCGCCGGTGAACCCGCGTCCGGCGAGAACCCGCACCATCTGCCGCAGAGCCTGGACGTAGTGGTTGACCGTGCCGGCTGAATCCGCGGTGCCGTGTGGGTGGACCAGGTCGACCAGCCCGATGGCCAGATCCCGGGCCAGGTGCGGGTTGGGTAAGCCGTCCAGGGAGAACTCCGCGCGGCTGCCGTCGCTGAACACGCAGGTGACGCCCAGTGGTTCGTCGATGAGCATGGTCGGCATCAGGCGTCTCCGTCTTCGTCCTCAGGAGCGAACTCGTCTCCGGCCTCGCGTTCGGCCCACGCGTCGTCAGTCAGTCCGGCTGCGGCGCTGGCGCCTTCGTATGCCTCCCGGTAGATGCGGGTCGTGTCCAAGCGGCGGAGGTACTTTTCCGTGGTCAGAACGGTGGAATGTCCTAACAAATCACGGAGCACCAGCAGCGGGTCGGCCTTGGTCAGGTAGAAGACCAGCGCGGCGTCGGCGTCGGCGTCCCGCACGAGCTTCGCGGCCTGCCGATAGTGCCCGGTGACCAGGTATTCCAGGGTCCTCATCGAGAAGGTGTGGCGACATCGGTGGGGCCAGACGTGCGGGAAGCGGGGCTCGAAGCGGGCCCGGATCCGGTTGGATGTGCGCTCGAAGACCGTCGCCCAGGCGGTGAACGGGCCGCCGCCGTTCTTGAGTGCCAGCAGGCACGAGCCCCCGCCCGGGGCGACCAGCCGGCGCCGCTCGGCCGGGGCCAGCGACGCCCACGACCGCCGGACGCCGTTGATCAGCCCGCCTCGGGCGTCGGGCTCGGTCACCATCAGCGGATCACCCCATCGCCGCGGCGGACGCCAGCTCGCGTCCTCCGCCGTGGCCGCCCGGTCCAGCTCCAAGTAGTCATGAACACCGGCGAGGGCCTCGTAGGAGGTCCACGTGGTGCGGAATTTCCTTCCCTTGGTGATCCCGGCCGGCACCGGGAACGGGATCGGCACCGCAGTCGGCTCCGGCGCCGGCAGCGCGGGGATCTCCCACGGCAGCAGGTAGGTGAACTCCTGCAGCCGCAGCCCGGTGGCCAGCGCGAGATCCCCGACCACTCCATTGCGGGTCATCTCCCTCCCGTGGAAGCCGCTGTCCTGGGAGCCGTCCGGCGCCAGTCCGCGCAGTCCGTTGCGGAACAGTTCGGTGAAGTCCGGCTCCAGGTACTTGATCGTGACGTGCGGCTTCGGGGTGCGGCGGACCGCCAGGTTCACCTTCACCTCCCGGCCGGTGCCGGCGAACAGGGCCCGCGCGGCCCGGTAGGTGAACGGCTCCGCCGTCGCGTACCCCTCGTTGAGTGCCCAGCGGTAGAACAGCGACAGGATGCTCATGTGCTGGCCCCATGTCGTCGCCGCGAACCGGGCCTTCAGCGGGCCTGCGGCCCGATGCTCGGCGTACCGGCTCAGCCCCGCCTTCAACCGCTCCCGCGAGTCGAATAACCCCACCCCGTGCTCGGCCAGGAACTCCATCCACTCCTTGACCGCCCGCGCGTAGTTCTCCCACGAGCTGGGTGCCGGCGCCCCGCTGGCCGGGAGTTCACGCAACCACCGGTTCACCACCGCCGTCGGACGCGGCACGGCCGGTCCGTCCTCGAAGCGCAGGTCGTCATCGACGAGCACGGGCATCCCCTCGGGGATCAACGGTCGGTGCTCGACGTCCCAGGACTCCCAGCCCCGGGACGAGAAGAAACTCAGGATCATGAGCGCTGACAGTAGAAACACCACACCGTTCAGCGCAAAGCCCAAACGCCCAGCACAGACGTCCAGTTGCAGCCAATCGCCACACAGAAACTAAGCAGAGACAATCCTTCGGAAGTCGTGGGGCGTGTAGTTCAGGGGCTGGCCGGTGGGGTCGGTCAGCGAGGCCCGGGGCAGGGTGTCGTTGATCAGTTGGTAGACCATGTTCGTGGTGATGACGTCGCGCTTCCAGCCGACGCGGCGCTGGAAGAGGTGCGGCAGGGGCAAGCCAGTTACCAGCTCGTGGGGGTCGTAGCGGGCTACGAGGGGGACAGTGCCGGCGTTGTCCCTGCGGAGCCGGCTGATGACGGTCGCGAGGACGCTGGCCAGCTCGGGGCTGACGAGGAGGAGCCGCTCCTCGTTGCTCTTGGACGGGACGACCTGCAGCAAAGGGACGACCTCGCCGGTGTCGGCGAGTCGGTAGGACACCAGCGCCAGCTGGGTCAGCTCCAGGAGCTCTTCGAGGCGGATGCCGGTGTGCCGCAGGGTCTCGATGACCGCCCAGGCCCAGAACGCCTCGTCCTCGCTGCGGGTTAGAAGGTGTTGTCTTTCGGCACGTGACCGGTGGGTTTCCGCTGGTCAGGCATGAACTCCGTGGTGTCGAGGAAGAGTCGGGCCGTCGCGTTCGTC
>NZ_JBFBFA010000093.1:0-9691 GCF_040683915.1 Kitasatospora sp. NPDC093102 | reverse complement strand
GGTGCTGGCCGGGCACCCGGGCGTCGCGCAGGCCGTGGTGGTCGTGCGGGAGAACGAGCACGGAGACCAGCGCCTGGTCGCCTACGTGGTGCCGGCCGACAAGGCGGGCCCGGCCGAGCCGGACGTCGAGGCCCTGACGGACCTGCTGGGAGCGCGCCTGCCGCAGTACATGGTCCCCTCGGTGTTCGTGCCGCTCGCCGGGCTCCCCATGACACCCAGCGGAAAGCTCGACCGGGCCGCGCTGCCCGTGCCCGGCCAGGCCGCGGCCACGGCCGGACGAGGGCCGCGCAACCACGACGAGGAAGTCCTCTGCCGGCTGTTCGCCGAGCTGCTCGGCGTGGAGGAGGTCGGCATCGACGTCGACTTCTTCTCCCACGGCGGGCATTCACTGCTGGCCACCCGACTGGTCGGCCAGGTACGCAACGAGTTCAACGTCGACGTGAAGGTCACGACCGTCTTCCGCAACCCGACCGTCGCCGAGCTGGCTGTGCGGCTCAGGGAGCTGGCCACGTCGAACCGCCCGCAGGTGCGCCGGATGACCGTTCAGGAGGAACGTCCGTGATCCCGCTGTCCTTCGCCCAACGGCGGCTGTGGTTCCTCCATCGTCTGGAGGGCCCGTCCGCCACGTACAACATCCCGTTCGTGCTGCGTCTCACGGGGTCGCTGGACACCCCGGCGCTGTCCGCGGCGGTACGGGACGTCGCGACCCGGCACGAGAGCCTGCGCACCCTGATCGTGGAGGACGCGGACGGCACCCCGCAGCAGCGGGTCCTGTCGCCGCAGGAGGCGGACTTCTGGCTCCGGGTGATCGACGTCACCGCGCCCGCGCTGGACGCCGCGATCCACGAGGCCGCGTGCGAGGGGTTCGACCCGGGCGTCGAACTCCCGCTGCGGACCACCGTGTTCCGGCTCGCTCCGCAGGAGCACGTGGTGGTGTTCGTGTTCCACCACATCGCCGCGGACGGGGCGTCGATGGCCCCGTTCCTGCGCGACCTGGTGTCGGCGTACTCGGCCCGCAAGGACGGGGGCGCGCCGAACTGGGAGCCGCTCGCCGTGCAGTACAAGGACTACACGCTGTGGCAGCGGGAGCTGCTGGGCGACGAGGCGGACCCGGACAGCATTGCCGCCCAGCAGCTGGACTACTGGCGCAGGGAACTGGCCGGGGTGCCGCAGCCGGTGCAGCTGGCCCTGGACCGGCCCCGGCCCACCTCGGCCGGCCACCGCGGCGGCCACGTCGACTTCGAGCTGGACCCCGAGCTGTTCGCCGGGATCGAGGAGCTCGCCGCGGGCAGCCGGGCCACGGCGCCGATGGTCGCCCAGGCCGCGCTCGCGGTGCTCCTGCACCACCTCGGCGCCGGTGACGACCTGACCATCGGCAGCCCGATCGAGGGCCGCGCCGACGAGCAGCTCGACGACCTGATCGGGTTCTTCGCCAACACCTGGGTGCTGCGCGTGGACCTGTCCGGGAACCCGACGTTCGGCGAGCTGCTGCAGCAGGTGTGCGACCGGGCCCTGGCGGCGTACGACAACCAGGACGTTCCGTTCGAGCGCCTGGTGGAGATGCTGAGCCCGGAGCGCACCACCGCGTACCAGCCGCTGTTCCAGGTGATGCTGGCCTGGCAGTTCGAGTGGTCGCCGGTCGAGATACCGGGGCTGCGGGTCACACCCCTGCCGGCGGGTACCGGAACCGCCAAGTTCGACCTGCTCCTCAGCATCGTCCCGGCCGCCTCCGGCCACGCGTACGGACGCCTCGAGTACGCGACGGAGCTGTTCGACCGCTCCACAGCCGAGAGCATCGTCGAGCGCTACGTCCGGGTGCTGCGCCAGGTGGTCGCCGACCCCGGGACGCGGCTCGGCGCGGCGGACGTGCTCACCGGCGCCGAGCGGGACCGACTGGCACGGCTGAACGGGACGACGGCGCCGGTGCCGGCGGTGACGGTGCCGGAACTGGTGGCCGCCCAGGCGGCACGGACACCGCGGGCCACCGCGGTGGTGGCCGGGAAGACGGAGCTGTCGTACGGGGAGCTGGACGCCCGTGCGGGCCGGCTGGCCGCGGTGCTGCGGGACCACGGCGTCGGGCCGGACGTCCTGGTGGCCGTGGCCCTGCCGCGTTCCGCGGACCTGGTGGTCGCGCTCCTGGCCGTGCTCAGGGCCGGCGGCGCCTACCTGCCGGTCGACCCCACGTACCCGTCCGCGCGGGTGGGTCTGCTGTTCGACACGGCCGATCCCGCACTGGTCCTGACCGACCGTGAGGCGGCGGCGACCGTGGCCGGGTGCCGGCCGCCGGTCCTCCATCTCGACGACCTGGACCTCGACGGCGCCGCCCCGGAGGCCTCAGGGGCCCGGGTCGACCCGGACAACCTGGCGTACGTGATGTTCACGTCGGGGTCGACCGGGACCCCCAAGGGCGTCGCCGTCACCCACGCCGACGTGGTCAACGGCGTCCAGGACCTGCGGCGGCGGGTGGGCGTCGAGGCCGGCTCCCGGATGCTCGCCGCGACCTCGGTGAACTTCGACGTCTCGGTGTTCGAGATCTTCACCGCGCTCACCACCGGAGCGAGCGTCGAGATCGTCCGCGACGTCATCGAACTCTCCGAACGCGGCGGCTGGTCGGGCACCACCATCAGCGCCGTGCCCGCGGTGTTCTCCGCCGTGCTCGACCAGATCGCCAAGGATCCCGGCAGCCTCGAACTCGACGTGGAGACCGTGGTCTTCGCCGGTGAGGCGCTCTCGGCGGACCTGGTCCGCAAGGTCCGCGAGGTACTGCCCGACGTGCGGATCGTCAACGCCTACGGACAGACCGAGAGCTTCTACACCTCCACCTTCACGCTGCCGCGGCAGTGGGTCGGGCCCGGCGCGGTGCCGGTCGGAACGCCGCTGGCCAACATGCGCGCCCACGTCCTGGGACCACAGCTGGCCGAGCTCCCGCCCGGGGTGGTCGGCGAGCTGTACGTCGGCGGTCCGCTCGCCCGTGGCTACCACCACAACGCTGCGGCCACCGCGGAGCGGTTCGTCGCCAGCCCCTTCGGGCCCCCCGGCGCACGCATGTACCGGACCGGCGACCTGGCCCAGTGGGACGAGAACGGTCGGCTGAAGTACGCGGGCCGGGCCGACTCCCAGATCAAGGTGAACGGCATCCGGGTCGAGCCGACCGAGATCGAGACGGTCCTCGCCTGGCACCCCGCGGTCGGTCAGGCCGTGGTCACGGCGCGGGAGGACCACGCGGGCCGCACACGCCTCGTCGGCTACGTGGCGCCGGCGCGCACCGCGGACGGCGACGACGCCCCGGCCGCCGGCGTGTCGGAGGCGGAGCTGCGGCGCTTCGCGGCCGACAGGCTACCGGACTACATGGTGCCCGCCCTGGTCCTGGTCCTCGACCGGCTGCCGCTGACCGCGACCGGGAAGCTGGACCGCGCCGCGCTGCCCGAACCGCGGTTCGCCGGCGCCGGGTACCGGGCGCCGCGCAGCGAGGTGGAGCGGGTCCTGGCCGAGGTGTACGCCGATGTGCTCGACGTCCGGCAGGTGGGCGTCGACGACGAGTTCTTCGCCAGCGGCGGGGACAGCATCCGGTCCATCCAGGCCGTCGCGCGGGCCAGGTCGCGCGGCGTCGTCATCAGCACGAGGGAGATTTTCGAGCACCGCACGGTCGCCCGGCTCGCGGAACTGGTCGAGGGCCGGGCCGGGCAGGAGCGCGCGCCGCTGGCCGAGCTGTCCGGCGGTGGCGTCGGCTGGGCCCCGCTGCCGCCGACGGCGGCGCACGTCCTCGCCTCGGGCGGCGGCATCGGCCGGTTCTGCATGTCCGCGATGCTGTCCCTGCCCGCGGACATCGACCGTGCGGGGCTGGTCGCCACCCTGCAGGCGGTCCTGGACCGGCACGACGTGCTGCGTTCCAGGCTCGACCGGGAGCGGCCGGGCCTGTTGATCGAACCGGTCGGCAGCGTCCGGGCCGACCGGCTGGTGCGGGACCTGCCGTTCCACGGCGCCGATGTGAACGCCGAGCTGGACGCGGCCGCGGACCGGCTGGACCCGGACGCGGGCGTCATGGCGCAGTTCGTGCGGTTCACCTCCGACACCGACGCGGACCGGCTGCTGATCGTGCTGCACCACCTGGTCGTCGACGGGGTGTCCTGGCGGATCCTGGTCCCGGACCTGGTGTCCGCCTGGCAGCGGGTCCGGGACGGCCGCGCCCCGGCACCGGCGGGGGCGGGCACCTCGTTCCGCCGGTGGGCGCACGCTCTGGCCGACCAGGCCGTCACCCCCGAGCGCGTGGCGGAACTGCCGCTGTGGCAGCGGATCCTGCGCGAGGACGAGCCCGTCCTGGGAACCCGGGAGCTGGACCGGAGCCGCGACGTCGCGGCCACCGTGGACACGGTGCGCGTCCAGGTGCCGCCGGAGGTGACGCGGACGCTGCTGACCACGCTGCCCCGGGTGTTCCGGGGCGGGGTCGACGACGGGCTGCTGGCCGGGCTGGCCCTGGCACTGGCTCGCTGGCGCCAGATGCGGGGCGTGGCCGGGGCCTCGTCGCTGGTCCGGCTGGAGGGGCACGGCCGCGAAGAGCACCTGGTGCCCGGCGCGGACCTGTCGGGCACGACCGGCTGGTTCACCGCGATGTTCCCGGTGCGGCTGGACCTGGCCGGCGTCGACGTGGCGGACGCGTTCGTCGGCGGCCCGGCCGCCGGACGGGCGGTCAAGGCCGTCAAGGAGCAGCTGCGGGCGGTGCCGGACCGCGGTTTGGGCTACGGCCTGCTGCGCCACCTCAACCCCGACACCGCCGCCGCGCTGGCCGCGGAGCGGGAACCGCAGATCGGGTTCAACTACCTCGGCAAGTCCTCCGGCGCCGACCTCCCCGCGGACCTGCGCGGTCTGGGCTGGGCCCCGGACAGCGCGCACGGCGAGCTGATCGCCGCGCCGAACCGGGACATGCCCGTGCTGTCGGCACTGGAGATCAGCGCGGTGGCCCTCGCCACCCCCGACGGTGACGAGCTGACCGCCTACTTCGGCTTCCCCACCGGTGTGCTGTCCCGCGACCAGGTGAGCGAGCTGGCCGGCCTGTGGGTCCAGGCGCTGACCGCGCTGGCCCGGCACGCCGCCACCCCCGACGCCGGCGGGCTGACCCCCAGCGACGCACCGCTGGTGCCCGTGCGCCAGGAGGAGATCGACGCCTGGGAGGGCCGCTTCGGCAGGCTGGCCGCGGTGTGGCCGATGACCCCGGCGCAGTCCGGGATCCTGTTCCACACCAGGATGGCCGGGGCGTCGTACGACCCGTACCACATCCAGCTGGTGTTCCAGCTGTCCAAGCAGGTCGACCCGCAGCGGATGCGTCGGGCCGGGCAGGCGCTGCTGGACCGCTACGCCAGTCTCCGCGCGGCGTTCGTCGACCGGGCGGACGGGGAGGTCGTGCAGGTGGTGCCGGAGACGGTGACCCTGCCGTGGCGCCATCTCGACCTGAGCGCGGCCGACGAGGCGGAGCGGACCGGGACGTTCGAGCGGTTCCTCGTGCGGGACCGGGCTGAGCACTTCGACGCCGACACCCCGCCGCTGTTCCGGCTGGCACTCGCCGACCTCGGGCCCGACCGGGCCGAACTCGTGCTGACCGTCCACCACATGCTGTTCGACGGCTGGTCCACCCCCCTGCTGATGCGGGACCTGCTGCTCCTCTACGCCTCCGCCGGGGACCCGGCCGCCCTGCCCGGGACCGGCGACTACGGCGACTTCCTCGCCTGGCTCGTGGGGCAGGACCAGGAGGAGGCGGCACGGGTGTGGGCGGCCGAGCTCGAAGGGGTCGAGACGCCGACCCTGCTCGCCCCCGGTCCCTCGGACGCGGAGGGGGAGGGCCGCGACCAGATCGACATCACGCTCCCGCCGGACCAGGCGCGCGAGCTCGGGCGGCGGGCCGCCGACCTGGGCATCACCGTCAACAGCCTGGTCCAGGGCGCCTGGGCGCTGCTGCTCGGCTCGCTCACCGGCCGTCAGGACGTGGTGTTCGGCGCCGCCGTCTCCGGGCGCCCGCCCGCGGTGGCGGAGGTCGAGTCGATGGTCGGGATGTTCCTCAACACCGTTCCCGTACGCGTGACGTACGCGCCGGGCGACACCGTGGCCGAGATCCTCACCCGGCTCCAGAGCCGGCAGGCCGCACTCGCGGAGCACCACCACCACGGGCTCGCGGAGATCCAGACGTCCGTCGGCCTGCAGGCACTCTTCGACACGCTGGTCGTCTTCGAGTCGTACCCCGTCGACCGCGAGGGCCTCAGCGCCGCCGGCGCCGCCGCGGACGGCATTGCCATCACCGGCTTCCGCCCGTTCGCCGGCAACAACTACCCGCTGTGCCTGGCGGCGGCGATCGGCTCGCACCTCGAACTGGTCCTCCAGTACACCCCGGGCGTGGTCGACCGGGACACGGCGCGCACCTACGCGGCCCGCCTCGTCCGCATCCTGGGGCAGCTGGCGGACGGCCTCGACTTGAAGGTCGCCCAGCTCGACATCCTGGAGCCGGCCGAACGCGACCGGATGCTGGCCGGGTTCGACGACCGGCCCGACCCGACCGCGGCCGGCACGCTCGTCGAGCGCGTCGAGGCGCAGGTGGCACGGACACCCGACGCGCTCGCCGTGGTCGCCGACGGCGAGTCGCTCACCTACGCCGAGGTGGACGCCCGGGCCGAGCGGCTCGCGCAGGAGCTGGCCGCACGCGGGGTGGGCCCGGAGACCGTGGTGAGCGTGGTCCTGCCGCGCACCGCGACCATGGTCGTGGCCCTCCTGGCGGTGCTCAAGGCGGGCGGGGCCTACCTGCCCGTGGACCCGGCCTTCGCCCGCAGCCGCCTCCCGCACATCCTGCCCGGCGCACGGCCCCGCCTGCTGCTGGCCGACGCGCAGACCCGCGCCCTCGTCCCCGACACCGACGTCCCCGTCCTCGTCCTCGACGAGGTCGAGCCGGGGGCCACGGCCGGCAGCACCGCCCCCGGCACCGGCACGGCGGTACGGCCGGGGACCGGACCCGACAACCTCGCCTTCATCGTCTACACCTCCGGCTCCACCGGAGTGCCCAAAGGCGTGGGCATCACCCACGCCACCGTCGTCAACGCCGTCGACACCCTGGCCGCGCACGCGGGGATGACGTCCCCCCGGCGGGTGCTGCTCGCCGCCTCGTTCGGCTTCGACGTCGCCACCTTCGAACTGTTCTCCGCGCTCACCACCGGGGGCAGCGTCGAGATCGTGCGCGACGTGCTGGAGCTGATCGAACGCGACAGCTGGGACGTCGACGTCGTCTGCTCGGTGCCGTCGGCCTTCGCGGAACTCGTCGACCAGCTCGGCGACCGCATCCGGCCCACCGCGCTGAACATCTCCGGGGAGGTGCTGACCCCGGCCCTGGCGGAGCGGGTGCGCACGCTGTGGCCCGAGGCCCGCGTCATCAACAGCTACGGTCCCAGCGAGACCTTCTACGCCACCGCGCACCTCCTGCGCGGCGACCGGTCGTACCCCACCGAGGTGCCCATCGGCCGGCCCTTCCTCGGAGTGCGCGCCTACGTCCTCAGCCCCAGCCTGACGCTGTTGCCCCCGGGCACACCGGGCGAGCTGTACCTGGCCGGCGCCGGGCGCGGCTACCAGGGGCGGCCCGCCCTGACCGCCGACCGGTTCGTCGCCGACCCCTACGGGCCCGCCGGCTCCCGGATGTACCGCACCGGCGACCTGGCCAGCCTCACCGCCGACGGCGAGCTGCACCACCTGGGCCGCATCGACACCCAGGTCAAGATCCGCGGCTACCGCGTCGAACCCGGCGAGGTGGAAGCCGCTCTGACGGCCCATCCCCGGGTGGCCCAGGCCGTCGTCGTGGTCAGGCGCAACGAGGGCACCCCCTACCTGGCCGCCTACCTCGTCCCCGCCCACGGCACCACCGCCCCGGACGGGGCCGAACTACGCGACCACCTGGCGGAGCGGCTGCCCGACTACATGGTTCCCGCCGCCTTCGTTCCGCTCGACCGGCTGCCCCTGTCGCCCAACGGCAAGCTCGACCACAAGGCCCTGCCGGTCCCCGATTTCACCCCCACCACACCCTTCCAGGCGCCCCGCACCGCCCGTGAACAGGCTCTGGCGAGGCTGTTCGCCGAGGTGCTCGACGTGGAGCGGGTCGGGGTCGACGACGGATTCTTCGCGCTCGGCGGGCACTCCCTGCTCGCCACCCGACTGATCACCCGCGCCCGTGCCGAGCTGGGGATAGAGATCCCCATCCGCAAGATCTTCGACCTGCCGACCGTGTCCGCGCTCGCCGCGTGGTCGGAGAAGTCGGCACTGCCCCTTCGCCCGAGTATGCGCAAGATGATCGTAGAGGAGTAACCCCAGTGATTCCGCTGTCGTATGCACAACGCCGCATGTGGGTGACAAACCAGCTGGAGGGCGGGGCGGAGACCTACAACATCTCCCCGACCTTCCGGCTGAGGGGGCCACTGGACCAGCCCGCTCTCGTCGCCGCGATCGGGGACATCGTCACCCGGCACGAGATCCTGCGCACCACGTACGTGACGGACGAGAACGACGAGCCCCACCAGCGAATCCTGCCGGCGGGAGAGGCGCTGGCGCAGGTGCGGGTGCCGGTGGTCGACGTGACGTCCGAGGGCCTGGCCGGCGCGGTCGACGAGGTGATCGCGCACCGCTTCGACCTGGCGAACGAGATCCCGGTGCGGGTGAGCCTGTTCCGCCTCTCGCCCGAGGAGCACCTCCTGGTCCTGGTCATCCACCACATCGCCACGGACGGCGTCTCGGGCGCGCCGCTGGCCCGGGACCTGACCGCCGCCTACACCGCCCGCCAGGACGGCCGGGCGCCGCAGTGGGAGCCGCTGCCCCTGCAGTACAAGGACTACGCGCTGTGGCAGCGCGAGCTGCTCGGCGACGTGACCGACCCGGGCAGCCTGGCCGCGCGGCAGGCCGAGTACTGGCGTGCGGAGCTGGCCGACGTGCCGCAGCCGCTCACCCTGCCGCTGGACCGTCCGCGCCCCGCGGAGCGCAGCCCGCGCGGCGACAAGGTCGGCATCGTGGCCGGACCGGAGGTGGCGGCCCGGCTGCAGAAGCTGGCCGACGAGCGCGGGATGACCATGGCGATGGTCATGCAGGCCGCGCTGGGCGTGCTGCTGCGCAAGCTCGGCGCCGAGGAGAGCGTGACGGTCGGCAATCCGATCGCCGGGCGCACCGACGAGGCGCTGGCCGATCTGATCGGGTTCTTCGTCAACACCCAGGTGCTCCGGATGGACGTCTCCGGCGACCCTTCGTTCACCGACCTGCTCACGCAGGTGCGGGACAAGATGCTGGCGGCCTACGAGCACCAGGACATCCCGTTCGAGATGCTGGTCGAGCTGATCAACCCCGAACGCTCCGCCGCCTACCAGCCGTTGTTCCAGGTGGGGTTCGCCTGGCAGAACTGGGCGACGCGGGAACTCGAATTCCCCGGGCTCAAGGTGGAGTTCGAGCAGCACCTCACTTCGACCGCCGTGTTCGACCTGTTCTTCAGCCTGACTACGGACGAATCGGGCGCAGTGCGGGGCGACCTCATGTACGCGACCCAGCTGTTCGACCGGGACACGGCCGAGGCCATCGCCACCCGGTACGTGCGTGTGCTGGAGCAGTTGGCCGCGGATCCGCGGGTGTCGGTGGGTGCGGTGGACGTGTTGGGGGCGGCGGAGCGGGAGTGGTTGGTGTGGGAGGC
>NZ_JBFBFA010000092.1:0-9845 GCF_040683915.1 Kitasatospora sp. NPDC093102 | reverse complement strand
GACGAACGCGACGGCCCGACTCTTCCTCGACACCACGGAGTTCATGCCTGACCAGCGGAAACCCACCGGTCACGTGCCGAAAGACAACACCTTCTTATAGATTCGCTCCCTCGTTGGAGAGGGCGCCAGCCGCATCCGCTTCGCATTCGTAGCGGACGATCGCGGTGACGAGGTCCTTCTCGACGTCGGGGAGCCGGGCAGCACAGCGCAGCGGCCGGGTCCCGGGGAACGACGGGGGGAGCGTTCCGCGGGACCCGGCCGTGGGAGGCCAGCCGCGCCGGGGTCACGGCTCAGCTGCTCCTACTTCAGCCGAGTACAGGAGGCTCCAGGTCCAGGAGCTGACGCGCGAGTTTGAGCGTGGCGAACTGGAACTCGGCAGCGGTTCGGGCCTGGATCGGGATGCTCAGCACGATCCGACGGTCGTCGCCACGCCCGGGATCCTCGATGCGGATGTCCATGTCCGCGAGGGGCGCCATGTGACTGGTCCACGATGCCGGGGCCCACAGCGGCGAGCCGGGCGGGTTGACCCTGTTGACCCGGTCCCAGGCGTCGAGCCAGTGGGCGGCCGGCGCGTCCCCATGAGCCAGGTCAACTACCGGCCGGAGCACATCCCGGCATTCCTGCCCCAGGAATGGGCCGACCAGCACTTCAGCGCATTCACGGGCATCAGCAGCCTCATCCTGCGCCGCAACGCTTCCACCCATCTCGTCCGCCGCGCCCGCGGCGGCACCCTGCACGAAGCAGCCCAGTTCCTGGGCATCAAGACCAGCGAGCACGGCATCGGATTCGGCTCCAAACTCGGCAGGTGGGCCCGCGCCCAGGACAACCTCCACGCCTTCGAACTCGCCCTGGACGCCATCGCCACAGACCTCGAAGCCTCGCCCCTCATCGACTACCAGCACCGCCGCCACTTCCTCGCCGACTGGACACTGAGCCCCGCGATCTGGAACCACATGGTCGCCCAGTTGCAGCAATGGCCCGGAAACCGCGCCATCACCGACGACCGCAAGCGGCTTGCCGTCTCCGCCTACATCTGGGCCCGCATCACCCAGGGCGAGTACTTCTTCTCCCCGTGCCCGTCCGACATCGCAGCCGATGAGGAAGCCTGCCGCCTCTGGAAGTACCACCGCAGGTTCGCCTGCACCTGGCTCCGGCAGACGGACGACCATCCCCACTACCGCGAACTGAAGGTGCTCCTCGACGACCACGCCGACCAACTCGCTGCCGCCATCGACGCGGTGCGACCACAACCGGTCGTCGCCACCAGGCTGTCGGAGTAACGGGAGCCCGCTGCCAAGAATGCGGAGGACGCCTTCGAACGGATCTGGCACGATTCCCGTCATCGCCTTGAGGCGGTCGATGGCCTGGCGGAAAGCGAAGAAGCACCTTGATCTCTGACTACCAGCAGCGACTGCGCGAGCAGTTCCTGTCCGTCCCCGCCATTCCGCCGCCTGCCCCCTGGCGGCCAGTCCTGGACCGGTACATCCCCATCAGCGGGCTGCTCGGCATCGGCTTCGCTCCCGATCCCGACGACGGCGGCGACCTGGTCATGGTGGTCTCCACCGGCGGCCACGGGCTCTTCGACGCCGTCACCGGGGAAAAGATCGCCCGGGACCGTGATCCCGACCCCGACGACAGCACCCCAGACGCAGTGCCAGACCTCTCCTGCCCCGGACTCGGTCCCATCTCCGCGACCCGAGTACGCATCGCGGGACTTTTCGGAGGCGGCCTGCACACCACAACCCAGGACGGCTGGACCCTGGAGATCGTCAGCCCCGAGTGGCCGCACGACCGTGTCCTGCTGTCCGCAGACGGAGGCATACCCCACAACGGACCGCACGGCGAAAGCTGGTGGCACATCTTCGACTCCAACTACTCCGAACTCCGGGCCGCCGGCTTCTCACCGTCCGGACGCACTCTCGCCGTCGCCACCAGCAGCGACCTCACGCTCTGGACACGCCCGGCGCCCGACACAGCACCCCCGGGCGGGGCCAGCGCATGACGCGCGACGACCTCACCGCGATGCTCGCCGAACAGACGTCGGCATGCGGCCCCGCACGCGACGCCTTGCTCACCGAAGGCACCTTCGTCGTCTGGGACGGCGTGGTCCCCGCGAACCAGCTCTTCCACACCTACGGGACCCGGCTCCGACTCACCCAGAAGCGCGGGCAGCCGACACTCGCTCTCGCCGAGACCGTCGAGATCCTCAGAGGCACAGGAGACGAACTCCTCCGCATCGGCCGGATCGACACGGCAGATGGAACATGGACGTTCATGCTCTTCCTCAACGCCACAGCCTCCACGATGTTGGCCTGCACTGGTGTCGCCGCCACCCGAGACAAAACGGACTGACAGCAAGCCGAGCGCTCAACTGGCCAACTCGACCGCTCACTGGCCAAGTGAAGCGCTCAGTCACAATTTCGGCGACACGAGGCTGCTGGAGGGTGGCTCTACAGCTCGACGTCCATCCAGGCGACGTCGTTCAGCTCGACGTCGAGGCCGCGGGCGCGGCGGCCGCCGTCCTTGAAGTACTCCTCGCGCAAGGCCTCGGCGAGGATCCGCTCCTGCTGCGCCTGGGAGGCGCCGGCGTCACGGGCCGCGTAGAGCCGCTGGGCAACGGAGCCGGGCATCTTCTGCGTGATCGTGCGCTGGCGCGGGTCATCGGTGGAGCCGCCGGCCGCCGAGTAGCCGAAGGTCGCCTGGATGTGCAGCATGAAGCCGCGCTGCCCCGCGTCTCGGCGCACCCGCTGCTTCACCCGCGGTTGCCAGGCCGCCCGGACCGCCTTGTCGACCTTCGCGGCGTTGGCCTTCGTCATCGGGATGTCGCCGGTCAGCTCGCCAGCGGCGACGGCGGTCAGGGCGTGGGCCCAGCGCTGGGCGGTGCGCACCGATACTCCGGCGGCCTGGGCCAGGCGCTTCGTGTCGTTCTTGGCGACCTTCTCCCACAAGAACTTGACCCGGGTGTTCAGGTGCACCGGGATGGGGCGGGTGCGCTCGGCGCGCTCCAGGCCTTCGTCGATCTCCCCCACGGGGCATCAGATCCTTTCTTCCCCCCGGAAGGGAGGCTGCGAGTTGCGAAGGACGGTGTTGCAGCGGCGGTCGTCTGGCCAGTGGAGGCAGTAGTCCTCCCAGGGAAGGGCCGTCCTCAGAAGCGGTTGCGCAGTGTGGCGACCCAGTACCCGTGCCGCACCATCGCTTCTTCGTCCCCTTCGTCGAGGACCAGGCGCACCGAGGAGCTCTTGGCGATCGACTCGAAGAGTGCATCGGCGCGTTCCACCGCGGCACCTCGCAGTCGCTCAGGGCGTTGGTCGTCAGCTCGCAGTTGGGCTCGGGGGTGGCCGGGCCTGGGGATGGTGGCGGCGAACCGGTCGTCATCGGTCTCGACGAACTCGGTCAGCGGGTAGTAGGTCGTTGAGTCCGGCTGTCCCTGGTGGAGGAAGACGATCGCCCGAAGCCGGTCCTCCTTTCCCCATGCCCCGCGGTGTGCCCAAGCCACCACGACGCGGTGGCTCCCCCGGTCGCCGGTTACCGCGTACCACTGTGCGCGGTGGAACTTCTCCTCCCCGCCGCCCGGCCACCGATAGGACCACGTCTTCTTTGCGTCACCGATCGCCTTCACCACCTCCGCCGGCTCCTTGCCGGTGTGCCCGGGTGCGCGACCGATGTGGCGGTCGATGATCTCGTCGACCGCGCGGTGCAGTTCAGTCCGCAACGCCTCGAAGTCCACAGCGCACTCTCCTTGCCATCGCTTCACTTGGAAGTAACACCTAGCACTGTACAAGTGATTTTGCGATAGTTGTCAACTAACAGATGTCACTTGCCAAGTGTTGTGGCGGGGAGCTGGCGGCCCCTCAGACTGCTTGGCTGGCATCCACACGGCAAACGCGGCCCGCCGGTGCCGGCGGGCCGCGCGAGAGAAACCGGTTACTCGTCGGCGGAGACGACGCCGCCGGTCTTGATGTGCCGGGCCGGGTTGGCGCCGTCGGCGATCAGCTCGGCGATCTCGGCCATCGGCCTGCTGCCCTCGTGCTTCACCAGCCCGGGGCTGACGCCCAGGCGCAGCGAGGTGGTGAGGGTGCCGTCGGGCTTGGTGAGGGTGTCGAGGGCGCCGGGGCCGGGGGCGGCGAAGAGGGCGCAGTCGGATAGGACGGCGAAGGCGTGCAGGCCGGTGTCGCCGGCCATCTTGCGGAGTTTGCGGTGCATGTTGACGGTGGCGGTGTCGATGACCAGGGCGCGCATCAGCGGGTCCCAGGTCGGGCGTTCCAGCGCGGCCCAGCGCTCGCCGGGTTTGTAGCCGTGGCCGCGGGGGCGTTCGCGCATCTTGCCGATGGTGCCCTTGGCGGTCTGCTTGATCGCGGTGAGCACGGCCAGCTCCGCCGGGTCGCCGGTGTTCTTGAGGTTGGCCATGGCGTCCAGGAAGGCGAGCGGGTCGTTGTCGGCGAGGTCGAGCGGGATGCCGAGCGCGGCCATCGTCTCCAGGTACGCGGCGCGCAGGCGCTTGTGCCACGGGTCGAGGTAGGGGCCGTGCTCGTGGCGGAGCCAGCCCTCGGTGGGCTGCACGGTGGCGCCGAGCTCCACCGCGTACGCCACCTTCACCGTGCTGTACCAGGCGGGTCCCGTCGGCCGGGAGCCGTCGGCGGTGAACGGCGACGGGAGCAGCGGGTTGGTGTCGGCGTCGGACAGGTCGACCAGCCAGGAGCCGGGGACCGCCTTGTCGAAGACCGGGTTCAGCTCGTGGACCGGGCCGGACAGCGGCAGCGTCAGGCGGCTGGCGGCGGCGAGGAAGGCCATGTTGACGTCCAGGCCGACCGCGAACGGCGCGGCCTGTTCCTGCTCGGTGAGCGGGCGGTGCCAGTCCCACGCCTCGGTGACCAGCTCGCCCCCCGGCTCACGGTCCTGGGCGAGCGGGTGGATGTCCGGGACCTCCGGCGGCGCCGGGTCGAACGCGTCCTTCGGGCGCGAGCCCTCCACTGGCCCGGAGGTCCAGCTGGCCTCGGTGCGCACCGCGCGGGTCGGCGGGCGCAGCGCGGTCACCAGCTCCAGGCCGGAGACGGCGGTGGAGCCGCGCGGGGTGAGGACGCGGGTGGCGTAGGTGCCGAGCAGGCGGGCCAGGTCGGCCGGGCCGAGGCCGTCGGGGATGGACCAGCCGCCGGAGGCGAGGGCGCCCCAGGCGGGGATGCACAGCTGGACGCACTGGCGCTTGCCGTCCTCGGGCGTGTGGTAGATCCGCGCCCACGGGCCGAGGCCCCGCTGGGTGAGCAGCCAGCCGGCCTTCTCCACCTGCTTCACGGCCTTGTGGGTCTTCGGGAGCTGGCCCAGGCGCTGGACGAAGTCCTTCTTCTCGTCCCGCCCAAGCGGGGGCAGGCCGAGCTCCGCGAGCGCGGCGTCGGTGAGGACGACCAGGGCGTCGCCGTCCTTGCCGTGGCGGTGCAGCCTGGGCGAGCCGAGCTTCACCTCCAGCGCCCACTCGACGATGTCCGCGAGTGTGCGTCCGGTCGGCGCGGCCGCGGCCTCGGTGCCGTCGGCCAGGTAGGCCACCAGGCCCCGGCCGGACGGGGCGACGTCCACCACCGCGAGCGGGCCGGCCGGGAACCGCGCGGCCGCGGCGGCCTCCCAGTCGGACGGCCCCTCGGCCTTGGCCGCCGTCTTGGACGGCGCTTTGCGCGCACGCGACGACGTGGCAGCAGCCGGGCGCGGCGGCGCCGGATGGCGCGGCGCAGCCGCCGGACCGGCCGCGGGGGCGGCCTGGCGGGGCGCAGCGACCGAAGCGACCGAGGCGGCAGGCTCGACCGGGGCCTGCGGGGCGGCGGGCTCGGCCGGGGCGGCGGCCGGCTTCCCGGCCGGGGCGGGCGCGCACCAGCCGCCCAGGTGCATCGGGTGACCCTGGGCGCGGTAGACCGACGGCCGCCCGCACTGCACACACGGCGCTGGTTGCTGCATCAGCACCAAGCCGTCCGGGTTCTGCTCCAGCATCACCGGCTGCGCCACCGGGCCGGCTGCTCGGGCACTGGGACGGCAGCCGGCGCGGGCCGGACCGGGGCCTGGGCCGCTGCGGTCCCGTCGGCGAGACGCGCGAGGCCGGCGGCCTGCGCGCGGCGCAGCCACTCGGTGGGCTCCAGCGTCCACTGCTGGCGCTCCTCGTCCGGCCGGGCATACCGCCGTCCCTTAAACATGATTAACACTCTGCCCGTCGCCACTGACATGCGAAGGCGGGAGGGAACGGCCCGGCCGTCTGCGGCGTCTGAGGGGTCTCCCGCCCTGGTCCGGGGCCATCAGAGGTTGTGGAGGTAGGCGAGCTGAACGGTGCGGGCGGCCTGCTCGGGGGTGTCGTGGAGCATCGCGTCCTGGGTGGCCTGGTCGCCGATGAAGTAGCCCTCGTACACCGCTACCCACCGGTCGCCGAGGCCGGGCAGGTCGCGTTCTACCCAGCCGACCTGGTGGCCCTCGCCGAGGACGAGGTACACGTCGGGGTTGACCGTCCATCCCGCGAGCGACCACCAGTCACCGAACACACCCGGGTCGAGGGCGACGGCGGCGTCGGTGTCCGGCAGCCGGCGCAGCCCCGGGTCGGCCGGGACGGTGACCTCCATGGGCTCCGGCCCGGTGGGCGCGGCCGGAAGAGGGGTGGCAGCGGTCTGCTGGGCCAGGCGGCGGTCCACCAGCTCGCGCAGCGCGCGCTCGCCGGCCTGGGCGGTCGGGGAGGTTTCTCCCCGGGGCGCCACGGGCGGGACGGAGAGGTTCGTGGCGGTGAGCGAGGTTTCTCCCCGGGGGGCTTCGGCACCGTCCAGGCGGTCCTGACGGCCGGACGGCGCCTGATCCGCGGGCATCAGGGTTTCTCCCCGGGGCGGCGTGGCGAGTGATTCGGTGCCGGGTGTCGCTGCCCGGCCGGCAGACACGACAGCCGGCCCCGTCCCGGCAGCGCCTCGGGGGGCCGCCGGGACGGGCCGCGTTTCGCCCCGGGGTGAAACGGTGGCTGCCGGGGCGGCATCAGCGGGCGTGCCCTGCCGGGTCGGGTAAGCGGCCAGGATCCGTTCGGCGAGCTCGCGGTGGCGGGCGGTCAGGGCGTGAGCGGCATGGAGGACGTCGTCCAGGGCCTGGCGGGCCAGAGCGGCGTCACCACTGCGGGCCGCGCGGTCGAGCCTGAGCAGGAACACCCTGTCCTGGCGGCGCAGCTCGTCGCCGAGCTCCAGCAGCTCGACCGCCTCGGGGCTGCTGACCACCTCATCGGGCAGCCGGGTTTCACCCCGGGGTGATTCCGAGGCCGCCGCGAGCGCCTGCTCCTGGCGTTCCTTCTCCCGCTGGCGGTCGCTGCGCGAGGAGCAGGCCTTCGAGCAGTACTTCCGCGGACGACCGCCCTTGCCCTTGCCGCCCGGCTCCATCTCCTTGCCGCACACCGTGCAGGTCGGCGCGCCGAACAGCATCGGCTCAGCGACCGCGTTTACCCCCGGGGAGAAACTCATGATCGGGATGCTATCCCCGCTCTGAACTGGGGTTTTCCCCCGGGGCTGAATCGCCGGCGCCACCGCACACGCGCAACCGGCGCTGCGCGGCACCACGAGGCGCGGGCGTTCGGCACCGATCCGGCGGCGGCCGTCAACCGGCTGATGGGCAACCTTCAGCAGGAGCTCGCCGCCCGGCAGGGCGCGATCAGCGAGCCGGGCCACGAGCCCACCGAGGCCGCGCGGGACAGGCCGCTGCCCGGTGGGCCCGCCGACACCAGGCGCGCCGAGGGCGGCCGCCGGCGCCACGCCCGCCAGGCACTGCTGGAGGCCATCGCCCGCCACCATCACGGCCCCTGCCAGACGGGGAACCGGACGGCTGGCCGTGGTGATCACCAGCGCCCGGGGCGCGGGAGAATGATCAGGTGACCAGCAATCAGCCCCTGCCCAGGGGCCTCACCTCCCTGATCCCCGACGCCCGCACCCAGGCAACCCCCGGCGAGCGGGCCGCCTCCCAGCTCCTCCACCTGCGCGAGGCCACCGTGCCCGTACCGGTCCTCGCCGCGGCCGCCGAACTGATCGCACCCCAGCTGAAGGACCCCGACCCGGCCACCCAGGAAGCAGCCGCCACCGTCCACGCCCTCCTGCTCGCCGCCATCGAGGACGCCGCACCCGGCCGGTAGCCGACGCCTTCCCCGACCGTGTCGGCCAACCGGCCGTACCGGGGCCCGCTTCGGGCCGGGCCAGTTGCACTCTGGGACATATGGGCCCCCGAAGCACTCAGGTCCGGCTGCCTCACATCGAGCCGATGCTGGCGACAGCCGGCCGACTGCCGTTCGGGCCCGAGTGGGTGGGAGAGGTGAAGTGGGACGGGGTGAGGTGCGTCGCCTACATCCCCAAGGCCGCACCGGTGCGGCTGATCGGCCGCAGGGGCACCGACTACACCGACCGCTTCCCGGAGGTGGCCGAGGCACTGACCGAAGTCCGCGGCCCGCTGGTGGCAGACGGCGAGCTCGTGGTCATGCGAGGTGGTACCCCATCGTTCGCGGCCCTGCAGGGCCGCATCCACCGCACGCGTCCGGCAGCCATACAGGCCGGAGCAACGGCCGTACCAGCCCTGTTCGTCGCGTTCGACCTGCTCCACATCGGCGAGCAGCCACTGCTGGCGGAGCCGTACGCGCGACGGCGTCAGCGGCTGGAGGACCTGGAACTGGAACGGCCGAACCTACGGGTACCACCCACCTGGAACTCAGTCACCGAAGCGTTCGGCTGGACACGAGAACACTCCCTTGAAGGCGTCGTCGCCAAGCGCACGGACTCCCCGTACCGGCCGGGCACTCGCTCCCGGGACTGGGTCAAGATCAAGCACCTGCGGACGGCGGACGTCGTGATCGGCGGCTGGCTGCCCGGCGGCCCGGGCGGCACCTCAGTGCGCGCCGTCCTGGTCGGCATCCCCGACAAGCCCGGCGGCCGACTACTGTTCGTCGGCGCGGTGAGCAGCGGCATGGCCGGACCCGAGCGGCGCGCCCTGGCGGCCGCACTGCGCCGCATCGCCGTCCCGGTGTCGCCGTTCACTGCCGGCCGCAGTGGGCTGGGGCTGCCGCAGGGCACGGAAGTGGGGTTCGTGCATCCTGAGCTCCATGCCGAGGTCGAGTTCCTTGAGCTCACCGACGACGGCCGGCTTCGCCAGCCGGTGTGGAAGGGCCTGCGCGGCTGAGAACAGCCTCGCCCGCCCGTTCCTGTAGCCCGGAACGATGCGGTTCCCCAGGCCAGCCACGGGAATGAGCCGGGCATAGGCGAGGACCAGGAGCAGGCTGGCCCGGTCGACGCGGCGCGCGCCCGGGAACTCGCCGAGCAACTGCGCACCGCGATCGAGGACGTCCGCGCAGCCGTCTTGGTCCTCTCCCGCCGGGTCCGCGCCGCCCACCAGGCCCGGGTGTGAACCGTCCTCGAGTACCCGGTGATCTGCACTCCGACCTGCGAGAACAGTACTGAGGCCCGCCGAAGCGGGCAGGGCGGGCTGCGCTCACCGCCAGACAACGTGTTGTGGCCACCTCGCCGGAGGTCAGTCCGATGAGGTGGCCACAGGGAGCGAGTGTCAGGTCGTTACAGCTTCACGATCTGGACCACGGAACATCCGGCCGGGTGGCCAGTGCTCGGCAGCGTGATCGTGGGTGTGTGCTCGACGGTGTTCAGCTTCGTGTGAGGGGGACCCACTTCTGTGAGGGGCCGCTGTTGCAGTCCCATAGTTCGAGTGAGTGGTGTGCATCGTGAAGTGGCAGGTCACGGGCCTGGTGTGATTCCGTATCCCGGTGCTCGTGCTGGTCACGCGCGGCAGTCTGCCGTGTAGATCGTCGGGCAGGGAGGTCTTCGTGGGTTCTGGCCCGTTCCAGCCCGCGATGCTCC
>NZ_JBFBFA010000091.1:0-10229 GCF_040683915.1 Kitasatospora sp. NPDC093102 | reverse complement strand
GGTCGCGTGGTACAACGGTGAACGACTCCACTCCGCCCTCGGCTACCTCCCGCCCGACGAATACGAACAGGCCTACTGGGCGCAACTGGACCAAGAGTCCCGCAGACCGCTTGATCACACAATCGCGGACTCCACGAAATACGGGGCAGCTCACCTCTCCTCGGGGACACGCCCGGTGGCGAGGATGTGGATGGCATCGGACACGAACACGATTCCGTGGCCGGAACCAGACAACCCACCTCACCCATCTCACCTGACAGCGGTGACGGCGGGGCGGCGCAGCCCGGCACGGGATCCGGGGCGGCGTTCGAGGTGTCGCCGGCGCCGTCGCCAGCGGGCACTGCCGGCCTGCACGAGCTGCCCGGCCGCGGCGGTGTGCGGGTGCAGAGCCTTCCGCTGGGTGGTGTCGGCTCCGCACGGGCCCTCGGCCGAGCCTACCTCTCGCCGTCCCGCCTGATCGACGTCGGCAAGGTGCTGACCTCCTTCAACGGGCGGGCCCGCGAGTACACGCACACACAGGAGGCCGACGAACGGTACTACCGGCGTGTCCTGGGCCCCTTTCCCACACCGTGGGCGGACGGGCCCGAGCCGTACTTCCTGCTGGCCGACCGCAACCTGTCGCTGACCGGTGAGCACGGTGAGGCCGTGCCGGTCCACCACGACGAGTTCGCCGCGCTGGCCGCCTCGGACCCAGCCCTGAAGGCCCTGCCGAAGGACGTCCCCGTCGTGCTGCTGGCGCCCCACGGCGGCAGCGGGGGGCTGGAGCTGCCACGTGCGATCGCGACACGGACCGACCGCACGGTCTACGCGCTGACCGCAGGCCTCCAGCGGACGCCGAACCCCGATGGCGACTGGTCCTTCGGGCTGAAGACACCCCGGTGGACGGATGAGGGACCGGCTCCGCAGGGCGGAATCGTCCGCGTCGACCCTCCCTCACTCGGTGGTGTCGACCCCGCCCTGGGGGACTCCGGTGGACACCTCACCACCGTCCGCGGCAAGATCATCCCAGACCGCGAGATCCACACCCAGACGATCGTCGAACCACTGGAGAAGGGACTCCGCGGGATCGGACGGGCCTCCTTCAACGGACCCGACTGGGTCATCCGGGAGAGGATCTACGGCCGGTTCAATGGCGTCACGCACTACTCGTACGCACGGGGTAGGCGGACCAGACCGGCCGGGCCCGTCCCATGGAATCCCGAGAACGCCTACTTCTTCTCCGCACACGGTGGCCGACGCGGGTTCAGCCTCCGGACCGAGCACGGGACGGAAGTGACCGTCGACGGCAGCGAGCTCGGCGGGTTCCTGCGGCGCAGGCCGAGCGTTCAGGCCCTCAAGAACGCCCCGGCCAGCGACTCCCGGTCGCCCTCCATCGTGCTGCACAGCTGCAACACCGCCCAGCACGCCCAAGCCGTGGCCGACGAGACCGGGCTGGTCGTGCACGCCCCGAACCGCAATGTCTGGACCTACACGAGAGGTGGGAGCAGTGGCCACGCTCCGCCGGAACCACCGCTCGTCTACCTGCGGACGCCGTGGCAGTTCTGGGCCCCCAAAGCGCTCAAACCACTGATCAGGGCCGTGTTCCCCAGCAAGTACATGGAGCCATCGAGTGTGGCGTTCCAGACGTTCCGTCCCCGTTGACCGAGACCCTGCGCACCAAGGGCACACGATGCCGTGCCCGGCGCCCGGGTCGTCGCTCAGCCGTACAGGCCGTGGCGGCCGGCCCCGGCGGTGACCGCGGCGGCGATCTCCGCCGGCCGGTCCTCCGGTGCCTGGTGGCCGACCGGGCCGCAGTGCCCGCCCTCCAGTCCCGCGACGTGCTCACGGCATCAGTCGCCGAGCCCCTTCCCGATCACCAGCGTCGGCGAGGAGCCGAAGACGAGCAGCAACTTCGCCAGCGCGATGCGGTGCGGGAACCGCACCCGCGGTGCGGTGCGCCCAGGCCGAGGCAGCGCGGCCGGGTGTGGGGCCCCGGCCCAGGAACGCCTATCCAACGCCCCGCCGAACAGCAAGGTCGACACCTTTCGCCGGACACGGTCCGTCAGAACCGGTTGCGCCGTACGACGGGCCGGACGGGCGGGGCCTGTTCGGTGCCGCGAAGTTCGAGGGCGGCGGTGCGGGTGCGCTCCAGCCAGCTCATGACCTGGCGCAGCGTGGCGGGGCCGAGGTGGTAGGTGAGGTCGCGGACGGCCTGGTGGTCGTCGTCGGTCAGCGTGTGGAGGCCGGCGCGGTCGAGGGCGGTGTAGAGGGGCTGGGCGGCGATGGGCGGCCAGGCGGCGGTGGTCTGGCGGGTCCGGTGGGCGGCCTCGCGGGCGCATTCGGCGACGTCCCGGCGGTAGCGCTCGGCGCGCAGCACGTGCTGGAGGACGGTGTCGTGGTCGGGGTCGTAGCGCTCGGCCCGGGTGGCGGCGATGTGGCCGCGCACGCGCTGCCACTCTGCGCACACGGTGACCGCGGCGGCGAACGCGGTTCCGTCTCCGGTGTCGGCGTACCGGTCGGCGGCGCGCTCGTCGTCCCGGGCCCGGTGCAGGGCCTGCTGGATGTTCCCCCGGGTCATCCCGGCCGCCCGGCGGCGGACCCGGCTGCGGATGCCGCCGAGCAGCCCGTGCTCCTGATCGTCGTCCTCGTCTTCGTCCTGGGCGCGGCCAGGGCGGCCCTGGTACTGGGCGAGGGCGGCGTGCAGCGTCGCACCGGCCTCCCACGCCTCCGCGTGCACGACGGGCTCCGGCACGCCGCCACCCGGGCGGCCGCTGCGGAGGATCCTGCCGTCGGCCAGGGCCACCCAGCCGTCCAGGCCGTCGACGTCGCGCTCGGTCCAGCCGCGGGCCAGGCCCGCGCCGTGGTGGAGGGTGCGGATGCCGTCGTGGCCGGACCAGCGCAGCCACAACGAACCGTGCACCAGCAGGGCGTCGAGGACCGGGCGGCCCAGGTCCCGGTCCACGGGCGGCGGCCTGGGAAACCTCCGCCCGCGCGGATGCGGACCCGCTCCTCGCCTCGCCGAAGTACGCCCTGGCCGGCCGCGAGGCCGCCTTGGGGCGAGTTCGCGCACCACGCGGACCGGCACCCGATACACGTCCGTCAAGCTCACGGCACGCCCGGCCGGAGCGGGAATCCAGGCCCCCGTGGGATCGGTCGGGCACTCCTGCGGCAACGCACCGGCGAAGAGCCCGTGGACGCCGATCAAGACCGGGTGCATCCGCGGGCGTGTCTTCGCCACCCGCACCTGGACCGACCCCCGTGCGTCCGCCGCACCGACCCGCAGAATGAACGGCGGCCCTGCGCTTGGCATGACCGGGGTGGCACGTCGTCACCCCTGCCTGAACGCTTCCGTCGGCACGTCACGTTGTCTCTTCCTGGTCATGTTCGTACGGGTCCGGTCGCGGACGCGGTTCCCCCCTGGCGCTGGAAGGTTCGTGGTGTCGAAGTCCTCTGTGGGCGACGTGTTGTCCGGCCTGGTCGATCTGGGGGGCTCGGGGAAGGACACGCCGTCGTGGTGGGCGTGGCTGATGGGGGTGATCTCCGGGTCGTCGTATCCGAAGACGGATGTGGCGGGGCCACGGGCGTACGCGGCGGCGCCGCGGCCAGTGCGGACGCCGCACCGGGCTCTGCCAGGGCCTGCTGCAGTGCTGCGCTCAGGGCCGCGCATCCTGGCAGATGCAATCAGTTGTGATGACTGCGGATATCCGTACTGACCCAGCGGCCCGGACGGCACCACACTGACCTGACCCTCCCCCCCGTTCCTGTCCCGGGGGTGATGCCCCGGCCTCCCCCCGGCCGCCCCGGGACAGGAGCACATCCATGTACCGGGCGCTGCCCGCGGGGAGGGACACCTGGTTTCCTGCACATCGGCTTCAGAAGGGCCCCGCATGTCCTCGACCCACCCCCGCCGCCCCCGTCTGCGCCGCGCAGTGGGGGTGGCCACCGCGGTTGCCGCGCTCGCGGCAACGGTGTCGGCCACCGCCCAGGCGAAGCCCGTGACCCAGCCCACCGATCCGGGGCCCTTGTACTCCAGCCTGGACAGCGCCGACAGCCGGCTGTTCCTGCAGACCCTCGGCCGGCCCGACGGCCAGGACATGGTGTACCGAATCAGCGGCAAGGTGATGAACCAGGTCAGAGGCAACGCGTACGGCGCTGCGCTGGCGCACGGCAAGACGCTGTTCGGCTTCGAGGGCTACAATATCCGCCGGCTGTACCGGGTGCCGGGGACCGACGACCTCTACCAGCTCTCCCGGGAGATCGTCTTCTACACCGACCCCGTCACCGGCGAGCGGCTGACGCAGTGGACCAACCCTCTCGACGGGCGCACCCGTCCCCTGCCGCCGATCGCGAACGAGCACGTCAACGCCCATTACCGGATCAAGGACGGCAAGCTCTACACCGTCGCCGGCACCGCCGAGATCCCCCTCGGCAAGGCCGTCGCACCGTTGCACATCCACGACAAGCTGGAGTGGACCAGCGATGTGGCGCCGCTGTACAGCCTGGCCCAGCGCTACGGCATCCCCGAGGGCTTCGGTCTGGTCAACAACACCTACGCGACCTGGGAGATGTTCGACTTCTACGTCGACCAGGACGAGGCCCGCAAGAGGGAGACGAAGGACATCCCCAAGGGCGCCATGGAGATCGTCAACTCCTGGACCCGCACCGCGCCGTACATCCCGGCCATGTGCATCCCGGAGAACTCCTCCCAGGGAAGCCTCGTCTACCACGCCCGCAGCTGGTCGCTGGACTCCTTCGACGAGCTCGACCCCTGGATCAAGACGGTAGTGAAGGCGGACTACCCGCTGTTCACCCAGGCCCCGCAGAGCGTCGACCCGACGCCCAACGACACCACCTGGACGTCGTTCTACGGCAAGGAGCTGAAGCCGCAGGGGCTCACCTGGCAGCAGTGGTGCGACTCGGCCGGCAGCTGACGGTGTGCACGGCGATGGCGCCTCCCCGGTGAACGGGAGGCGCCATCGTGTCTCGCCGCCGGCAAGCGGGTTTACGCCCGCCGATTCTGGAGACCTCGGACAGCGCCACGGCCGGCTCACCCGCCGGCCCCAACCACGCCGAGGGAACCGAAAGGCGCAGCCATGAGCGAGGCCCGCGAGAACCGAGCCGCGAAGCGTCCGGACGACGTGATCGACATCCTGCTTCGCCAGCACCGTCGCATCCGAGAGCTCCTCTCGGACGTGAAGAGGTCGGACGGGGAGCACAAGAAGCAGGCCTTCGACGAACTGCGCGCGCTGCTCGCGGTCCACGAGACCAGTGAGCAGCTGATCCTGCGGCCGGCGACCCGGGAAACCGCGGGGAAGCAGATCGCCGAGGCGCGTACCCGCGAGGAGGAGGACGCCACCCGGGCTCTCTCCCAGCTCGAGAAGATGGATGTGTCAAGCCGGGAGTTCGACGCCAGGTTCAGCGAGTTCGAACGGTCTGTGCTCGCCCACGCCGAGCAGGAGGAGCGCGAGGAGTTTCCGGCGGTGCGGGCAGGACGTGCCGAAGAGCAGCTCGAAAAGATGGGCAAGCGGCTGCTCATCGTGGAGAAGCTCGCCCCCACCCACCCCCACCCGGCAGTGGCCGGCTCCACAGCCGCCCAGTGGGCGGTCGGGCCGTTCGCCTCGCTCGTCGACCGGGTGCGTGACGCACTCATGAAGCCCGCCTAGGAGCAGCCGGATGCCTGAGCCGGGCGGCGGTGAGACCAGGTGCGCGGTTGCCCGAAGGCGCGACCAGTGGCACGCCGGGATCATCGAGGCATCCACGCGGTGGGCCGACAGCGGTTCCGGCCGCTGCTCCCGGTGGACGCGCGAGGGAATCGACTGCTGCCGGCGGTGGGCGCAGGAGGGGTCCCATCGGCCCGGCGAGATGGCGCCTCCGTCGTGGTTCTTCATCGGGATGGCGGTGGCAGTCGCCTGGTACCAGGTCCTCGGCTCGGTGCCGCAGGCCTGGTACTGGCTGGCCCGCCGGGCCTGCTTCACCACCGAGGAGATCCGGCAGGGCTGCGCGCGGGTCGGCTTCGCCCTGGAGACGCTGGCGGGCCGGCGGGCCGTGCTCGCCCACATCGACTTTCCGGGGCCACCGCGGGTCGGGCGGTACGGGGTCGACCTGGGCGTCATGGAAAGGCTGGCGCTGCCGTTGCTCAACGCGGCGGCACAAGGTGCGGAACAGCCCGGGCGGCTGCTTGTGCTCATCGACGAACTCGGCCGGATGGGGCCTGCACCGCCTTCCGAGACGCCGTCCGGTCCCTGTTCGAGACCGAGGCCGACGTCGTCGCCACGGTTCACGCGCACCGCGACCCGTTCACCGACGCGCTCAAGGAGCACGCGGACATCAAACTCCTCCACGTCACCTGAGCCGCCGCCGCGATCTACGACATCGGCGGCCCGGCCGAGGCCGAGGCCGTCCTGCCCGTGCTGCTGGAGGCATGGGAGGAAAGCGACTCGACTGCCAGCCACGTCGTGGACTGCCTACAGCGGATGGGCCCCGCCGCCGCACCTGCCCTTCCACGGATCCACGCCGAACTCTCCCTCGCCCGCTGAAGCGGCGGCTTCTTCGGGAGCATCGAGGACGACGAGGCACTGCAACGCGCCAGCCGGGCCGCCATCAACCAGACAGCCTGAGGGCGACACCGCAACCACCGGTGACCCGAGGCGGCGCCGCAGGCCTGCTTCGCTGGCTCGGCCGGCCGCTATCGGGGCCGTTGCCGCCCCGCTCGCGCACGACTCGCACCAGGCCCTCGAACTGCCGCCCCGTAGACCCGTGAACGATTCCACCCACACCTGCCGCAGGCGGGGCAGTGCCACGGCCGCCGGCCCTCCGATCCGGCCGAGGACGTCGGCGGCATCGTGATCCTTGCCGGTGTCGAACAGGGCGATCAGCCGCGGCACGGCATCGGCGGAGTCGCTCTCGATGTCCCACAGAACCTTCACAGCTGCGAAGCGCAGGTCCAAGTCCTCGGCGTCAGCGAGCGGCCGGACCGTCTCCAGCGCGCAGGCGACGCCGGTGCCGATGGAGCCCAACGCGTAGAGAGCCACGACGGCGGTCTGCCACTGCTCCTGCTCGACAGCGGTGGCGTCCGGTGGGTCGGCCCGGGCGGTTGGGCAGGGGCACGGCGGCCGCGGCGGGGACATCGACCAGGGCGGCAACGTCGCTCGTGAGTGTGCCGCAGTCCGGGCAGGCGCCCGGCGCGGCCAGCACTCCCGGCCCGCACCCCCACCACCACCACCCCAGAACGCGGCCCCAGGGCGCGGCTGGCGGCGTGGGGCCCGAGGGAGTGCTGCTTCAGCTGACGGTAGATCATGAGACCGGCCCCGAAGGTCACCAAGGTTTCTGACGGAAACCCTGGTGCCCCAGGGGGGAGCGCGGACGAGCAGGAGTGGACCAGCGGGCCCAGTTACAGGCGGCGTGTGTGGCCCCCGTTGATCTGGTCGATCTGATCGAGAAGGGCTGCGTTCAGCTGTGCCCGCGCGGCCCTGACACGCTCCAGGGCCTCCAGGACCTCACTTCGCGCCGTGCTTTCCCGATGCGAGGAACATCGCAGGACGTCGGCACGGACTTCCCGGGTCGCCTCTCGCAAGTGGCCCAGAAGTTCGGAGAAGGATCCGTCCGCAGTGTCTGGTCGTGGAGTGCCGTGCGGTGGTGTGTCCTGGGATCCGAGCCACAGGCCGTTGTGAGCCAGCGCGTGTCCGGCTTCGGTGGCCTCCCGGATGACGTGGTCTGTGATCTCGTCGAATCGGTTGACGTCCACAGGATGCTGTGTCTGCAAATCTTGGACGAACCGCTCCAACGCATCGATCCACGCCCGGCCCGTGGTTCGCATCTTCAGCAGACGGGCGATCTCTGTCTCACTTTGGCGAGCCTGCTCCTCACTCGCCTTCTGCTCCGCTTGCCGCCGATGCAGACGCAGCGGGCCGTAGACAGCCGCGAGGCCGGCAGCCGAGGCTCCCCCCAGAGCTCCGAGCAGCCCGTACAGCGCGCTGTTATCGGCCATAATCCCCCCAACGTAGAACTGCCGGTAGCCATACCCGTACGGCTCATCCCCCAACACTCACCCGATGCGAGAGGTGCACCGGCGGTGGGAGTGGGGCCGGGCAAGCCGCACCAATCGACGCAGGCCGGGGACGGCCGGGCAAGCCCGTGGCCCCGTGCCCGGACCAACGAGGCGGTGCCCGGCGGAACACGGGCCGGGCACCGCCTTCGGTGTCGGTCGCTTCGGTCGCTGCCGTCCCGCGAGGCCTGGTCAGCGGTTGGGGTACTTCTCTGCGTGGTGCAGGCGGATGTGCCAGTACGGGTCGTCGAGTTTGCCGGCGGCGGCGCGGCGGCGGTCGCGGTTGGCGGGCAGGGCAAGGATGATCGGCGGGCGGCCGTTGGCGTGGCGGTTGTCGTCGCAGCCGGGGCATTCCAGGCGGTACGGGTCGGCCGGCTTGTGCAGTTCGGCGACCGAGTCCGGTTTGCCTCCGATGGAGCCCTGGCAGGTGTGGCAGGGGTGCATGGCGGCGTTCGCCTGGCGGGCGGCGAGCAGGGCGTTGTGCCCGCGGGTGTCGTCGGCTTCCTTGCGGCAGTCGTGGCAGGGCTCGGTGCCGTCGCCGGCGCCGGGCGTCCAGTCGTACTCGTCCTCGCGGCGGTTGCAGCCCGGGCAGCGGGTGGCTTCCAGGCGCTGTTCCTTCTCGTCTTCGGCGGCCTGCTTCTCGGCGGCGAGGCGGGCCCGGGTGCGGGTGAGGTAGTCGGTGTTGGCGAGGGCGTCGGTGAGGTTCTGCCACTGGTGGCTGCCGAAGCGCCACCGGATCGGGGCATGCGGGCCCTGGGCTGTCAGCTGGTCGAGGGTGCACGCGAGGATCGGGATGCGGCCGGTGAAGTCGAGGCTGCCGTGGGGCTGCCAGTGTTCGCGGGTCAGGGCCCAGACCCCGTTGATGGTGCCTGGCAGGCCCCGGGGCCCGGCGCCGGCCAGGACGAGGGCGACCGGCGGCCACGTTCCGCTCGGGGCGGTGGGGTACTTGCGCCGCCACACCTTCAGCTGCCTCGCGGTGGAGGGGTGCCCGGTGTGGGTGGGGTCCTTGCAGGTGAGGGCGAAGTACTCGGCGTACCCGTCGAACTTCCGGGCGATCTTCGCGTTGTCGCCGTTGTGGAGGTCGACCTCGACCAGGAGCACCGGCACCCGGTCGGCGGGGGCGGTCAGGACGGCGTCGGCGATCTGCTGGCGGCCTGCGGGCAGGGGGTGGGAGTCCTCGGTGGTCCAGTCGGCGATCGTGCCGACCGGGCCGCCGGGGGTGTTGGCGCAGGTGATGGCGACGATGGCGTCGTTGACGGCCATGGCGTGCGGGGCGCCGGTGCCGCGGCCGAGCGAGCGGGCCCTGCTGCCCATCTTGCGGCCTCTGGGCAGGGTGGTGGCGGCGGCGTCCAGGCCCAGCTCTGTCAGGCCCCAGATCACCGCTCCAGCCCCCGGAGGGCGTACCGGCAGGCGCTTGGTCGACTTCGCCTTCGACGTGACGGGGGCGACCTGGACGTCGCCGCCGTCCCCGCCGCCGTCGGTGTCGGGCTTCTTCTTGAGGCCGGCGGTCTTGCCGCGCTGCTCGGTCAGCCGGCTCTCCGCACGCGCCATGTCCCGCAGGCTCCCTCCGCGGTTCGAGCAGATCATGGTCCTCAGCTTCACCATGACCATCGACCAGCCCGAGTAGGCAGCCCGAGCCGCCCACTCCGGAGCCCCGCCGGCCAACCCGGCGGGGCTCGATGCGCAGCGTTCCAAATCGGGCGCAAAGGCCGGCCGCCGGGCATCCGCCGCTTCCGCACGAGCCTGCTTCGCTGCCCGCTCTGCCAGTCGCGCGGCAGAACTCCTCCTCGTCCGGTAGTCCACCGCCCGGCGTAGCCTGAGGCCGACGGGCCAGCGGGAGCCGCGGGCATGGCGGCGTACGGCTCCGGGGGGGCACGTTCAGGAGGACCGCGAACAGACGGATCGCCCTCTGGGTGGTCTCATCTGGGCTGAACCGGTAGTCCATGCTCAGCAGGCCGTCGGCGTACCGCTCCAGCAGCGCCAGGAGCCGTGTCTGGACGGTGCGCAGTTCTGCCACTGGGCAGTTGCGGGGCGGGGATCGAGCCTCGAAACATGCCGGCCTCCGGCTGGTGTGCCTGGTGTTGAGTGCCACTCAAGATGAGCATGGGACGGCCGTTCGCGATGAGCATGGCGGGCGATGAAGAAGCCCTGCCGGTGGGGTTCCGGCAGGGCTTTTGATCTTCGTGGTGTCACTGGGATGCTCATG
>NZ_JBFBFA010000090.1:0-10281 GCF_040683915.1 Kitasatospora sp. NPDC093102 | reverse complement strand
GGCCGTTCACCGGCGGGACAGGTGCCGGAGTGGCTCGATGCAGCAATTGTTGCCAGGTGGGGCCGCCCATCGACAAGACCCCCTCGCTACGACCCACCGTCGTGTTCACGGCTTGCCGGCGTCGATCCGCAGGGGCCGGCTGCCCGGCCGGCCAACGTGCTGAGCTGCGCAGATGTCGCGGCCGGGCCCGCGGGCGGGGTCGACGGGCGGCCACTATCGTCCGTCGTGGACCTTTTTCCGTGTGAGTGGGCTCACGGTTTATGTCATAGTTTGTCCGGTTTGTCGGTCACTGGCCGAACTCGCACCGATGCTCTGGGTGCAGGCGATCCCCCCGGACTGAGGCCCGTGTCACACACGCCACCACTCCCCCGGCACAGCCGGCTCGACGCGCTCGCGCCCGGGCCGGGAAACCGGCGCCGACGAGGAGGGAGGACCTCCTCGTCGACAGCGCCGTCCGGATCCCCGGCGCCACCCGCACCGCCCGCACCGGCGAGTCCGTCGGCAGCGACACGCCGGACCCGCTCGTCCCGGCCCACGGCTCGTGACGGGCCCCGCTCCCCCGCTTCCGTCCGGGTGCGGAAACCCCGAACCTCGGCAGAATCGATGTGTGGGGGACGGCCCCGGCTGCGCCGCGGGTGCCTACGCGAGAGGACCATGCCATGCCCGACTTCCACCCGAAGCACGATCACCTGATCGTCAAGCCGATCGGGGGCCCGACCCCGCAGGACCCGGTGACGTGGAAGGGCGAGGTGGTGGCGGTAGGGCCCGGCCGACAGCTGGGGAGCGGCAAGCCGCACCCGGTGGACGTCAAGGTCGGCGAGAAGATCCTCTTCAACAGGCTCTCCGGATCGGAGATCACGGTGGAGGGGCAGGAGTACGTCGAGCTTCCCGAGGACGAGATCCTCGCGCTCTCCGCGGAGTAGGGACAGGGCGACGGGCGTACCCACACCCGACGTCTTCGATCCCGACAGCCCCAGGCCCCCGAGACCTTTGGAGATCCCCGTCATGACCGAGCGGTCACCTGCCCGGATCGGCGTCACCGGACTGGCCGTGATGGGCCGCAATCTGGCCAGGAACTTCGCCCGCCACGGGTACCGCGTGGCTGTGCACAACCGCACGCAGGCGCGGACCACGGCGCTGATGAAGGAATTCGGGCATGAGGGCGAGTTCGTGGCCGCCGGGACCACGGAGGAGTTCGTCGCGGCCCTGGAACGCCCCCGTCTGATCGTGATCATGGTCAAGGCCGGGGCGCCGACCGACGCGGTCATCGACGAGCTGGTGCCACTGCTCGACGAGGGCGACGTGGTGGTGGACGGCGGGAACGCGCACTTCCTCGACACCAGGAGGCGGGAGGCGGCCCTGCGGGAACGCGGACTGCACTTCGTGGGCAGCGGGATCTCCGGTGGTGAGCAGGGCGCGCTGGAGGGGCCGAGCATCATGCCCGGCGGTACACCGGAGGCCTACCGGGTCCTGGGGCCGTTGCTGGAGGACATCGCGGCCAAGGTCGACGGCAAGCCCTGCTGCACCCATGTCGGACCGGACGGCGCCGGTCACTTCGTCAAGATGGTCCACAACGGGATCGAGTACGCCGACATGCAGCTCATCGCCGAGGCGTACGACCTGCTGCGGCACGGAGCGGGACTGCAGCCCGACGCAATCGCCGAGGTCTTCCGGACCTGGAACACCGGGCGCCTGGAGTCCTACCTGATCGAGATCACCGCCGAGGTCCTCGCCCACACCGATGCGGCGACCGGGAAGCCCTTCGTCGACGTCGTGCTGGACCGGGCCGAGCAGAAGGGCACCGGCCGCTGGACGGTCCAGAGCGCGCTGGAGCTCGGCGTGCCCGTGAGCGGGATCGCCGAGGCGGTCTTCGCCCGGGCGCTGTCCGGCAGCGTGCCGCTCCGGCAGGCCGGACGGGGGCTGCCCGGCCCCGCCGAGACGTGGCTCGACAGCGCGGCGGCGGACCGGTTCGCGGACGACGTCGAGCAGGCTCTGTACGCCTCCAAGATGGTGGCCTACGCCCAGGGCTTCGACCAGATCCAGGCCGGCAGCGCGGAGTACTCCTGGCAGATCGACCCCGGCGAGATGGCCGCGATCTGGCGCGGCGGTTGCATCATCAGGGCTCGGTTCCTGGACCGGATCCGAGCCGCGTACGAGGCGCAGCGGGAGCTTCCCACGCTGCTGACCGACGCGCACTTCCGGGAGGCGCTCGGCTCCGCGCAGTCGGCGTGGCGACGGGTCGTCTCGGTGGCGGCCCAGCTGGGGGTGCCCGCCGCCGGCTTCGCAACCGCGCTCGCCTACTACGACAGCCTGCGGGCGGAGCGCCTTCCGGCCGCACTGGTGCAGGGACAGCGGGACTTCTTCGGCGCGCACACCTACCGCCGGGTCGACCGGGACGGGACCTTCCACACCCGCTGGGAGGCCGAGGGCCGCCCGGAGGAAAAGCGCTGATGGTTGGTCCAGCCGAGGCGAGGAGGGCGCCGGCTCCCGCGGTGAGGGCGAGGTTGCCGAGCCAGTCGATGCGCCCTGGTCTGCGGCAGCATGGACCCGCCGACCGCCTGCACGATGCGCAAGCCGATGAGCCACAGGGCGCCGGGGCCGCCGCGCAGCGCAGCGGGTCGAGGGAGAGGGCGAGCGAGGCGCCCGCGAAGACCGCAAAGACCGCGAAGCCGAGGTTGTCCATCCGGACCCGGCCGAACATGTCGCCGAGCCCGTCTGGCGGCCCTCCCGGCCGGCGGGGAGAATGGTGATCGCAAGGCTTGCCGCCGCGAGACGCGGAGTGGGTAACTGGATGTGAAGAGCTTCCCTCGCCCCGCCGAGTCCGCCACGCCGCTCGCACCCGGGCCCGGCCCCGGTGAGAAGGGGCTCAGATCGGGCGCCCTGGGGCTGTTCTCGTCGGTGGCGATCGGGATCTCCTCGACCGGGCCGGCGTACAGCCTGGCGGCGACGCTCGGAGTGATCGTGGCCGGGGTGGGCCTGCAGGCCCCCATCATCACCATGCTGGCGTTCGTGCCGACGCTGTTGATCGCGTACGCCTACCGGGAGCTGAACGCCGTCGACGCCGACTGCGGGACGACCTTCACCTGGGCCACCCGCGCATTCGGCCCACGGGCCGGCTGGATGGGCGGCTGGGGCCTGATCGTCGCCGACGTGATCGGGATGGCGAACCTGGCCGAGATCGCCGGCATCTACGGCTTCCGGCTGGTCGGGCTGGGGTCGCTGGCGACCAGCCGAATGTGGACCACCGTGGCCGGGGTGGTCTGGATCGCCCTGATGACGGCGGTCTGCTACGTGGGCATCGGGGTGTCGGCGGCCGTGCAGCGCTGGCTGCTCTGCCTGGAGGTCGCGGTCCTGCTGCTTCTCGCCGTCACCGCCCTGGTCAAGGTCTACACCGGCGGCCCGCCGACCGCGGTGCACATCTCCGCCTCCTGGTTCAATCCGCTGCACGTCCCCTCCCCCCAGGCGCTGACCACCGGGGTGCTCGCCGCGGTGTTCATCTACTGGGGGTGGGACACCGCGCTCACCGTCAACGAGGAGACCGCGGACAGCCGGCACACCCCCGGGCGGGCCGCCGTGCTGTCCACCGTGCTGCTGCTGGTCATCTACGGTCTGGTCGCCACCTCGGCGCAGGCCTTCGCCGGGGTCGGTACCACGGGCATCGGGCTGGCCAACCCGGACAACTCCGGAGACGTGCTCTCCGGCCTCGGCGGGGCGGTGTTCGGCACCGCCGGGCTGGGCCACGCGCTCACCAAACTGCTGATCCTGATGGTGCTGACCTCGGCGGTCGCCTCCGCCCAGACCACCATCCTGCCGACCGCCCGCACCGTCTTCTCGATGGCCGCGCACAAGGCCGTGCCGTCCGGCTTCGCCCGGCTGCACCGCCGGTTCCTGACCCCGACCTGGTCGACCGTCGGCATGGGGCTGGTGTCGATCGCCTTCCTGGTGCTGCTCACCTCGGTCAGCCGCAACGTGCTGGCCGACTCCATCGGCTCGGTGGGCCTGGCGATCGCCTTCTACTACGGCCTGACCGGCTTCGCCTGCGTCTGGTACTACCGCCGGGTGCTCACCCGCAGCCGCCGGGACCTGCTGTTCAAGGGCGTGCTGCCCGGGATCGGCGGGCTGATCATGCTGTTCCTGTTCTGCTACGCCGCCTTCCACGTCTACGCCGCCCCCGGCTACGGCGAGACCTCCGTCCGGCTGCCGCTGCTCGGCCAGGTCGGCGGGGTGACCGTACTGGGGCTGGGCGCGCTGCTGATCGGCGCGGCGCTGATGCCGTTGGTCACCCGGGAGCACACCGCGGCACTGCGGCTGCAACGCAGCCTGCTGCCGCACCGGCTGCCGGCGCTGAGCGCGGTCGAGTCGGCCAGCCGCTACCTGCCGGCCGACACCCGCTCCGGGGTGGGCGGGGACTGGTACGACGTCATCCCGCTGTCCGGCAGCCGGGTCGGCCTGGTGGTCGGCGAGGTGCTCGGCCACGGCCTGCGGGCCGCCGCCGCGATGGGCCGGCTGCGGGTCGGCGTCCGGGTGCTGGCCCGGCTGGACCTGGATCCGGACGAACTGCTCGCCCGCCTGGACGACGTGGTGCGCGAGGACAGCCCGGGCAGCCCGCGCGGCGGCGGTGTGACCTGCCTGTACGCGGTGTACGACCCGGTCGACGGCCGGTGCAGCCTGGCCCGGGCGGGCCACGCGCCGCCCGCCGTGGCCGACCCCGCGGGCGGCGTCCGCTACGCGGAGCTGCCGGCCGGGCGGCCGCTGGGGCTGGGCGGCCCGCCGTTCCAGCGTGCCGAGCTGGACCTGCCGGCCGGCAGCCTGATCGCCCTGTACACGGACGGCCTGGTGGAGGCCGTCGACGGCCGGCGCGGGCTCGCCGAGACGCTGGCCGGACTGCGCCGGCCGCTGGAGAGCCTGTGCGACGAGGCGCTGGCGACCCTGCTGCCCGGGCCGGTGGACGACGACGCCGTCCTGCTGCTGGTCCGCACCCGCCGGCTCGACGCCGGGCAGGTCGCCGACTGGGAGCTGGCGCCCGACCCGGCGACGGTCGCCCGGGCGCGTCGCCTGGCCATCGACCGGCTGGACGCATGGGGCCTGGCGGAGCTCGCGTTCACCACCGAGCTGATCGTCAGCGAGCTGGTCACCAACGCGATCCGGTACGCCCCCGGGCCGGTCCGGGTCCGGCTGATCCGGGACCGCAGCCTGATCTGCGAGATCTCCGACACCGGGCACACCTCGCCGCACCTGCGCCACGCCGCCCGGGACGACGAGGGCGGGCGCGGCCTGTACATCATCGCCCAGATCACCGAGCGCTGGGGCACCCGCTACACCGAGGACGGCAAGACCATCTGGACCGAGCAGGCCCTGCCCGACGAGGACTGACGACGGCGACCGGGCATCGGCGTTCCCCGAACGGATCACGCCGAGCGCGTCCGGCTCCGAGGCGCGGGCCGCATCGGGCGGGCCGGAGGTGCCGATGCGGCGCTGCCGGTCGATCCGCGAGAGGAGAGGCGCTTAACTGTGGAGTGGGGGAACGACGCGGCTGTGGGGACGAGCGGGTCAGAAGGGCAGTCCGGTGGCTGATGTCTCGAACACGAGGGCGTGGCGTTCGCCGCGATTCCTGCCCAGGTGGTCGCACCGGGTCACGATCGGCGGCTATGTGCTGGTCGCGATCACGGTGGCGCTGGACTTCGTCAGCGGGCCCGGTGTCACGTTCGCCCCGATCCTCGCCGCCCTCCCCGTACTGGCCGGTGTGGGCACCCGCCGGGCCACCGTCCCGCTGGCGGCCGGGGTGGTCGCCGGCGCGCTCGTCGTCGCCATGGCGCTCTACGACTCCACCGTGCCCCGGGTCGTGATGGCGACCGCGGCGGCCGCAGTGGTCATGGTCACCTTCTTCAGCTGCGCCAACGTCGTGGTGGTGACGGCCCAGGAGCGGGAACTGGTCAGGGTCCACACGGTCGCCGAGGCCGCGCAGCGTGCCCTGCTGCGCCTGGTGCCCCGGCGGATGGGGCCGCTGGCGGTCGCGGTGCGCTATGTGGCGGCGGAGGCCGAGGCACGGATCGGCGGGGATCTGTACGAGGTGATGCCGACCGCGTACGGGGTGCGGTTGTTCCTCGGCGACGTGTGCGGCAAGGGCTTGGCCGCGGTGGAGACCGCGGCCGACGTGCTGGGGGTGTTCCGTGAGGCCGCGCGGGCCGAGCCGGATCTGGCGGAGGTGGCCAGGCGGCTGGACTCGGCGCTCGTCCGTCGTCCGGCGAGCGAGGAGTTCGTCACAGCGGTCCTGGTCAGCATCCCCGACACACCGGGGCCGGCGGTCGTGGTCAACTGCGGGCACCCGCCGCCGCTGCTCTGCCATGACGGTCAGGTCAGCACGGTGGAGCCGTCCGTCGACGCACCGCCGCTGGCGCTGCTCGGCCTGGTCGGCGGGGACTACCACGCCGAGTCGCTCGCCTTCGACCGCGGCGACCTGCTGCTGCTCTACACGGATGGCGTGGCCGAGGCCCGGGACGCGGCGAACCGGTTCTACCCGCTCGCCCAGCGCCTGGCCGCCCTGCCGCACGGGGAGCCGGACGCCCTGCTGGACGAGCTGCTGCTGGACGTGCGGGCGTACGTCGGCTCCGGGCTGACGGACGACGCGGCCCTGCTCGCCGTCCGCCGGGAGCGGTGACCGGTTCATCGACTCCGTCGACGCGGGCCCGCGTACCCCTCTCCCGGGCGTCGCCACCACGAGGGGCACGGGCGACCACCGGGGCGGTTCTGGCGACTACCGGGGCGCCGGCGGTTGGTGCCGGTACTCCTCCAGCGCCGGCGACGTCCTCATCGCGCGGAAGTTCGTGACGGTGTACTCGGCCAGCCCCGCCACCGAGTACGGGTCGCTCTTGGTGATGTCCTCGATCTGCGCCCGGTCGACACCGACCGCCACGATGACCGCACCGTCGCGGGGGTCCTTGGGGCCCGATGCGATGAAGACGCCGGATTCGTAGTTCGAGTCGAGCCAGGCAACGTGCTCGGGGTGGGCCGCTTCGATGCGCTCAAGCGGCGCGGTGTAGGTCAGCTCAAGAATGAACATGATCAAAATCATAGCGCTGGGTGACCGACCGGTCGCGCAGAGGCAGCGGTCGGGCCGGCGGCGGCGCGCCGACCAAGCCTGCGGCCCGGGGCGGCCTGACGCTCTCCCGTCACCCCGTCCCGGTGGTGAGCACCATGCGGAAGCGGGCGGCACCGCGGAGCATCCTGTGGTACGCCTCGTCGGCCCGGTCGAGCGGCGCGGTCTCGACCATCGGGCGGATTCCCTGCAGGGCGCTGAACGCCAGGGTGTCCTGGATGTCCTGCGCGCTGCCGGCCGGGTGGCCGCGGACGGTCCGGGCGCGCATGAGCAGCTGGACCGGGGCGATCCCCAACGGCTCGGTGTCCGCGCCGATGACCACCAGTTCACCCCGGTGGGACAGCCCGTCCACGGTCGCCGTGATGGCGGCGGAGTTCGCGGCGGTGGCCAGGACGACCCGGGCGCCGCCGAGGGACTGCAGCGCCTCCGCGACGGGCGTGCCGGCCGTGCTGTCGATGTAGTGGTGCGCGCCGAGCTGCTTGGCGTAGTCGGCCTTGTCGGCGCCGCGGGCGATGGCCACGGTCTCGAAGCCCATGGCGGCCGCGTACTGCACACCGAGGTGGCCGAGGCCGCCGATGCCGAGTACGGCGACGAGGTCGCCCGGCCGTGCGGAGCTCGTCCGCAGCCCGTTGTACGTGGTCACCCCGGCGCAGGCCATCGGCGCGGCATCGACGGCCGCCAGCGCGTCGGGGATCCGGGCCAGGGCATCGGCCGGCACCACCACCTCCTCGGCGTAGCCACCGTCGTACGCCCCGCCGGGAACCTTCAGGTTCAGGCACAGGATGAGGTCGCCCCGCCGGCAGGCGGCGCAGTGCCCGCAGCTGCCTCCGAACCAGCCCACCGCGACGCGGTCGCCCACCCGCCAACCGGTGCTCTGCGTTCCCTCGCCGAGCTCCTCGATGCGCCCGGCGATCTCGTGCCCGGGGACCAGCGGAAACCGGAGGCCCGGCAGCCCGGCGTTCACGAACATGGCGTCGCCGTGGCAGATTCCGCAGGCCTCCACGGCGATCCGTACGTGCCCGGGGCCCGGCCGCGGCACGTCACGCTCGACGATCTCGAACGGCCCGCCGGCGGAGGCGACCTGTGCCACTCGGTGGGTACTCATCCGGATTCCTCCCGGTGCACCGGCACGAACAGCTCTCACCATCAGCAGACCAGCTCCGGCCTGGTCACGCTCGCCGGGACCGGCTCGGGCCGTCGGCGTCGATCGCCTCGGTCGCGGGGTGGTCGGCCCGGGGTCACCTGTGTGGCGCAGGCGGTCGCCCGTGAGCCCGCGGGCGACCGTTACGGTCGGCTCATGAGAGCTGCCGTCCTTGTCGAGGAAGGGGCCGCGCCCCAGCTCGGTGACTTCGCCGACCCGCAGGCCAAGGAGGGCCAGGTCGTGGTGGAGGTGACCGCGGCCGGCGTACACCACCTCGACCTGGAGAAGGCCTCCGGTGCGTACGGCGTACCCGTGTTCCCCTACGTGGCCGGGTCCGACGGGGTCGGGCGGACGGCCGACGGGCGCCGCGTGTACTTCGACGCTCCGGTGTCCCCCTACGGATCGTGGGCCGAGCGGACCGTGGCGCCGGAGGCGAACCTGCTGGACCTCGCCGAGGGTGTGGACGACGTGACCGCGGCGGCGCTCGGCCACACCGGGCTGGCGGCCTGGTGCGCCCTGAGCTGGCGGGCCGGGCTACAGCCGGGCGAGTCGGTGCTGGTGCTGGGCGCGAGCGGGGCGTTGGGGTCGGTGGCGGTGCAGGCGGCCAAGGCACAGGGCGCCTCGCACGTGATCGCCGCCGGCCGCGACCCGGACCGGCTGCGTCGCGCGCGCGAGCGGGGCGCGGACGCCACCGTCGTGGTCGACGCCGGCACGAATCTCCCAGCCGCCTTCCGCACGGCGGCCGGATCACACGGGATCGACGTCGTCATCGACGCACTGTGGGGTGAGCCCGCCCTGGCGGCCCTGCAAGCGGTCTCGCGCGGCGCTCGCCACGTCCAGATCGGCAACTCCGCCGCAGCCACGATCGAACTGCCCGCGCCGATGCTGCGCTACAACGCTCTGCAGATCCTCAGCTTCACGATCACGGACGTCCCCCTCGACGCACTCCGCACCGCCTACCGGAACCTGACCGAGCAGGCCGCTGAAGGGAAGATCTCCGTCGACACGAAGGCGCTCCCGCTCGCGGACGTCGCCACCGCCTGGGAGCAGCAGCGGCGGGGAGCCCCCGCGAAGCTGGTGCTCACCCCGTGACCGGCGCACGGCCGGCGCACGGCCCGCACCGGCGTGAACGCCGGGAGTTCCTACCACGCTTCGCGCGGTACCGCTGCGCGTGGGTGTGCATGGCGAACGCACACAGCGCCTACCGGGCCTGACGGATCTGGCACTCCGTCGGGTCGGCGACACCTCCGGTCGGGCCGCCTACGGCACGGCGGGCCGCTCTCCGAGGAAGAGCGGATCGCAGAAGTCGATCGGTACGTGGTCGCTTCCCCGTCGCTCCGAGGTGCATGGGCAGCTCTGCCGAGAGACGCTGGGCGTGTCCGTCTGATGGACCACCGGCGACGCAGGAGGTGTTCATGAGACGCAGGTACTGTGCAGCGGCCGCCCTTACCGCCACCGTTCTGCTCACGGGAACGGGGGCGACGTGCGGGACCGCAAGCGGCGCCCAGCTTCCCGCTACGCGCAGTGTCGCGGTGAGTACCGCCCAACTCCCCACCGAACAACAGATCGCAGCCCTGTTCGACAAGTGGAACGCAGCTTTGGCCACCGGCGACCCGAACCGGGTCGCGGACCTCTACGCTCCCGACGCCGTGTTGCTGCCGACCGTCTCCGACATCCGTACCAGTCGCGCCGGGATCGTCGACTACTTCACGAAGTTCCTGGCGAGCAAGCCCGTCGGAAAGATCCAAGAGCGGTTCATCACCGTCCTGGACCGCACGAGCGCCGTCGACACGGGCCTCTACCAGTTCACGCTGACCGACAAGAACGGCGGCAAGTCCACGGTCGACGCCCGCTACACCTTCGTCTACGAGCTGCGTGGAGGCAGGTGGCTGATCCTCAACCACCATTCCTCGGTCCTGCCTTCTCCGGGCTGATCCGGCTATCCCGCATTGTTCCGGACGGCCGGGAAGCGGCACGAGGGCCTGTGTCCGCGCGTTCGCGCGGGCACAGGCCCTCGTGGGTCACTCCGGTGGTCCCTGTCCGG
>NZ_JBFBFA010000089.1:8832-10504 GCF_040683915.1 Kitasatospora sp. NPDC093102 | reverse complement strand
AACCCTGCACGACAACCCCACCGGCCTCCCCCCCGGCACCGACCCCCACCACCTCGCCCTCACCGCCGCCCACGACCACGCCAAAGACCTCGCCCGGGCCGCGGCCACGGCGGCCTCGGGCGCCGGTTCCATCCCGGCACGTCCACTGCGGCTGACCGCGGCGCAGGGCGCCCAGGCCCTGAAGGCACTGGAGCACTGGAACAGCACCGCCGCGGCGGGCCAGGTATCACCGATCCCGAAAAACATGCTCGCGATGGTCGAACGCCTCGCCAACCAGGTCCTGCTGCGAAAGAACGCCGCCGCCGCCGCTGCCGCCAGGGATTTCAACATCCCCCTGGAAGAGGACGCGGCCCCGTTCCGCAGGGCATGGAACATCCCCGGCAAGGACGGGCAGAGCGCCTGGGACCACATCAGGCGGGCCCTGCACGACCCGGACACCCCCGCCCTGCCCGATCTCACCGCCCGACAGACGAGAACCCGCCGGCCCGGCGCACCCGCGACCACCGCCACCCCACCCACAGACCCCGCCACGACCACGGGCACCACGGACAGCACCCCCACCAAGCCGACCCCGCGGCGCAGCAACCGGCTGGCGGGGAGGGGGACGGGGGCCGCGGAAGTGCCCTCCCGCTCCTCACAAGCGTCCACCGCCGGGCGGACTCCCGGCGCCGTAGGCACCACACCGCCCGCTGAGGGCCAGGTGGCGGGCGGCTCGGTCTTCCACACCACCGTCCCCCAGCGCGGCACCAGTCCCAGTATCGACACCCCTTCCTTCTCCGCCGGTCTGGCCCTGCCGGGCGGCGGTGTGCACCACACCGCCCCGGCCGAACCCACCCACGGACCCGCCATCCTTGCAGCCGACAGCGCCGAGACCACGGCCGACGACCACGCCGAGGCGGCGGGGGCGGCATCCGACCACCTTGACCACCTCTTCACACCCGGTCCCGAGGACCTGTCCGGGCACGAGGACCTGTCCGAGGACGAGGTGGGTGGGGGCAGCGCCGGCGTGGGTGCCTCCCTTCGGCCCGCCGGGGTGACCGGGGGTGTCTTCTGGGCCATTCCCCCCCAGGTCCCACGCGTCACCGCGACGACCGTCGCCGAACTCCTAGCCGCCGCACACCCCGACCCCGAACCCACCAGCACCCACCAAACCCCCCTCTCCCACACCACACCCCCTCCACACGACGACCGGACACCGTCACCAGCCCCCGCACCCATAACACCCGACCCCACCGACCTTCTCGACTCCTGGTTCCTGACCGCCCCCTGGCTCGCGACCACCCACGAACCCCCCACCACCGGCCCCGCCCCGCACAGCGACCACACCATCTCCGCCGAAGACCTCACGGCCATCGACGTCTTCCTCGCACCACCCGCCCCCTCCCCGGCAGACAGCACGACAGCGGCCACCGACACGACCGCCACCAAAAACGCCGGCACGACGAACACCGACGCGGTGGACACCGACATGGTCGACGCGGAGGCGGCGACGATCGTGGAACACACCCCGGAAAGCGGCACACCCGATCCGGCCATCCCCACCCCGACCATGGTCTCCACGACCGCCGCCGACGACGAGGGCCGTCTCCCGCCCCCGCCCCTCGCCGGCCCCTCCAGGATCGAAAGCGGACCCCTCCCCGGGTTCCCACACGCGCGAGAACCCGGCGACGGG
>NZ_JBFBFA010000089.1:2068-8735 GCF_040683915.1 Kitasatospora sp. NPDC093102 | reverse complement strand
GGGCTCTGGAACGTGGACGCACTCCACGGCCTGTTCGGGGCCGGGGACAGCACCGACGACCTGACGGCGATGCCATGGGTACACGACGACAACAGCGACATCGAAAGCGGACCCCTCGCCGGGTTCCCACACGCGCGAGAACCCGGCGACGGGCTCTGGAACGTGGACGCACTCCACGGCCTGTTCGGGGCCGGGGACAGCACCGACGACCTGACGGCGATGCCATGGGTACACGACGACAACAGCTACTGGGAGGACGAACACGACCTCCCCACCACCCCCGAACCCACCCGGGAGGTGCCCGCCCGGGAGGCGGCGGGCCGCGCCGCCACTGTCACCGAACCTCTGGACGCCGCCCGCACGGCCGCCCACGGTGGCGCGCCCGCGCCCGGCGACACCCCGGCACCCAGCCTTCATGACGAAAGTGCGGCAGATGCCGGAGCCCAGCCGCCAAGCCGGGAAGCCCCACCAGACCCGGCGGACATGGACCTCGACGACTGGCTCATCACCGACCCCGACCCCGCCCCCGGCTGGCCAACCACCGACACGATCCACCACGCCACCGGGACACCACCCCACGACAGCGCCACCGAAGAAACCACGCCGGACCGCGCCGGCACCCTCCCGGACACCACCCACACCCCCGAGACGGACCACGCCGAGGCAGACGAGGTAGACCGCGTCCTCACGCCCGCCGCGACGTTCCTCAACCTCGACGACATTCCCATGCCGGAGAGCGACACCGAGATCACCTCCGCCGACGTCGACGAGATGGACGTTCTGCTCGCCACCTACCCCCCCGCCACCACCAAACCGTTCCCCACAACGACCAGGCCGGCCTTCTCGCCGGAACCCGCCCGTGCCACCCCCCCGAACCAGTCAGGGCAACCGCAACCACAGGACACCCACACCAACGCCGACCAGGCATTCGCCGCGAACGTCACGACCCCCGACGCCACGCTCCTCGAAGCACCGGCAATGTCCCCCCTCTACATCCCCAGCCCGCCACCCCCCGACCCCACGGACCCGGCGACACCCGACGCCCATGCCACCAGCGACGACACGGACCCGCACACCCCACCACAACACCACACCCACACCCACCCAGCACCCCTGTCCGACCCCCCCGACCACACGGCCTCCGACCTCACCCACACCACCCCCCACCTCCACGACACCACCCCCGCCGCCACCGCCACCGCCACCGGGGCAGCGACCCAGCCGCCCACCGCGCCCCCGAACGACCCGACCCCGAACGCCCTCAACGGCATACCCACCAACACCGAACAACACGAACCGACCACCCCCACCACCCCACCCCTCACCACAAGCTTCGCCAACATCCCCGACACCCTCGACACCCTCTACGCCCTCTACGCCCCACACCCCACCCACACCACCCACACCACCCCACCAACCACCTTCGGCACCCCACTCCCCCCCACACACATCCCCGACGACGACCACCCAACCGGCCCATAACCCCCCCAGGAGCAGCGGGATCTGCTGTCGGCGCTCGGAATTGAGGCCGACGCCGAGCTGGTGGCCGCGAAGGCCGCCGCGGAGGCGAAGCCGAAGGTGTCCCGCACGGACCGGTTCGCGCAGGGCCTGGCGGCACTGGCGCGGTTCGTGGAGCGGGAGCGGCATCCCCGGGTTCCCCGCCCGCACAAGGAGCAGGTGGAGGCCGTGGAGGCCGGCCCCGGTGGCGAGGAGCAGGTGGTGGTGTCGTACTTCGCGCTGGGCACCTGGCTCAACAATCAGAAGGCGAGGCGGGCGAAGCTGGCCCCGGGCCAGCTCGCGCAGCTGGCCGAGCACGGGGTGGAGTGGGCGTAGCGGGCCGTCCCCGGTCCGGGTGGCAGGTTCCGGCGGTAGGCTGCCGGGGCCCTGAGAAACTACTGGCAGGCCGTCACCTGCGGGTGGCGGCCTTCCCGCGTTGTGGGGCAGAGGCGCTGGGCGCTCGCAGTGGTGCGGTCCCCGGATCCGATGGCGCGATGGCCGTGAGGGAATCGGGCGGAGGATGAAGGCCGAGATCGACAAGGCAAAGGAGATACGGCGAACACGACACCGTCCGCTACGGCTTCGCGTCACCGCGATGTTCTGCAAGGTGTCACCGTGATCAACCTGTCCGGCCTCCCGTGAACAGCGCCAATGCACCTCAATGGCGGTGACACACGAATCCGAACGTCCCAGTGACACCACGGCCGAACCTCACAGCGTCGCCGCCGTACGCGGGGGCGTGCCGGCACGCTTCGGCGGCGGCCTTGACCTCGGCCATGCGGTGCGGCGGCCGCTCGTGGTCCGGCTCGGCCTTCTTCTCCTTCTGCTGTGGGGTGAGCCGCTTTGCGTCGGGCCGGTGGCGCTCGCGGCTGGCCTGAAGGACCAGGGCGGCCGGCGCCAGCCCCTCACGGCCGGTCTGGGGGTAGACGGTGGGCCACAGCCGCAGGTCGTGTGTACGGGCGCCCTGGCGGCGCAGCGAGGTCTCGAGCGCTGTAACTGGGCGTGGCGGGGGTGGCACGCCCGTCCCCTCGTTGGTTGAACGTCCCTGTCGGTGTGTCGCGTTGTGTCTTCCCGGTTGTGTTCCCATCGGTCCGCTCCAATCCGGTCCGGTCGTGGGTGGGGTTCCCGCTCTTTGGGTCTGGAAGGATTTGCGGTGTCGAGGTCCTCTGTGGGTGACGTGTTGTCCGGCATGGTCAACCTCGGAGGGTCGGGGAAACAGACGCCGTCGTGGTGGGCGTGGCTGATGGGGGCCATCTCGGGGTCGTCGTACCCGAAAGCGGACCCGGCGGGGCTGCTGGCGGGCGCGGGGGCGTTGCGGCGGGCGGCGGGGTTCGTCAACGACCGGGTACTGGCGGTGGAGCGGGCCGTGGCGGGCGCCGGGGTGGCGATGCCGGGGGCGGGGGCGATGATGGCCTCCACCCTGGTCGGTGTCGGGGACAGTGCCCGCGATGGCGCCCGAACCCTGGACGAGGGCGCCACCGCACTGGAGGAACAGGCCCGGGAGGTGGACCGGGCGCAGTTGATGCTGGGCTTCACCGCGGCGATCACCCTGTGGACGGTCGCCCAGCTGGCGTGGGCGATCGCCGCGACCGGCGGGACCTCGGCGGCGCTGGTACCCGCGGTGATGGCCGGTGGCCGCCGATCCGTCAGCGAGATCGTGGCGGAGCTGTTGGGGGCGATGCGTTCGGGTGCGTTGTTCGGCGCCGGGCAGGACGCCCTCGTCCAGGCGATCGAGGCGGCGAAGTACCGACAGGGACTGGACGCCACCTCCCTGCTCATCTCCGCCGTCGGCGGCCTCGCCGGCGGCATCGGGGACGTCGCGGGGCGTGGACTCGGCGACCGTCTGGCCGGTCCGGACCTGCTGCGGAAGACCGCCGGCGGGGCGCTGGGCGGCGCGATCGGCGGCGAGGCCGGCATGGTGATCTCCACCGCCTGGCAGAACGGCCCATGGGACCCCACCGCGTTCGCCCTCGCCGCCGCCGCGGGCGCCGGCACCGGTGCGATCGGCGGCGCCACCCACCACTACCAACAGACCCGACACCACAGCGCGTCGCCGCCGCACGCGACACCGGAAACCCCCGCGCCCCACACCGGGAAAACCCCGGCCCAGGGGCCACACCCCGACCGGCCCGAGAAAACCCCCACCCCGACCTCGACCCAGGACCAAGGCCAAGGTCCCGGGCAGGGGCGGGGGCAGGGGCAGGGGCCGGCCCGTGGCCACCAGGCGGGCGAGCCGGCCCCGGAGCCCGCACCCGTCCCGGACCCCACACCGCAGCGGGTGGCAGGGCCGGCGGTCGCACACGGGCCGCAGTCGCTCTCCCCGGACCCGGTGGACGCACACAGGCCGGGCGGGGTGTCGCACGAGGTCGTGGTGACGCAGCCCGCCGACACCGGCGGGGCCCACGACCGGGCCGACCGGCAGGAGCTGCGGATACCCACCGCCGGGTCGGGCCACCCCACCGATACCGGTGCCGGTGCCGTGGCGGGACACGCCCGTCCCGGCCGGGACCAGCTGCCGCCGCACCGCGCGCCGGGTTCGGTCCCCGTCGCGGATCCGGTCGGGGTTTCGGTCGGGGTTTCGCGGGGTGTCGTGTCGGAGTCGGCTGTGTCGGTCGTGCCGCATCCGGGTGTCGTGTCCGACGCGCGAGTCGGGCACGACGGCGGTGGGCCGGTTGTCGAGGGGTCTTCTGTTTCGTTGCACGTGCCTGTGGGGGGTTTCGGGGTGGGGGTGTTCCGGGACGAGGGCGGGGTGGCGGCTGCCGGGACCGTGGCCGACCGGCCGGCACGCCCCGCGCATGGGGGTCTCCCGGCCTCGGGTGTGGGTGTGGGTGTGGGTCAGGGTGTGGGTGGGGGTGTGGGTGGTGGGGTGTTGTCCGATGGTGTGGTGCGTGTGGGTGGGGGGTTGTATGAGCGGGGGGATTGGCGTAGTGGTGAGCCGCATTGGCCGTGGGCGGTGGCGAAGGCTCAGGGGCATCCGTTGGTGAGGGAGGTTCAGGGTGTTGACCGGGTGGATCTGGTCGGGTGGTGGAGGGGGTTGTCCCGGGTTCACCGGCAGTGGCTGCGGGTGGAGTTGAACATGATCGTGGCGCCGGAGGGGCGTCCCGCGCCGGCCGCTGAGGTGCCGGAGCCCGTGGAGGTCGTGGCGTTGCGTGCGGCGTTCGCGGGTGAGCTCGCTGTTCGGCGTCTGATGGGTGAGGACGTCAGTGCCGGCGAGCTGGTTCGTGCCGGGCGTTTTCTTCCTGCCGGGCATCCGGTCACCACCGTCTTCGGCGTCACCGCCACCGCCATCGCGGGTGGCGGTGGTGGCGTTTCCGGGACGGTGCATGGCGGTGGCGGTGTGGGTGGTGGTGTGGTGGGGGTGTTTCGTGATGCGGCGGGGCGTCAGGCGACGGCTGCGGATCGGCGTCGGTTCGTTCTGCCCGCTGGTGCCCGGACGAAGGGTGACGAGTTGCGGAAGCAGCGTGGTGGTGGTGGGCCCACCGGGGTCGGGGGCACGGTCGGTGACGGAGCCGGGGCCGGTGTGGCCCCGGGTGTCGGTGACGGTCGTGGCGGGCGCGATGGTGGCGGTGGTACGGGTGCTCCGGGGCGCGGTCGTGGCAAGCGTCCTGTTCCCGGGTCGGCGGGTGTTTCGCCGGCGGGTTCGACGGTGACGTTCCGGCCCAAGCGTTCGCGTACCGCGCTGGGGGATTCCGCCCGTGCCGGTGACCTGCCCGGTACGGGTGGTGTGGGCGGTGTGGGGGGTGGGTCGCCGGTGGTGGACGGGCGGGTGGAGGCTGCTTTGGTGGTGTTGGCGGGGGAGTTGAAGGAACACGGTGTGCGGGCGTTGCGGGGTGGTTCGCTCGGTGAGCTGGCGCGGTACGTGTTGCCGGTGGGGGCGGGTGTGGAGGGGCTGCGGCGTGCGGCGGGCACGGCGTTGGGGATGGATGCCGGGGCGGGGCTGAGTGTGGAGCGGCTCGTGTTCGCGCATGGGGTGAACGTCGTGCTCGACGCGTGTCCCGGGGCGGTGTGGCGGGAGCGTGTGATGTCGTATGCCGGGTTCCTGGAGGAACATCTGCTGCCGGCGGACGAAGAGCATTTCGAGGCCCTGCACCGGCTGTACGAACTGGCTCCCGACCACGGCGACACGGGTGCGGGGGTGCGGGGGCGGATCGACGCGTTGCTGACGGTGACCGGTGCCGGCGGGCAGAGTCCGGGTGCAGCGCGCCGCTGGGGTCTGTTGACCGATGCCGTGGCGATGTGTCGTGAGGATCGGGTGCTGAGCGTGGAGGCGCTGGCCGGCCGGGGTGAGGAGTTGCTGCCGGGCCGGGGTGAGGAGTTGCTGCCGGGCCGGGCCGGAGAGGACCCGGTGGGCGGGGTCGGGGAGGATCCGGTGGGCGGGGTCGGGAGCCCGGGTGCCGGTTCTTTCGGTGGTGAGGCGCGGGCGGAGGCGGTCGCGTTCGCGGTGGGGGTGGCGCAGGAACGGGGCCTGTCGCGTGGCGGTGTGCCGTCGGAGTCGGATGCCGTCGTGGCGGATTTGGCCGAACGTTACCTGGACGCGCTCGCGGCGATGGAGGCCGTTCCCCCGAAGTTCCGTCCCGCCGACATCCACGCCCTCGCCCGCAACGCGGTCACCGCCCACGCCGACCAGATCACCACCGCCCCCGCACACACCACCGACACACCCGCCGGTGATGCCGGCCGGCCGGCCGACGAGATCGCGGCGGCGCCTGTGGGTGGGGGTCTGCCGGCGGGTGGGGAGGCGGGTGGGGTGACGCGGTTCCACCGCCGGATCCCCGACCACCCCTTCACCGTCCGCTCAGCGCCCACCAAGATCAACTGCCACGGCCTGTCGATCACCATCCCGCTGTCCCGGCGGGGGAGTTTCGGCGAGCAGGATCTGACGGGTGTGCTGCGGCATACGGACGGGGTGTGGCGGGTGCGGTTCACCACGCCCGACGGCGGTGAGTTTTTCGATCATGTCCTTCCCTCCGCCACCAGCGGCACCTGCAAACCCGGCGACGAGACCGTCCTCGGCCTCACCATGACAGTGCCGGCCAGGCCCAAGGGGGCGGGGGCGGAATTCCGGTGGAGCGTCAAGCTGAAGGGCCTGGACTACCAGAAGACGGTGGTGTTCTCCCACCCGGATCACCGCAGTGTGAGCAAGCCCTACGACGAGCCGCCGTGGGCCCAC
>NZ_JBFBFA010000089.1:0-1968 GCF_040683915.1 Kitasatospora sp. NPDC093102 | reverse complement strand
CCGGACGCGGCAGCATCGCGCCCACCGGCCGGTGACGTGGCGGCCGGCGGGAGCGGCCCGGAAACAAACCCGGCGGGAGCGGCCGCCGGCCGGCCCGCGCGGGTTCGGCATCCGATGCCACGGGCCCCGCAGCCACGGGTGGAAGGGGAGCGCCCCCGGCCCGCCGGGAGTGCTGCCGGCAACGGGGGGAACGGGACACCGACCAGTACCGGAACCGCTGCGCCGGCCGGTGTCGGTGTGACGGCCGGTGCCGGTGTGGCGGCCGGTGTGCGGCTGACCACGGGAGACGGCCGGCGGGCCCTGGCCGCGCTGAAAGAATGGAACGGCTCGAGAGCCCACCGGGGACTGCCCGAGGTCCTGATCCCGCACGAGCCGATGGACACGGTCGTCGAACAGCTCGCCAACCGCGTCCTGCTGTCGAAAACCAAGGCCCGCCAGGCCCGGTTCGGCTCCATCACCGTCGCGACCGGCGTCCTGGACAACTGCCGGAAAGCCTGGACCGCACCGGACCGCACCGGGACCACGGCCTGGCAACGCATCCAGGCCGTGATCCCGGGCCTGCCCGACCTCACCACCGACCACGCCACCACCACCCCCACACCCCGCGGCACCCGCAAACCCACCACCGCGACGGGCACCACCCCCACACCACCGGCACCCTCCCCACACACCGAGACACCCGCCGCCACAAACGCGGCGCCGGTGCCGCCCACGCCCGTGCGACCGCCCCGGAAAGCCACGGGACGGCGGATGGTGACGGACCCCTCAGGACTGCGAGTCCCCGCCCCACGCCCCGCAGACAGCGCACTCCCCGCCGGTTCGGTGTTCGCCGCCACCCCCGCCGCACACGCCGCGCGCACCGGCCCCGGCACAGCACCCACCCCACGCGCCACCAGCCACCACCACGCACCGGACCCCACCCCCGACCCCGTACCCACAAGCCCGCACTCCGACCGGGACGGGACACCCCCCCGCACCCCCGACCACAACACCGACCACAACACCAACGCCGACACCGATCCCATCGACGGCCGCGACGGTGACGGCGATCCGACCACCCCCGTGACCACCCACGCCGGGGACCGCGACGACATGGCCCGCGATCCCACCGGTGTCGAGGAACTCCTGGCCGCCACCCACGCCCACACCACGGACGCCACGGACGCCACGGACGCTACGGACGTCGACACCACGACCACCCCCACAGCCACCCCCTCCGGGGACCGCGACGACATGGCCCTCGATCCCACCGGTGTCGAGGAACTCCTGGCCGCCGCCCACGCCGCCCACGCCCACGGCACGGACGGCATCGAGGACGGCGACCCGACCGGGCCGACAGCCCCGACCGACACCGCCGACGGCAGGCCGACAGAAGAGGAAGACGCCGTCGACTGGGGCTTCTGGTTCCTCGACGAATCCGACCCGACCACCCCGAGCCCCACCGGATTGACCCCTCCACACGAAGACGCGGCCACCACCGGCCACGGCCGGCCGCAGCCCGACCCCTACCGCCTCACCGAGACACCCACCCCCGACGCTTCCCACAGCCCGATACCGATGACGTGGGAAACGGACAGCAACGACCACACAGGCCACCACGACCCCACCACCCCCACGGCCACCCACACCAGGAACCACGACGACACCGCCGCCCACGCCGGGGACCGCGACGACATGGCCCTCGATCCCACCGGCATCGAGGAACTCCTGGCCGCCACCCACGCCCACACCACGGACACCACGGAAGGCGTGGAAGGCACCGTCCCGACCGCGCCCACAGCCACCCACACCGACACCACCACCGACAGAGAGGACACGACAGAGCCCCTCTCCGGCGACCGGACCCCCTGGCCGCCCGAGGCATTCGACGACGACACCACGGCGGCCACCGGCGGGACCGGCGAGAACGAAGACACCCCCCGCATCACCCCCGAGGACCTCACCGGGACCATCCACCTCCTCGACCTC
>NZ_JBFBFA010000088.1:0-11087 GCF_040683915.1 Kitasatospora sp. NPDC093102 | reverse complement strand
TACACTTTTTCCCTACACCACGCTCTCCGGATCTCCGCCTCCCGCCCCGGGGCCGCCACGGGGGCCGCCCCCCCCGGGGGGGCGGCCGCGGCCGCCGACGCCGCCGAACAGGGTGCCCGCGACACCGTCCCCCTCCAGGCCCGCAAGGGCCGCGCCTCCTACCTCGGCGAACGCAGCATCGGCCACCAGGACCCGGGCGCCACCTCCACCGCCCTGGTCTTCCGCACCCTCGCGGAGGTCACCGCCGCCTGAGCCTCCCCGCGCAGTTCCCCAGGCCCTCATCCCCTCCCCGCGCAGCCCCCCCCGGGCCCCGTCAGGGGCGCGAGGGGGCGTCCGTCCGTGCGATCAGCAGCAACAGCGCGTCGTCCCGCAGCTCCCCGCCCGTGTGCGCCAGCAGGTCCGCGTACACCCGCCCCACCGCCGCCTCCAGCTCCCCCTCCGAGCGCGCAGCTCCCCGCACCAGCGGCCCGACCCGCTCCGCCAGCGGGTAGAACTCCCCGCTCTTGCGGTGCCGCGCCTCGATCACCCCGTCCGTGCAGAGCACCAGCACGTCCTCCGCCCCGAACGGCTGCCCCCAGGTGGTCGGCTCCCCCGCCGCCAGCCGGCCGAGCCCCAGCGGCACCCACGGGTCGGGCGCGTGCAGCACGTGCGCCCGCCCCTCGCCGTCCACCCGGATCGGCGGCACATGCCCGTACTGCAGCAGCTCCATCACCCCCGGCGTACGGAACTCCGCGAACAGCGCCGTGGTGAACTCCCCGTCCGGCACGTGCCGTTCGACGCTGGCCTCGATCCGCGCCGCGACGCCCCGCAGCCCGGCCTCGTCGTACGCCGCCTCGCGGAACGCGCCCAGCACCACCGCCGCGGTCTGCACCGCCGCCAGTCCCTTGCCCCGGACGTCCCCGACTGCGACCCTGACACCGTGCGGCGTCTCCAGCACCGAGTACAGGTCCCCGCCGATCCGTGAGGCGTCCGCCGCCGACACGTACCGCACGGCGAGCCGCAGCGGCCCGACGGTCGGCCCCGGCAGCTGCAACAGCGCCCGCTGGGCGGCCTCGGCGACGGAGCTGACGGCCGCGAAGGCCGCCGCGCGCCGCATCCGGATCTTGGCGACCCAGGCCGAGAACAGCGTCAGGACGACGTAGCTGATCATCGCCCCGTACAGGAAGCGGACGTCGTTGATGGTGGCGGCCCGGTCGTAGTGGCTGAGCCCGAACACCGCGAGCAACCCGAGCGAGCAGACCAGGAGCAGCTCGCCGGGCTTCAGGGTCAGCGCCGCGATGGTGGGCACCACGGTCATCAACGGGGCCAGGTAGCGGTCCTTGCCGGAGAGGAAGTCCGCGAGCGCGACCAGCAGGACGGCGGCCAGCGCCGGGGTGGCGCGCCGCCAGAACGGCACGTCCTGGAGGTCGGCGGCGAGCAGGGCGCCGCGCTGCCGGTCCTGCGGCAGTCCGGCTGCCGTGGGAGTCGAGGGAGACTGGGCGCGGCGGAGCGGAAACACATATCGAACATAAGGGACGATCACGACAAAAGCCCGGCCAGCCCTGAGCCCGTGCGCCGCCGGGCGACCCACCCCACCACCCCCGGAAATACCCTAGAGGGGTATGGTGTCAGGAGAGTCGTTGACAGCGCCGCACCCGGGCGAACGCCCGGGCCGCCCTGACCTCCCGGAGGCCTCCGATGTCCAGCACCATCACCTACACCGTGTCCGGCATGACCTGCGGCCACTGCGAGAAGGCCGTCAACGAGGAGGTCTCCGCCCTGGCCGGGGTCACCGAGGTCACCGCCGACGCCAACGCCGGTACCGTGACGATCTCCTCCACCGCCCCGCTGGACGAGGAGCAGGTGCGCGCCGCGGTCGACGAGGCCGGCTACGAGCTGATCGGCCGCAGCGCCTGAACCACCCGGGGGCGGCGGCGGGGGCCTCCGCAGCATCCCCCGCCGTCCACCTGCACCAAGGAGCTGATCCGCATGAGCACGTCCGCCCCGGACCTCGGGGCCCGGGACCGGGTCGAGCTGTCGATCGGCGGGATGACCTGCGCCTCCTGCGCGGCCCGGATCGAGAAGAAGCTCAACCGGATGGACGGCGTCGAGGCCACCGTCAACTTCGCCACCGAGAAGGCCCGGGTCGACTTCGGCCCCGGCACCACGGTGGAGGACCTGATCGCCACCGTCGAGCGCACCGGCTACACCGCCGAGCTCCCCCCGCCGCCGGTGCCCGCCGCCCCCGAACCGGCCGCCGGCGCCCCGGCCCCCGACCGGCCGGCCGCCGACCCCCAACGGGAGCGGCTGCTGATCAGCGCCGTCCTCAGCGTCCCGGTGGTCCTGCTGTCGATGGTCCCGGCCCTCCAGTTCACCAACTGGCAGTGGCTGGCCTTCGCGCTCACCGGCCCGGTCGTGGTCCACGGCGGCCTGCCCTTCCACCGCGCCGCCTGGACCAACCTGCGGCACGGCGCCGCCACCATGGACACCCTGGTCTCGCTCGGCACCCTGGCCGCCTTCGGCTGGTCCTGCTGGGCGCTGTTCGGGGGCCACGCCGGCATGCCCGGGATGCACCACGACTTCTCGCTGTCCATCGGCGACACCGACGCCTCCGCCACGCTCTACCTGGAGACCGCCGCCGCCGTCACCGTGTTGATCCTGCTCGGCCGCTACCTGGAGGCGCGCTCCAAGCGCCGGGCCGGCGCCGCGCTGCACGCCCTGCTCGATCTCGGCGCCAAGGACGTCGCCGTCCTCCAGTACGAGGGGGGCGGGCGCGAGGCGTCCTCGGACGGGGGTGGCGGTGGACGACGGGTCTGGCGCGAGGTACGGCTGCCGGTGGACCGGCTGACGGTCGGCACCCGCTTCGTGGTCCGCCCCGGCGAGAAGGTCGCCACCGACGGCGTGGTGGTCGAGGGAGCCTCGGCGGTGGACGCCTCGATGCTCACCGGCGAGTCCGTCCCGGCCGAGGTCACCGTCGGCGACGCCGTCACCGGCGCCACCGTCAACGCGGGCGGACGCCTGGTGGTCGAGGCCACCCGGGTCGGCGCCGACACCCAGCTCTCCCGGATGGCCAAGCTGGTCGAGGAGGCCCAGAACGGCAAGGCCGCGGCCCAGCGGCTGGCCGACCGGATCTCCGCGGTCTTCGTCCCGGCCGTCATCCTGATCGCCCTGGCCACCCTGGTGGTATGGCTGCTGGTCACCGACAGCCCCACCGAGGCGTTCACCGCCGCCGTCGCCGTGCTGATCATCGCCTGCCCGTGCGCCCTGGGCCTGGCCACCCCGACCGCGCTGATGGTCGGCACCGGCCGGGGCGCCCAGCTCGGCATCCTGATCAAGGGTCCCGAGGTCCTGGAGACCACCCGCACGGTGGACACCGTCGTCCTCGACAAGACCGGTACCGTCACCACCGGCCGGATGGCCCTGGTCGCCGTGCACACCCCGGAGGGCGTGGACGAGGCCGAGGCGCTGCGCCTGGCCGGCGCCGTCGAGCACGCCTCCGAGCACCCGATCGCCCGGGCGATCGCCGAGGCCGCCGCCGGGGCCGGCGAACTGCCCGCCGTCGCGGACTTCCACAGCGTGCCCGGACGGGGCGTGCAGGGGGTCGTGGCGGGCCGCACGGTGGTCGCCGGGAGCGTGGCACTGCTGGCCGACCGCGCGCAGCACCTGCCGCCCTCCCTGGCCCGCGCCAGGGCCGCCGCCGAGGCGGCCGGCCGCACCGCGATCGCGGTCGGCTGGGACGGTGAGGCCCGGGCCCTGCTGGAGGTCGCCGACGCGGTCAGGCCGACCAGCGCCGAGGCCGTCGGCAGGCTGCGCGCGCTGGGCCTGACCCCGGTCCTGCTGACCGGTGACAACCGGACGGTGGCCGAGGCCGTGGCGGCCGAGGTCGGCATCGCACCGGAACACGTGATCGCCGAGGTGCTCCCCGAGGACAAGGTCGCCACCGTCAAGCGGCTGCAGGCCGAGGGCAGGGTCGTCGCGATGGTCGGCGACGGCGTCAACGACGCGGCCGCACTCGCCCAGGCCGACCTGGGCCTGGCGATGGGCACCGGCACCGACGCCGCCATCGAGGCCGGCGACCTCACGCTGGTCCGCGGCGACCTCCGCTCGGCGGCCGACGCCATCCGGCTCTCCCGACGCACCCTGGGCACCATCAAGGGCAACCTGTTCTGGGCCTTCGGCTACAACGTGGCGGCGGTCCCGCTGGCCGCCGCCGGCCTGCTCAACCCGATGATCGCGGGGGCCGCGATGGCCTTCTCCTCGGTCTTCGTGGTCACCAACAGCCTCCGGCTGCGCCGCTTCCAGCCCGACTGAGCCCGGATGCGTGAGGGCCCCGGACCGGTACCGCGGTACCGGTCCGGGGCCCTCACGCGAACAGGGCGTTCCGGGGCCTCAACGCCCCAGCAGCTCGCCGCCGTTGCAGTGCAGGATCTCGCCGGTGATGAAGCCGGCCTCGGGCGAGGCCAGGAAGTGCACCGCCGCGGCGACCTCTCCGGTCTCGCCGATCCGCCCGAGCAGGGTGCGGGCGGCCCGGCGGGCGACCTCGGCCTCGTCCAGCCGCGGCCCGAAGAACTCGGTGCCCGCGACCGTACCCGGCGCGACGATGTTGGCGGTGATGCCCGAGGTGCCCAACTGGGCGGCCAGGAAGTGGTTCCAGGCGTGCAGCGAGGCCTTCGCCGCACCGTACGAACCGGCCCCGCGCAGGGCGGCGATGGAGCTGATGGTGACCACCCGGCCGGAGCCCGGGGTGAGCCGGTCGCGGACCGACTCCGTGAGCAGCACCACGGTCAGCACGTTGCGCTCGAAGTCGCCGCGCCAGCGCGCCAGCAGGGCGTGCGGCCCGCCGCCGACCACGGTCTCCCGGCTGCCGGCGTTGTTGACCAGGACGTCGATCCGCTCGGGCAGGTCGGCGAGCGCGGCCTCGACGGCGTCCGGATCGGCGAGGTCGCACACCAGCGGGGTGACGTTCGGCCCGAGGCCGGCCGCGGCCTTCTCCAGGACCTCCCGGCGGCGGCCCACGATCACCACGTGGTCGCCGGCCTCGACGAACCGACGCGCGACTTCGTACCCGATTCCCGTGCCACCGCCGGTGACGACGACGTTCCTGGCCATCTGCCCACTCCCTCCCCAGTCCCGCCGTCGCGCTGCGAATGTGCGCGAGGTCCGTACCGGAATGCCACGATTCCTATCACGCTCGGTTGCCGTGACTGCGGGGAGGGTGACGTCCCGCGCGAGTGAACGTGTGATATGGGCGCGGTACGACGCGCACACGGAGCGTGGCGAGAGGCAGCTCACACCCCCCGGGCGTAACTTCTCGCACCCTGATACGTCTTAGGTTGGTAGTGCGGCAGTTTTTCCGATGGGCGGGGACACGCTGAACGGCAACGTGTTCCCGCGCTTCCACCGGGCTGTCGCCGACGGGGCTCCGGCGGGCCCCGGGAACGGTCGTCGGTCTCGACGGCCGTCGCGCACGACGCCGGGGTTCCGGCGGGCCAGGGACGCTTTGAGCGGCCGTCCCCGGTTGCGGCCGGCCCCGGAGTCGTGCGCCGTTCGGTTCCGTCCCCGCGCGGGCCCTCGGGCACGCCACCGGGGCGCGAAGGGGCCCGGCCGCTCGGACAGCGGCCGGGCCCCTCTCAGCTTCCGTGCGGGCCGGCGATCGGCTCCACTCCGGTCAGCGGGCGTCCAGCGGCACGTAGTCGCGGATCGCGGTGCCGGTGTAGATCTGGCGCGGACGGCCGATCCGGCTGGTCGGGTCGTTGATCATCTCGTGCCAGTGGGCGATCCAGCCCGGCAGCCGGCCGAGCGCGAACAGCACCGTGAACATGCTGGTCGGGAAGCCCATGGCGCGGTAGATCAGGCCGGTGTAGAAGTCCACGTTCGGGTACAGCTTGCGCGAGATGAAGAAGTCGTCCTTGAGGGCGTGCTCCTCCAGCTTGAGCGCGATGTCCAGCAGCTCGTCGCTCTTGCCGAGCTGGCCGAGGACCTCGTGCGCGAGCAGCTTGACCTGGGCGGCACGCGGGTCGAAGGCCTTGTAGACCCGGTGGCCGAAGCCCATCAGCTTGACGCCGGCTTCCTTGTTCTTCACCTTCGTGATGAAGGAGTCGACGTCGCCGCCGTCCTTCTGGATGCTCTCCAGCATCTCCAGCACGGCCTGGTTGGCGCCGCCGTGCAGCGGGCCCCACAGGGCCGAGATGCCGGCCGAGATCGAGGCGAACAGGTTGGCGTGGCTGGAGCCGACCAGGCGCACGGTGGAGGTCGAGCAGTTCTGCTCGTGGTCCGCGTGCAGGATGAGCAGCTTGTCCAGCGCGTTGACGACGACCGGGTTGAGCTCGTAGTCCTCGGCGGGGACGGCGAAGGTCATCCGCAGGAGGTTCTCGACGTAGCTCAGGTCGTTGCGCGGGTAGACGAAGGGCTGGCCCATCGCCTTCTTGTACGCGTACGCCGCGATCGTCGGCAGCTTCGCCAGCAGGCGGACGGTCGACAGGTGGCGCTGGGCCGCGTCGAACGGGTTGTGGCTCTCCGGGTAGAACGTGGACAGCGCGCCGACGACCGAGGACAGCATGGCCATCGGGTGGGCGTCCCGCGGGAAGCCCTGGAAGAAGCGCTTGACGTCCTCGTGCAGCAGGGTGTGCTGGGTGATCTCGCGGTTGAACTCCGCCAGCTGGTCCGCGTTCGGCAGCTCGCCGTTGATCAGGAGGTACGCGGTCTCGATGAAGCCGCCCTCGGAGGCAAGCTGCTCGATCGGGTAGCCGCGGTACCGCAGGATGCCGTTGTCGCCGTCCACGAAGGTGATCGCGGACTTGTACGCGGCGGTGTTACCGAAGCCGTTGTCCAGGGTGACCAGGCCGGTCTGCGGGAGCAGCTTCGAGATGTCGAAGCCGGAGTTGCCCGCAGTGCTCTCGACGACGGGGTACTCGTACTCGCCGTCCTGGTACCGCAGTACTACCGAGTTGTCGCTCACGTCTTCCTCACCGACGAAATGAATCCTCTTCCAAGGTGCCCTGACTGTCTCTACCATCCCCCATCCGGAGGACAGTCGCGCACCCGGGGTGGCCCGAAAGGGCCCGCCCCTACAAAACCTGCCGCCGCAGCCGGTACGAACCGGACAAGATCGGCACCCACCCTAGGCTCTGCCGTAAATCTCTTCACGTCAAGAGAACATTAGAGGCAACCATCCCGTTGGATAATCATCCAGCTGTCAGCCGATGGTCGAGCGCGGTGTGCCTCCGACCTGCGCTGACGGCCCGGACGGCCTGCCCGATCGCCCTGCGTGACCCCACCAGCACGACGAGTTTCCGAGCCCTGGTCACAGCGGTGTAGAGCAGGTTCCGCTGGAGCATCGTCCAAGCGGACATGGTGACCGGAATCACCACCACCGGGTACTCGCTGCCCTGCGAGCGGTGGATCGTCACCGCGTACGCATGGGCCAGCTCGTCCAGTTCGTCGAAGTCGTACGCCACCTCCTCGTCCTCGTCGGTGAGCACCGTCAGCCGCTGGTCGTCCGCGCTGAGGGCGGTCACCACTCCCACTGTGCCGTTGAAGACGCCGTTCCGCCCCTTGTCGTAGTTGTTGCGGACCTGGGTGACCTTGTCCCCCACCCTGAACGTGCGGCCGCCGAACCGGCGTTCGGCCAGCCCCTCCCGGGCCGGCGTCACCGCCGCCTGGAGCAGGGTGTTCAGGTTCCCGGCGCCGGCCGGGCCGCGGTGCATCGGCGCCAGCACCTGCACGTCCCGGCGCGGGTCGAAGCCGAACTTCTGCGGGATCCGGCGTGCCACCACGTCCACCGTCAGCCCGGCCGCCCGCTCCGCGTCGTCCTCGGCGAACAGGAAGAAGTCCGCCAGCCCCTCCGTCAGCGGCGGCCTGCCCTCGTTGATCCGGTGCGCGTTGGTCACCACGCCGGACTGCTGCGCCTGCCGGAAGATCCTGGTCAGCCGCACCGACGGGATCGGCCCGCCCTCGGCCAGCAGGTCCCGCAGCACCTCCCCGGCACCCACCGAGGGCAGCTGGTCCACGTCCCCCACGAACAGCAGGTGAGCGCCCATCGGCACTGCCTTGACCAGCTTGTTCGCCAGGATCAGGTCCAGCATCGAGGCCTCGTCGACCACCACCAGGTCCGCGTCCAGCGGCCGGTCCCGGTCGTACGCGGCGTCCCCGCCCGGCTTCAGCTCCAGCAACCGGTGCACCGTCGAGGCCTCCACCCCGGTCAGCTCCGCCAGCCGCTTCGCCGCCCGGCCGGTCGGCGCCGCCAGCACCACCTTCGCCCGCTTCGCCAGCGCCAGCGTCACGATCGACTTCACCGTGAACGACTTGCCGCAGCCCGGACCGCCCGTCAGCACCGCGACCTTCTCGGTCAACGCCAGCCGCACCGACTGCTCCTGCTCCGGCGCCAGCTCGGCCCCGGTCCGCTTCGCCAGCCAGTCCAGCGCCACCGGCCAGTCCACGTTCCCGAACCACGGCATCCGGTCCTCGTCCGACCGCAGCAGCCGCACCAGCTGGTTGGCCAGCGAGATCTCCGCCCGGTGGAACGGCACCAGGTACACCGCGGTGACCGGCTCGCCGCCCTCCCCGGGGACCGCCTCGCGCACCACCCCCTCGGCCGCCACCAGCTCCGCCAGGCAGTCGATCACCAGCCCGACGTCCACCTGGAGCAGCTTCACGCCGTCCGCGATCAGCCGCTCCTCCGGCAGGAAGCAGTGCCCCTGGTCGGTGCTCTGCGACAGCGCGTACTGCAGGCCGGCCTTCACCCGCTCCGGGCTGTCGTGCGGAATGCCCACCGCCTGGGCGATCCGGTCCGCCGTCAGGAAGCCGATGCCCCACACGTCCGAGGCCAGCCGGTACGGCTCGTTCTTCACCACCCCGATCGAGGCGTCGCCGTACTGCTTGTAGATTCGCACAGCCAGCGAGGTGGACACCCCGACTCCTTGCAGGAAGACCATCACCTCCTTGATGGCCTTCTGCTCCTCCCAGGCCGCCGCGATCTTCTTCGTCCGCTTCGGCCCCAGCCCCGGCACCTCGATCAGCCGACCCGGCTCGTTCTCGATCACCTCCAGGGTGTCCACCCCGAAGTGCTCCACGATCCGCTCGGCGAACCGCGGCCCGATCCCCTTGACCAGCCCCGAGCCCAGGTACCGCTGGATCCCCTGGACCGTGGCGGGCAGCACCGTGGTGTAGTTCTCCACCGTGAACTGCCGCCCGTACTGCGGGTGCGAGCCCCACCGCCCGTGGAGCCGCAGCGATTCGCCGACCTGCGCCCCGAGCAGCGCGCCCACCACCGTCAGCAGGTCGTTCGCGCCCCGGCCGGTGTCCACCCGGGCCACCGTGTAGCCGGTCTCCTCGTTGGCGTAGGTGATCCGCTCCAGCACGCCCTCGACCTGCGCCAGCTGGCGCGGCACCTGCTGCCCGGACTGCGCCGCCTGCTTGCTCACCGGACCCCCTTCGACCGGTACGGGTGGATCGCTTCCGCTACGCACCGTACCGCCCCGCCCCGACAACCCCGTCGTTCCGATCCCGCAGCTCCTGCCGTGCACCGCCCCGGCCGAGGTGCCAGGCTGGGAGGAACCGAGGGGGGCCCGATGTCGACCGCGCCCGTCCGGGCCCCGTCCTAGGAGCAGTGCCGCCATGCTCAACACCGACTTCCGCCCCGGTTCCCCGGACTGGCTCGACCTGAGCAGCCCCGACACCCGGGCGTCCGTCGACTTCTACACCGCGCTGTTCGGCTGGACCTTCGACTCGGCCGGTCCCGAGGCCGGCGGCTACGGCTTCTTCCAGCTCGACGGCCGGACCGTCGCCGCTCTCGGCCCGCTCACCGACGAGAGCGTCCCTCCCGGCTGGACGCTCTACTTCGCCACCGAGGACGCCGACCGCACCACCGCCTTGGTCGAACAGTCCGGCGGCCGCGTCCGGTTCGCCCCCTTCGACGTCTTCACCGCGGGCCGGATGGCCGGCTACACGGACCCGACCGGCGCCGACTTCGCGGTCTGGCAGCCGCACGACACCCGGGGCCTGGACCTCGTCACCGAGGAGGGCAGCCTCTGCTGGGCCGAGTGCTACAGCGTCGACGCCGAGCGGGCCAAGACCTTCTACCGCGCCGTCTTCGGCTGGCAGGAGCAGGACGTCCCGCTCGGCGAGGTGATGTACACCGTCCTCACCCCGTCCGGCGGCGGCACCGACGACGCCCACGGCGGCATCATGCAGCTCGGCCCCGAGCACACCGCGCGAGGCACCAGCTCGCACTGGCTCCCCTACTTCGAGGTCCCCAACACCGACGCCAGCATCGCCATCGCCGGCACCCTCGGCGCGACCGTCCGGATCCCGGCCATGGACGTGCACGGCGTCGGCCGCCTGGCCCAGCTGGTCGACCCGCTCGGCGCCGTCTTCGCCGTCATCACCAGTGCCCGGCCGGGGGAGTGACGCCGGGTGGGGTCCTGCGGCCCTTCTGAAGGGCCGCGAAGGGGTGCTACGGGCGTAGACAGGGTGTGGCGGCGGACCAGGGTGCTTCTAGTCTCTGATCATGACTGAAACGGCTGTTCTGACGATCCGGCGGGCCACCGCCGAGGACCTGCCGGCGATCGTGGCCATGCTGGCCGACGACCCGCTGGGCGTCACCCGCGAGAGCCCCGACGACCTCACCCCCTACCGCGCCGCCTTCGCCCGCATCGACGGCGACCCGCACCAGCACCTGATCGTCGCCGACCGGGCCGGCCGCACGGTCGGCACCCTGCAACTCACCGTCGTCCCGGGCCTCTCCCGAGCCGGCGCCACCCGCACGATCATCGAGGGCGTCCGCATCCACGCCGACGAACGCGGCGGCGGACTGGGCACCGAACTGATCCGGTGGGCCGTCGAACGCTCCCGCGAACTCGGCGCCGACCTCGTCCAGCTCACCTCCGACGCGACCCGCACGGACGCCCACCGCTTCTACGAGCGGCTCGGGTTCACGGCCTCACACGTCGGATTCAAGCTCAAACTCTGACCCCGCTCCGGAAACGCAAAGAACCCCCATCCGGGACCCGGATGGGGGTTCTTCTGAAGAATTGTTCGGCGGCGTCCTACTCTCCCACAGGGTCCCCCCTGCAGTACCATCGGCGCTGTAAGGCTTAGCTTCCGGGTTC
>NZ_JBFBFA010000087.1:0-11245 GCF_040683915.1 Kitasatospora sp. NPDC093102 | reverse complement strand
TCGGAAAGCCGTGTGCGGGAGAACTGCATGCACGGTTTGAAGCGGCGGGGACTGGAAACGGAGCAACGGCCACCGCGCCAGTCCCCGACCCTACTTAGGCTACGAGTTTACGAACCGTTCTCGGCATCACGGTGAAGGCGTAGGTGATACCGAGAGCAATGAACAGCCCGAACTGCCAGAATCCCGCATAAACGAAGAGCAAGGCGGGCATTGACAGCAGACATGCGGCGGCGATGCGGACGTCTTTCCCCCACGCTGCCACTGCGGAGACCAGCAGCAGCGACACCATCCCCGGAGCGGTGATGTAGACAAAAATTGGCCATATGAGCCCGTAGTCATCCTCAGGTCTCAGCCGCGCGTAGCCGTCCGCATCGTGGCCACCGGGTTCAAAGGGTGCCATCAGCAGAAGAATCAGATATATCGGCGCCGCACAAACAGCCAGATACCGCAGCATGGCATGAATAATCCATCCAGGCCACGAAGCTGCTACTTTCTTCAGCATTCGGAGATGAACCGCCCTTCTTCAAAGGTCCGATTGGGTTCTGTTTCAATCAGCAGGTCCGCGTTCAACTCCGGGTCAACCTTGCTGTCAGCCATCCTGCCCTGCGCGATCACGATGGGGCTCCGCCCCCTGCGGCACTGAACGACCTCCATGTGGGATAAGGGTCACCATTTCGAGTTGTCTGAACCGGGCCGGACGATCCGGCCCCACCCGCCCCCGGTGCGGTGACGTCCGCGAGGTGTCAGGGCTTCCTGAACACGAACTTCTTCGGGGAGTCCTCGGACACCGGGATGTAGATCCCGTCGCGGACGCCGTCACCGCGTACACGCAGCCGCACGCTGGTTCTGGTGCCGTCCGACGCGTCGAGCGTCACGTCGATCTGCTGGTCCGCCAGGGCGGACTTCCCCTCCAGGCTCCAGCTCCCCTGACCGCTGAACTGCCGAACAACAGTCGCGTCCGCGTCTGCGAACTCGGTGGGGATGTTGACGGCGGACAGGGTGCCGTCCTCATGCAGGGTCAGCTGCGCCCCCTGGGAGCCGGTCCAGGAGCCCAGGAGTTCCTCCGTCTTGATCGAACCGCCGAAGGGGTTCAGGAACACGAAGGCCAGGATGGCCAGCGTCAGCACGCAGCCCGCCGCGACGGCCAGTACGGTTTTCTTCATCACAGGTCCGGGGTCTCCGTCCACGTCAGAGGCCGCCGCTCACAGGGTGACGCGGCGGGGTTGGAAAACTGAAACGGATGCTCCAAAGCCCTCGGTGTCGGCCCGGTCGGAATGACTGGAGGCACCGGAGTCGCAAACATGGAACTCCCAGGTTCCGTCGAGCTCACAGGAGCCGACTTCAGCGTCGAACCTCAGCGTCATGCCGTCGCCGTTCGTCCAGGTGTCGACCAGGTCGCTCTGGCTGATCAAGACCTCGTCCGGCCGCGATCCGAGTGCTCCACAGCCTGACGCCGCCGCGATGCAGGACACCGGTACCAGCACCCAGGCCGCGGCACGCGCACCGCGAGCCCTCCCCGTACGCATCGCTGCCCTGTCCATGTGCGGTTGTTCTCCTCCCTGTCCGGCGCAGAGTGAAGTACCGAGCCGTCGGGGCGCCGACGGTTCGGCTGCTACTGGAGCGGCCCCATCATGGCAGTAAATTTGAACACGTTCAACATTCTTTCCAGGCGCCAACCACGCTGCCGATCGACACTCAATGCGTGCAGGCCACGGGAGTTGGTTCTGTCGCTGATTGAGGGGTGCCTGCCGGTTGATCACGGTGATAGGAGGCTGCGGCGTCGGGGAGGTCAAAGTTGGCCCGTCCGTACATCTGCTCCTTCAACAGCTCGATCCTGGTCACGTTGCCCTCGACCGCTCCCGAGGTGAGCATCGTGATCACGGCGGCCAGAACGGCTGCGCGGTCGCGGCGAATCCCGCTGCCCAGGGCGCGGAGCTCTGGTTGACCGTCGAGGCGGACGTCGGCGAGCCAGGCATCGAGGGCCAGGTGCTCGCTGCGGCGTTCGCGCACCATGGTGGCCAGGCGCCGGGCGTACTGGATGGTCGTGGCCAGCGTGAGGTTGCGTTCGCCCAAGTCCTCAAGGGACTTGCGTTCGGTGTCATCGAGCCGCTCGGGTCGGCGCGTGATCCAGTCGGTGACGCGGCGGACGGTGCGTTGTTCGATTCCGTACGGGGTGCCGATGGTCACCTGGACGTCGGCGCCGGCGCCCGTGCCGGGTGCGGCGGCGTGGTCCGCGAATGCTTCCAGGGCGTCGGCAAGGTCGGTGGCGGCGGCCTCGCTGTCGTTGTCGGTGTTCACCAGCTCGCCGGGCCGTGGGGGGTCGGTAGGCTGTGGGGTTTGTTGGCGAGCAGGTACTGCCAGTAGCCCACCGTCGCCGGGTCAGGTGTGTCGACCTCAAGGTACTGGGCGTGGTTCGCCGGATTGTCGATGGCGCCCTTGTAGCGCGCGGGCTCGTCCTCGTCCTTGCCCAGCATGAACCCCGTCCGGAAGTCGCCCTCCTGGAGGCCCTTCAGCGAACGGGGGCTGCAGCCCGTCTTGCGCACGTTCTTCGCGTCGATGAGCGCGCCGTCGGCCGGCCGGAACCCGTCCGCCCAGACCTCCTTGCCGTCCGCGCCCTGCACCCGCCGCTCGGGCTTTCCCGCCGTGCACACCTGGTGGGCGCCGTCCTCCGCCGTCCCGTCGTTCGGCGCGCGCTCCGGCAGCCCCTCGATCCACGTCTTGGCTGCCATCTGCTGCGCCCCGTCGTAGAGCGGGTAGGGAGGCGGCTTGGGCGGGGGGACCGGTCCGACAAGCGGGTTGGTGTCCCGACGGATGTGTCCGGAGCGCCGCGCGCGGGACCGCCGGTCAAGGCGACGGCGGGCCCGCGCGGCGGCGGCGGACGACAGCCGCCACGGCGGCGCCGTTCGGCACGGAACCGAACGGCGCAGCCGGGCGGATCGGGCGATCAGACGATGACCGGACAGCCGGTGGAGTGGATGCGGCCGAAGTCGATGTGACGACGGCGGAGGAGCACGGTCATGCGGGCACCGTACTGCCCGACACAGCCGCCCCGTCCGGAAACCACACATTCTCCACTCCGCCGGGTGACCGCGTTCGCGGGCTTCCGGCAGCGGGACGGCAAGCCGCCCTCCTGAACCGGTGGATGACGGGCCATGAGACCGGGGGCCTACGTCAGTGCGACGGCGTACGCCGCAGGTTGGACCGTGAGCCCATCCCCGCGCCGTACATGGTGCGGGTGCGGCGGAACGGAGACTGGAGGCACTTCCGAGGCACTGGTTCTGCACAGAGGACGGGCATGGTTCTGCGAGACGGACGGACGATTTCCGCGCTGACGGTCGGGGCGGTGACGACCGTGCTGACGGCGCTCACCCCCGTGACGGCGTTCGCGGCGGGCGATCCGCTCCAGCGGTACGGACAGCAGCAACTCCGGTGGGGGCGTTGCGATGCGGGCCGCCCGGCGGCATTCGAGTGCGCGAAGGTCGAGGTGCCGCTGGACTACGGCGATCCCGGGGGCCGGAAGATCGACATCGCGATATCGCGGGTGAAGGCGGGCAGTGCGAAGCAGCGGCACGGGGTGCTGTTGATGAATCCCGGTGGCCCGGGCGGCCCGGGGCTGACCATGCCCGTGGAGATGGAGCCGCTGCTGCCGGCGGAGGTGCGGGAGCGTTTCGACCTGATCGGGTTCGACCCGCGCGGGGTCGGGCAGAGCTCGCCGATCGGCTGCGACCTGACGGCCGACGAGCGGACCCTCCAACACCCCTACGTGGCAGGGACGTTCGCAAAGGACGTGGCCTGGGCCCGGACGGTGGCCGACAAGTGCTGGGCCAAGGCGGGTGACGTGCTGCCGCACATCACCACCCGCAACACGGCGCGGGACATGGACGTCGTCCGGGCAGCGCTGGGAGAGCGGAGGATCTCCTACTTCGGGTACTCGTACGGCACCTACCTGGGCGCCGCCTACACGCAGATGTTCCCCCAGCGCTCGGACCGGTTCGTGCTCGACAGCGCACTCGATCCGGCGCTCGCGTGGCGGGGGACGCTCCGGGGGTCGGCGCCGGGGGCCGAACTCGCCTTCACCCGGTGGACCGAGTGGGCCGCCGCCCACGACGCGGCGTACGGGCTGGGTGCCACGCCGACGGAGGTCCGGAAGACGTACTGGGACCTGGTCGCCCACGCCGACCGCACGCCCGTCCCCACGGAGAACGGGGCGCTCGACGGCGACGCCATCCGTTCCGGGTACGCCGCGTTCGTCCACGTCGGGACCGTCACCCCCTGGATCGTCGCACTGAAGGCCGCCGCCGCGGGCGGGCCGGCCGCGCCGGCGGTGCCGTCGGTCGTTCCGACGGACAACACCACCGCCACCGTCTGGGCCGTCTTCTGCGGCGACACCCACAGCTGGCCGCGCGACCCCGAGCAGTACCGCCGGGACGCGATCCGCGACCGGGCCCAGTACCCGCTGGCCGGCGACCTGGGAGCCAACATCCAGCCGTGCGCGTTCTGGAAGTCGGCGGCCCGCGAGCCGGCCACCGTGGTGAACAACGACGTCAACGCGCTGATCGTGCAGAACCAGTGGGACCCCCAGGCGACACTGGCCATGGCCCAGGGCATGCGTCGGGCGCTGCACGGTGCACGGATGGTCACGGTGGCCGGCGGTGAGGGCCACGGCGTGGTGGTGGCCGGCCCCTCCTGTGCGGACGGCAGCGTCACCCGCTACCTGACCACGGGCCGACTGCCCGCGAAGGACCTGACCTGCGGCGGTTAGGCCCTTCCCTCCCGGGCGCGCCCACGCGCCCGGGAGGGTGGCCGCCGGGCCACGACGTCCCGCGCAACGCCTACGGCTCCGGACCAATGGCACCCTGATTCGACCGCCGTGCAGGACCCGGCTCCGGTCACCGGAGGCGGTCCAGGGCGCCCTCGCCAGCCGGTCAGGGCAGCAGCTGGGCGGGGACGTCGGTGGCCCGGGTGAACACCGAGACCGGGTACTGGGTGTCGCAGTACTTGTTGCCGGTGGAGAGCACGCCGATCACCACACCGTCGGCCACCAGCGGCCCGCCCGAGTCCCCCTTGCAGACGCTGTCCGTCGTGCCGGCCCGCGGCAGGCCGCAGACCTTGAACAGCGGCGAGTCGCCGGGCGAGGTGTACGGGTCGCAGGAGGCCGGCGGAGCCAGCGTCAGCTCCGCCTGCTTGAGGTGGGTGCCGGGCCCGTCGGGGCCGGCGCGTCCGAACCCCGGCAGCGTGGCCGTGCGGCCGTACCGGTAGAGCGCCGCGTCCCCCTGGCGCGCCACCCGCACCGGTGGCAGCGGCGCCACGGGGTAAGCGGGTGATCGGCGCAGCGGGTGATCCGGAGGTCGCGCACGGCGCACTCGGGGCCGCGCTCGAAGGCGACGACGTAGGGCCACGGGGTCGGGTAGCGGCGGACCACGCCGGCCCGTCGGGATCGGCGGATCGTGTCGGGGTGGTGGAGATTCCCTGTCGGCTTCAGCGTGTTGAGGTGGACGCCGACACGAGGCGGGTTTGTGCTCCATGACCGTCGGCTCCGCCAGGCTGAGCCTGCGGTAGTCCCGGCCGGGCTTCTGCTGACCGTCTCTGTCATGGCCCCCTGCGATGATCACCGAGTGTCGACAGAAGCGGAACAGAACATGGCCGAGCTGATTGAGCAGGGCGTCGTACGGGTGGTTGGGACCATCGCAGCGAACGCACCGGAGGGGTGGACGGAGGCGGTGCTGGTGAGCACCGAAGGCCTTTTCGGTCTCAACGTCTCCGGCGAGTGCATGCTTTCCGGCGCGACCGCGCGGCCGTTCCATCTGGCCCGTGGCTTCCAGGATCTGAGTGACGTGACGGTGGCGGTGGGTACGGCTCGTGGCTGGGAGCGCACCAGGCTGGAAATACGGTGCCGGCCGTCCGGGGGGTACTCGCTGGTCGCGTCCCCCGACGTCGTCTCACGCCTGCACGGAGAGCGTCCGGGTTTCCTGGCTGTCCTGGATCACGGCTACCGGCTGTCCCCGGCGGGGTACGCCCGGAAAGAGGGCACGGCAGGCCTGGCGGGCGACCCGGACCTGGCACTCGCCCGGCTCCGCGCCTACCTGAAGCGGCGTGCCGAGATCCTGGGACGCTCCGAGACGCTGCCCCCGCCCGTGACCGAGGCGGCCCTCGTGGACGCCGAGCGCCGCCTCGGCCGACCGCTGCCCGCCGATCTGCGGGCGCCGCCCTGTCACCGACCTGGCCCCCATCCGGGACCTGCCCGTCGAGTCCTTGGCCGTCGACCTCGGCGGCGGCGACCTCGCACCACTCAAGGGCCACCGACACCTCAGCTCGCTGGACCTTGCCACGACCGCCACGACCGACCTCACCCCGCTGCGCACGGCACCGAATCTGCGCGGCCTGGATCTCTCCCAAGCCGCCGTCCAGGGCTTGACCGTGCTCGCGGAGTTCCCGCAGCTGCGCCACCTGGCCCTCACCGGCAGCCAGTGGGCCGTCCTGCTGGACGAGGACAAGGTGCCGCCTTCCTTGGCTGCCGCCCGCCTGGCCGAGCGCGACACGTCCCGCGCCGAGGCGCTGTCCTGGGCGGCGAGGCTCGGCCTGCCCGTTGGGGCGTCTTTCGTCATCTCAGCGACTCTCGCTTCGGACGGTGAGATCGGCCGCGCCCCCCGCGCGAGGAGCGAAGCGTAACCGCGGGCCGTCGACGAGGCGAACCCGCATACCACCCACGTCGCCTGGAAAGCCCGCGCGCACGTGTCCTGGAACGCCTACGGATCCGGACTGGCTTCGGGGTCCGGGCCCGGCTGCGTGCCACCGCTGTTGATCAGACACAGATGGTCCGGCAACGCCTGGGAGGCCAGGTCCCGCTCACCGGTGCGGGCGAGCTGCTGGGCGGCCTCGGTCGTGGTCACCGCGCCCAGGCGGTGGGGAGCTTGGGGTGTGGTGGCCGCGCCCAAGCGGTTGCGGCGCAGGCGCTCGGAGGCCCTCCAGTCCTGGCCGACCCGAACCGGCTCACGGGAAGCACTGTCACCTATCAGGTGGAACGGCTCGCCAGAACCGTCGTCGGCTCGATTACACGTCACTAACCACCGGCCTCACGCCCCTGACTCACGAACGGCGGAACGCCTGCCCTCATTGCCGCTCCTGACAGCGCAGCCGACACGTGGCCCGGCAGGTGGTTCACGCCGACCGCCACGGCCACCGGATGGTCGCGGGGAAGGCCGTCAGCCACAGGACGGCCGCCTCGCGGTCACGTTGGGCAACGGCACTGCCCGGCCCGCCCGGTACCGCTGACAGGCAGACCCGTAGTCGGTCTCCGCGTCAACTGTGGTGCACAGTTACCCGTACGAGGTGGCACACGTTGTCCTGACACCGTCTCAGGTCACCACAGGGTGCCGAGCGTGGAGACCGTCGGCTCCGGCGCCGGGCGCAGTTGGGCCGGCGGTACCGGTGGTGGGGTGCGGGCGGCGACGAGGTACTGAGGGATGACGGCGGTGAGTCCGACGGCCTCCAGGAGGAACGGGTCCCCGGCGGGGCGCTCCAGCAGGGCCTGGGCGAGGTGGAGCGCGGACTCAAGGACGGCGGCCGGGGTGAGGATGTGGCGCAGCGCGGCGATGGCGTAGTCGGCGTCCGCGCGGCGGGTTGTCCCGTGCTCCGACCCGCGGCATCAAGGTCTCCGGGGCTACCTTGATGCAACCTCCGGCGCAACTTCAGAAGCTGTGAGCAGACCCCGTGAGCTGGAGCCTGGAGTGCGGAGGCGTTGCCTGAGCTGGTCAGATACGGTCGAAGTCGTTCGCAGTATGCACGCGGCTGCAGCTGTGGCGGCTGCGTGTTTCACCCTGACCCCTGAGGGCGGGTACGCCGTCAGCCGGGGGAGGAGTCACAGCAATACTCCCAGGTTCCGCCCCGTCGCACTCCTCGTTCCGTCACACCCCTCTGCTGGATGCCGGGGTCAAGAGGAAGCGAAGCGAGCAGCATGCGACGCTGCGCCGCGCTGCTCCGGTAGCAGCCGGTTCCAGCGCCGCCCCCGGCAGCTCTGCAACCGGCGACCGTTCTGCAGAACCGCCGGACGTGCGGGTTCGCAGGGTGTGATGGGCGTCGTACAGGTCCTGACCTGCGGTGGGGTGTTTCGTCGGGACGGAACTCGCCGGGTGCCGAGGCGGAACTTACCTGTGGCTGGCGGGCCGGACACAGGTATGACGCAGCCTTGGCTGTGACCGGCATCTTTCCGACCGTGCGGAAAGCGGCGTCAGCGGTGGCTCAGCACGTTGACCACGCGGCCGTTGGGGTCACGGACGAAGAACCGCCGCACGCCCCACTCCTCATCCTGCAGGGGGTGGACGATCTCCGCACCGCTGTCCCGCATGGCCGCATAGGCCGCGTCCACGTCATCCACTTCGACACTCATGTCGGGGGTGACCGGCGCAGTCTCGTCGCTGGTCATGAAGCTGACTTGCGCCGCCGGGCTGGACGCTGAGGCAAGGGTCATGATCCAGCCGTGGTTCATGACCTCCTCGAAGCCCAGCAGGCCATAGAACTCCCGGCTCTCCTGCGCGGCCTCTGACTGGATGTTGGGCACGACACGGCGAACAGACATCGACGACTCCAGATGAGAACAGACATGGCTCCGAGACCCTCCACAAGTAGTACGGCACACCCACCGCCGGACCGAACTCGGCCTCGCCATGCCTCAATGGCACATGGGCTTCCGTGGGTTCGCCCGGCCGACACTTCAGAATCTCTGAACTCACGGAAGATCGGGATCGAGAGCTTCTACTGCCGGCCGGGCGTCGAGGGCGCGCACGAGAAGCTCCGTCAAGCTCCCGGGCAGGCGACCAGTGTTCTCCATACAGATCCGTTCAGAGTCCCCATCACCGCCAGGTGACGTCACATCTGGTGAGCATCCGCAGCACTCAAGATCGCCAACTGCTGCCCCAAGTACTGACCAATCGCCGCTACTTCACGTGAACGAAGCCAGTTGGGCTTCCTCGGGCCTGTCCTGCTGTACGACGGGCCGGCCGAGCGGGAACGAAAGGCACGCTGGTGGAACCACTCATAGCCGCGGTACGGAACGGGGACGCGCAGGTGGTAGACACATTGCTGCGGGCAGGCGCCGACCCCGACACTGCCGACGAGCACGGCACCCCTGCCCTGTGCCTGGCGGTGGAAGCCTTCGATCTCCCGATGATGGAGATCCTCCTCGCGGCATCCGCGCGTCCGGACCGTGCGGATGCCCTCGGCCGCACCCCGCTGCTTCGCGCGATCGAGGTGGGCGCCTGCGACATCACGAACCTGCTCGTCGGCCGTGGCGCCCACATGTGGATCAAGGACGCCGAAGGGCGCGACGCCCTGGCGCTGGCCAGGCACTGGCACGAGACGGACGTCGTGGCCGAGCTACGCCGCAAGAGCGGCCGGCAGGGTCCGGTCGATCGCAGTGCCGTCGCGTCCGATTCCGGGTTGGTCTGCGAGCAACTGTCCCTGGGCAGCCTGACCGTCAGAACCGGGCACGCGGCGATACTCACCAACCTGGAGAGGTCGTACGGCATCGCGACGCCTTTCGACGAACTGCTCTCCCGCGCGCTGGCCGAGCCCGACGTCGACCACGAGGTGTGGTGGGCGACGACTGCCACGCTCTCGGGACGACACGGCCCTACCACCTGGAATGCGGCCGTTGCCCTGCGCGACCGGCCCGAGCCGTTGGAGCGCTACTTCGGCGCGGAGGTCCTCCGCCTGATGAACCTCTTCGACGAGAGTGACGATGCGCCGTTCGACGGACCACTCGTCGACCTCTTCCTGCCCTGGGTCGCGAGCGAACCGGACCCCCGCGTCACTCGGGTGCTCACCGCCGGACTGGTCGATACCCCGGACCCGCGTCGCGAACAGCCGCTCACCACACTCACCCGTCACATCGACAGCAAAGTCCGGCAAACGGCGCTCTCGGGGCTGCACTGCCCGATCGAACGAGGCGACCACGAGGCCCTGTCCGCAGCCGTGGAACGCACAGAGGACGAAGACGCGGCGGTACGCAGGCAAGCATGCCGAGCCCTCGCCTCCGCGCCCACGCACGACCAGGGCGCCACCGACGCACTCGTCACCTGCCTCACCGATCCGGACGAGGACGTACGTGTGGAGGCAGCCGTACGGCTCGCGCTACGGGACGATCCACGAGGCGACGAGATCCTGGACAGCCTCCATCCCGCCGACGAGGAGGCCCCCTACTACTGGCTGCTCTACGACGTGTCCCGACACCGTCACGGCTGACGCTCTGGCGCAGCGGTGGTCGGACAGGTGGGCGGCAAGCAGCCCTGACGACAATTGAGCGGCCCCGGCCTCTGACCCACCGGCCGGCGCGGCGGGCCGAGGCCGTAGTCTCACCGCATGAAGAAGACCGTCACGTACCTGGAGATGACCGACCCGGCCGAGCTGCGCCCGTCCCCGCCGGTCGCGGCGCTGGCCCTCGTCCCGGCCGACGGCTCGTCCCCCGAGGTGCAGGCCGTCCAGGCGCGCGTCGGGGCGCCGCACGGCTGGCGCAGCACCGCCCGCACTGCCGCCGACTGGGCGGCCCACCTCGCCGAGCACCCCCGGCGCCAGTACTGGCTGCTGACGCACGACGGCGAGCCCGCCGGCGTCGCCAACCTGGAGCCGCACCCGGCCGGCGACGTGGAGATCACCACCTTCGGGCTCGTCCCGGAGCATGTCGGCCGTGGCCTCGGCGGCTACGCGCTGACGCTCGCGCTGCGCCAGGCGTGGGCCACCGAGCCGCTCGGCACCGAGTCCGTCCGGCGGGTCTGGCTGCACACCGACACCAACGATCACCCGAACGCCCTACGCAACTACGAGAGCCGGGGTCTGCGCCCGTACGACGTCCGGACCGAGACCACCGGCACCGCCTGAGCTCGACGTTCATGGCCGGCGGGTCTGGTGTTTCCTGATCGGCTCGGCCCGCTTGACGCTCCTGCCGACCTCATGGCGCTTGGCCCGGCGCTTGGTCTGCGAACCGGGAGGCCGTCCCGCACCCGGCCGGACGGTTTCGGTGCGGCTGCCGGGCAGGCTGCTGTCATCACGCGGATGTTGCGAAACCCGCGCCGCACTCGGACGGGGTGAGCCAGCGCGGTTCGGTCGCCGGTCGCTCCCAGGGGCGGCGTAGGTCTTCGGCGAGGGGTCGGGCCAGGCTGAGGTGACCCCTGGAACGTGGACACAGGGGTTCATGCTGCGAGTGAGAGTCTAGCGTGCATGTGGTGTTGCTGTTCGAACTCGATCGGTGAGA